>VGQC01000015.1 GCA_016882385.1 Cyanobacteria bacterium M_DeepCast_100m_m1_067 | reverse complement strand
CTGAGCAAGGCCGACTGGGGCCCCCTCGGCAAGCATCCCGACCGTGAGGCAATCGTGGCCCGGCAGCGATTGCATCTCCCCCTGGCCGGTCGCATCAGGCCGGACGACGTCAACCGGGCCTGGAAGAGTGCGGCCGCCGAACACCACCCCGATCGCGGCGGCAGCCACGACACGATGCAGCGGGTCAATGGCGCCCGAGATCTGCTGCTGGGCCGCAGCAGCGACTGAGCCAGCAACACCCCCGCCAACACAACACGCCCCCAACACAACAATGCCCGGAGCTTGGGCCCCGGGCGATTGTCTGCTCAGCCGTGGTGCCGACCCTCGGGGGTGCGGGCGCAGCTGCGCGAGGTTTTTGCTTGGAATTCAGATCAGGCGATCTGAGAATCTTCAGTTGTGGTCGGAGCTGCCGGCGCTGGCACCTGGGGCCAGGTGACAAGTGGGACGTCCCGATTGCATCCGGGGCACCTGAGACCGGGCGATGGGACCTGGCCGTTGGCGGTGCAGTGGAGGCGTCAAGCCGAAGGACGTCAGAGATCCGTCGAGAGTGTTGGAGCAGGGGCCGGATCGTCAGCGCGCTCCTGATGACTGCTCAGGGGGGGTGTCTTCCATCCGTGGAGCCTCCGAATCCCGATGCACACACCATCGCTCCGTCAGCAGGCGCTGACAACCCCGGGACGCGGGGCCGCAACGGCTCTTCACCAATGAAGATCCAACTTCATGAAGCGGCCCGCTGTGCTGATAGGGAACGATGCCAGTGCCGAGCGCAGAGCACAGCGGAACCAGGGGACAGGCAGTTGGCGGTGACGCGTCACCGCCAGACGCAAAGCCAGAACGTCCTTCAGAACGTCCTTTTTGAGCTGTGCAACGGGCTGTTTCACAACGGTGGATCCGTCGTGCAACAGCCATGCAACCGCGTGATCGGGACGGTCTGCCCGGCCAGAAGCGCAATCCAGAACCGCAATTCCAGAAGGACACTGTTGAAATGGGTCGCCTGAGATTCGAACTCAGGACCAATCGGTTAAAAGCCGAGTGCTCTACCGCTGAGCTAGCGACCCGCGCCCGTTGGGCACCCATGGAACGTATCACCCAGCGGCGACCTCCTCCAAGGGGCCGGTGCCAGCCGGGAGAATGCCCAGACTTGCTGGTACGACGGATGAGCAGCGATCCCTGGTGCACCAGTTGGCCCGAACCTCGCATCGATCCCGGGGCCTGGGTGGCCGATTCCGCCGTGGTGATCGGCGATGTGCGGCTCGCGGCCGGCGTCAGCCTCTGGCCCACCGCCGTAGCCCGCGGTGATGTCTGCCCGATCGTGGTGGGCGAGGGCAGCAACGTGCAGGACGGCGCCGTGCTGCATGGCGATCCGGATCAGCCAGTGACCATCGGCAGCGACGTCACCATTGGCCATCGGGCGGTGGTGCACGGCGCCACCCTCGAAGACGGCTGCCTGATCGGCATCGGCGCCATCGTGCTCAACGGGGTGACCGTGGGCGCCGGCGCCCTGGTGGCGGCGGGTTCGGTGGTGACCCGCGACGTGCCCCCCGGAGCCCTGGTGATGGGGGCGCCGGCCCAGCTGAAGCGCGAGCTCAGCGCCGAAGCCCAGGCGGAGCAACGCCAGCACGCCCGCCGCTACCGGCAGCTGGCTGAGGCCCACGCTGAGGCCAGGAAACGCCCCTTGGCCCTAGGGGGAAACGGATGACGACAAATCCAGGGCCTGGCGAACCGCAGACAGGGCGGACTCCTTAAGATCGCCGCATCTTGTTTCTCTGCCTTCCATGGACGCACGGCTGGTGCTGGTTGCCGCTCCCATCCTTCTGGCCGCGAGCTGGGCCGTGTTCCACATCGGCCGCGCTGCCGTGGGTCAACTGCAGCTGATGCTCAAGCGCGCCCGCGCCTGAACCTGATTCCCTCTGAGGCGCCCTGCAAGCCCATGGTGTTAGTGGTCGGTGCCGGCCTCGCCGGCACTGAAGCGGCTTGGCAGATCGCCGCCGCCGGCCTCCCGGTGCGGCTGGTGGAGATGCGTCCGGTGCAGCGCTCCCCTGCCCACCACAGTGCTGAATTCGCCGAGCTGGTGTGCAGCAACAGCTTTGGCGCCCTCAGCAGCGACCGGGCCGCCGGGCTGCTGCAGGAGGAGCTGCGTCGCCTGGGCTCGCTGGTGATTGGCACGGCCGATGCCCATGCGGTGCCCGCCGGCGGCGCCCTGGCAGTCGACCGGGGCCGCTACAGCGCCGCCCTCACCGCCGCCCTCGAGCAGCACCCGCTGGTGACGGTGGAGCGACGCGAGCACACCGAGCTGCCGCGGCCAGGTGAGATCGCCGTGCTGGCCACCGGGCCGCTCACCAGTGAGCCCCTGGCCGAGCAGCTGCGGGCCTTCACCGGCCGGGGCGACTGCCACTTCTTCGATGCCGCCAGTCCGATCGTGGCAGGCGAGAGCATCGATCTCTCCGTGGCCTTCCGCGCCAGCCGCTACGACAAGGGCGATGCGGACTACATCAACTGCCCGATGAGCAGGGAGCAGTACCTCGCCTTCCGCGAGGCCCTGCTGAACGCTGAACAGGCCGAGCTCAAGAATTTCGAAAAAGAAAACGCCACGTTCTTCGAAGGCTGTCTGCCAATCGAGGAGCTGGCCCGCCGCGGCGAAGACACGATGCGCTACGGCCCGCTCAAGCCGATCGGCCTCTGGGATCCGCGCTGGGGTGACGTGAACGACCGCGACGTGCGCCGCGCCAAACGGGCCTATGCGGTGGTGCAGCTGCGCCAGGAAGACAAGGACGGCCGCCTCTGGAACCTGGTGGGCTTTCAGACCAATCTCAAATGGGGCGAACAGAAACGGGTGCTGCGCCTGATCCCGGGCCTGGAGAACGCCGAGTTCGTGCGCTTCGGCGTGATGCACCGCAACACCTTCCTGGAATCGCCCCAGCTGCTTGATCCCACCCTGCAGTTCCGCAGCCGCCCCACGCTGCTGGCCGCCGGACAGATCACGGGCACCGAGGGCTACGCCGCGGCGGTGGCTGGCGGCTGGCTGGCGGGCACCAACGCCGCCCGACTGGCCCAGGGCCAAGAGCCCATCAGCCTGCCGCCCACCACGATGATCGGCGCCCTCACCCACTTCATCGCCGAGGCCCCCTGCGGCGGCAAAGGCAAACGGGGTGGCTTCCAGCCCATGCCCCCCAATTTCGGCCTGCTGCCGGAGCTGCCCACCCGCATCCAGGGCAAGCGGGAACGCTATGGCGCTTACCGCGATCGGGCGCTGGCGGATCTGGCCCCCTTCCTAGGGTCGGCCGCACCTGCCGCTGCCCTCCGGTGACCAGCACCCCCGCCCCCACCTGGGATGTACTCGTGATCGGCTCGGGTATCGGCGGCCTGGTCACCGCCTCCCAGCTGGCCGCCAAGGGGGCGAAGGTGCTGGTGCTGGAGCGCTATCTGATTCCCGGGGGCTCAGGGGGAAGTTTCAAGCGCGAGGGCTACACCTTCGACGTGGGCGCCTCGATGATCTTCGGCTTCGGCGAGAAGGGGCACACCAACCTGCTCACCCGCGCCCTGGCCGATGTGGGCCAGCACTGCGCTACGGCGCCCGACCCGGCCCAGCTCGAATACCACCTGCCCGGCGGCCTGAACGTGGCGGTGGACCGCGATTACGAGCGCTTCATCGCCGATCTCACGGCCCTGTTCCCCCACGAGGCCAAAGGGATCCGCGCCTTCTACGACACCTGCTGGCAGGTGTTCCGCTGCCTCGATGCGATGCCGCTGCTCTCGCTCGAGGACCCCGCCTACCTGGCCAAGGTGTTCTTCCGGGCGCCGCTGGCCTGCCTGGGGCTGGCCCGCTGGCTGCCCTTCAACGTGGGCGACGTGGCCCGCGCCCACATCAAGGATGAACAGCTGCTCAGGTTCATCGACATGGAGTGCTTCTGCTGGAGCGTGATGCCGGCCGATCGCACGCCGATGATCAACGCGGGGATGGTGTTCTCCGATCGCCATGCCGGCGGCATCAACTACCCCAAAGGCGGCGTCGGCGTGATCGCCGAGAAGCTGGTGGCGGGCTTGGAGAGCCATGGCGGAGCCATCCGCTACCAGGCCCGCGTCACCGAGGTGCTGATCGAGAACGGTGCGGCCGTAGGCGTGAAGCTGGCCAGCGGCGAAACGATCCGCGGCCGCCGCGTGGTGAGCAATGCCACCCGCTGGGACACCTTTGCCGGTGAGTCCGGCAGCGAGGGGGCCGTGGCCCATCCGCTCGTGGATGCCGCCCACACCCCGGCGGCCGAGCGCACCTGGCGCCGCCGCTACCGCCCCTCCCCCTCCTTCCTCTCGCTGCACCTGGGCATCGATGCGGCCGTGGTGCCCGAAGGCTTCCACTGCCACCACCTACTGCTGGAAACCTGGGAGGCGATGGAGGCCGAGCAGGGGGTGATCTTCGTGTCGATGCCGACGCTGCTCGATCCGGCCCTGGCGCCGGCGGGCCGCCACATCCTGCACACCTTCACCCCCAGCTCCATGGAGCACTGGCAGGGGCTCTCTCCCTCGGCCTACCGCGCCAAGAAAACAGCCGACGCGGCGAGGCTCATCGCCCGTCTGGAGGCGATGCTGCCGGGCCTGAAGGGCGCCATCCGCCACCAGGAGATCGGCACCCCCCGCTCCCACCGCCGCTTCCTGGGCCGCATGGGCGGCAGCTACGGCCCGATTCCGGCGCTGCGGCTGCCAGGGCTATTGCCGATGCCCTTCAACCGCACCGGCCTGAAGCACCTCTATTGCGTGGGCGATTCCTGCTTCCCCGGCCAGGGCCTCAATGCGGTGGCCTTCAGCGGCTTCGCCTGCGCCCACCGCATCGGCGCCGATCTGGGCCTCAACCCCTGGTCGCTGCCGGCTTGATTCCCAGCCAGGCGCCAGCCTCCCCAAGCGGCAGTGCGTCCACGCCATTGCCGAGGGGGTAGCTGTTGGGCGTGCGGCAGAGCAACGCCTGGGCAGCCACCGCCTCCGTGCCCAGCTCCGCCGCCACCTGCGGCAGGCGCCGCGCGTCAGCAGGCTGGGGAAGCTCACTCCACTTGGCATCGGCCAGCCAATAGCGGCCTCCCCGCTGCACCACCAGGTCCACCTCCTTGCTGCGATCGCGCCAAAAATGCAGGACCAGCGGATCCCCCGCAGCCGCGGCCTGGCGGCGGAGATCCATCAGCACATGGGTTTCCCAGAGAGCACCCACCAGGGGCGACGCCAGAAGTTCCGGAGCGCTGCGCAATCCCACCAGGAAGGCGAGCAGTCCCGTATCGGCCAGGTAAAGCTTGGGAGCCTTCACCAGCCGCTTGGTGGCATTGCTGAACCAGGGTTCGAGCAGCACAACCAGACCACTGCGCTCCAGCAGCGCCAACCAGATACCGGCGGTCGAGTTGCTGATCCCCACATCGCGGGCCAGCTCGGCCCGGTTGAGCAGCTGGGCTGAGCGCAGCGCCACCGCCCGGAGGAAGCGCTCGAAATCGCGCAGATTGGTCACCTGCAACTGACTGCGCAGATCCCGCTCCAGATAGGTCGCCACATAGGAGGAGAAATACTCCGTGGCATCAATGGCCGGCTGGGCGATTAACTCGGGGTAGCCGCCCCGCAGCAGCCGCTCCGCCAAGGAGAGATCCGGGGCCGCCGCCGCAACCTCGATGGAGCTGAGCCCCTCGAGCTGCACCACCGCAGCACGGCCCGCCAGGCTCTCGGCGATCCCCTGCATGAGAGCGAAGGGCTGGGAGCCGGTGAGGATCAGCTGGCCGGTGGCCAGGCGATCGCCATCCACCACGCTTTTGAGATGGCGGAAGAGGCCCGGGGCGTACTGCACCTCATCCACCACCAGGGGCAGGGGGTGGCGGGCTAAAAAAGCGGCGGGATCCTGCTCGGCCTGGGCCGCCTCGCTGGGCAGATCCAGGCTCACGTAGTGGTGGGCAGCAAACAGCCTGCGCATCAGAGCGGTTTTACCGGTCTGGCGGGCCCCGCTCAGCACCAGCACCGGCCGCGTGGCGGCCAGCCGCTGCAAGCGCGGTCCGATCTGCCGTTCGATCCACATGTGCTAATAGTACGCTTGCATCGAATGATTTACACGGCCTGACCCAGTCGAAGAGGCCGCGCCCCGCGCCATAGGCTGGCTCGATGTCTCAATCTCCTCTTCCCAGCTCAGCAGACCTGGCCCGCTACCTGGAGCAGCGCGGTGAGCTCGGCAAGCCCTGGATGTTGCAGCTGCTGCGGCTCACCAAGCTGAAGGAGGCCAAGGACAGCATGGATCCCGACGCCTACCTGGCCAGCCTGCAGGAGGCCCATGCCGACCTAATGCGACTGGGTGAGTTCTGGAAGGGCCGGGAGCAGGAGGTGTTCAGCGGCCGCTACCAGCCACCCACGCTGATCGAACCCCTTCCCGGCTCCCCCGAAGACCGATGAGCAGCGGCGGCCCAGCCAGCGCCAGCGACCGCTACCCGATGGCGCCGCTGATCCGCTTCACCCTGATCGCCCTCTACCTCGCCCTGGTGGCGCCCCTGCCCTGGCTGGCCCCCCCGGAGCTGAAACTGGCGCTTTGGCTGGCCCTACCCCTCGGGCTCGCCCTCGTACTGGCCGCCACCAGTGAAGCGGTGGAACTGAACGCCGAGGGGATGCGCGTCGGCCATCCCGGCTGGTGCCGTTGGCTGCTGCGGCGCGGCTGGAGCCTGCCCTGGGCCTCGATTCGCGGACTCACGCCAGTGGCCACCAGCCAGGGGGGCCGGGTGTTTTACGTGCGGAGCGAGGACGGATCCGCCTTCCTGCTGCCGCAGCGCGTTGCCGCCTTCGAGGCGTTTCTGGGCCGCTTCAGCCAGGAGACGGGCCTCGACACCAGCGCCATCGGCCGGATCAGCCCACCTTGGACCTACCAGCTCCTGGCCGGACTCAGCGGCACCATGGTGTTGGGAGAGCTCGCCTGGGGCCTGGCCCAGCGCTAAGCAGGGCGCGTTTGCCGCTCGGCGGCCGATCAGGCCACGCTGTTAAGCGGCTGGCGGGCGGGCTCGTCCTCGGCAGCAGGTTCGGGCAGGGTTTCGAGGCTGAAGCGATAACCCTGCTGGCGCATCGTCTCGATGCCGCCACCCTCACCCAAGCCGGCCTGCTCCAGCTTGCGGCGCAGGGTGAGCACCTGGGTATCCACCGAGCGGGGCCCGCCGCTGAACGGCGGCCAGGCCATCCGCAGCAACTCCTGGCGGCTGCGCACCACCCCGGGGGGCATCAACAGGGCACAGAGCAAGGCAAATTCCCGGGGGCTCAGCTCCACCGGTTGGTCACGCAGGGTCACCTGGCGCAGCAACACATGCACCTCCAGTGGCCCCACGCACACCCGCTCCTGCAGGCCCGTGCCGCTGCGGCGCAGCAGGGTGCGGCAGCGGGCCGCGAGCTCCTCGAGGCCAAAGGGCTTGCGCAGCACGTCGTCGGCACCGGCATCGAGCAGGGTGACCACCGGCTCCGAGCCCGTGCGGGCGGTGAGCACCATCACCGGACAGCGCAGCTGGGCCGCCAAGCGCAGGGCCGAGCTCTCATCCAGGAGTTCGGCGCTGATCAGCAGATCGGGGGATTGGTCTTGGCACACCTCCAGCGCTTCGCGGGCGGTGGCTACGGCCGCCGCCAGGAGGCCGTCCTGCCGCAACCGTTGCGCCAGCACCGTGCGCAGGGTGGCGTGCGGATCCACCACCAGCACCCGATGGGGCTGCGTTCCAGACGGGGGAGCCTTGGGGCTGGCTGGCTGGCTCGTGGACAGGCTGGATGACGGTGGCGGCGGGGTTGAGCTGATGGGGTGATGGTCGTTAATGAAACCAAGGCTAACCGTGCCGGCCAGTAGCGCCGCGTATCAGGCGATGCGGTTGTCCTTTCGATCGCACCCCCTGGCCTCGAGGGCCAGAATGGACACAGGGTTGATGACCCCATGACCGCGCTCCAGCACCCCGAAGCCATCCGCCACTTCCAGTCGCTGTGCGATGCCTGCCAAGAGCTGGCCCATCGCTTCCACAGCCCAGCGGAGCTGCGCCTCTATGCCGATGGCTATCTCCACGCTCTGCGGCGCACGGCTGTGCTCGATCCACTCACCCAGCGGCGGCTCGAAGAGTTGATCGACCGCTGGATCCTGGATCCCTCCAGCTTTGTTGGCCCGGATGGCGATCCCCGCAGCCTCTACGAATCAGGCCGCTACTAACGAGCAGCGGCGCCCCGATCTCCTCGCGCGGTTCAACTGGCCAGGGCGATCTCGAGCTTTTCGCGCAACTCACCCGAGTTGTACATCTCGATCAGGATGTCGGAGCCGCCGATGAATTCCCCTTTGACATACACCTGGGGAATGGTGGGCCACTCGGAAAACTCCTTGATGCCCTGACGGATGTCGCCGTCGGAGAGCACGTCAAAGGTTTCGAACGGCACGCCCGCCGCGTGCAGGATCTGCACGACGTTGTTGGAGAAGCCGCACTGGGGCATCAGCTTGTTGCCCTTCATGAACACGAAAACAGGACTGCTGGCCAGCAGCTCCTCGATGCGTTGACGGGTGGTGGCGTCCATGGAATCAAGCGGGAGTGGAGGTTTGCAGGGCCAGGGCGTGGATCGCTTCGCTGGCCAATTCCTGGCGCAGTGCGCCGTAGACGAGTTGGTGCTGCTTCACCCGGGTGAGGCCGTTGAACGCCGAAGAGACAACCGTCACTTGGAGGTGGTCACCACCCCCGGTGAGGTCCTCCACGTCCACGCAGGCATCGGGAAGGGCCTGGGTAATGGCGGCCTTCACCTGATCGGGATGCACCATCAAGCCGGTGTTGCAGCGAACGAACGGAAATCTAAAGGCCTCAGTTGCCCGGTGTCGCCGCGGCCCCGGCGGTGTAGGGAGTGGCGGCAAAACCGATTTCCACCAGGCTCTGATAGGCCTTGCGGCCCTCCGGATTGGCCGGGGTCATCACCTTCACCACTTCCACCAGCAGCGGTACAGCCACCTCGGGCTGGTTCTGGCGGCGGAACACAGCCGCCAGGCGAAGGTTGGCCTGGGCCATGGTTTCCAGGGCCTCGCGGCCCTTCTGATCCATCTCCCGGGGGATGCGGGCGTCCAGGCCCCGGAACGAGCCACTCAGGTCGCGGTAGAAGCCCAGCAGACGGCGGCAGGCGTCGCGGGCCTGGTCGTAGAGCTTGCGCGCCTCGGCCAGGTTGCCGCTGGCGGCGGCGGCATCACCCCGGGCCAGCAGGGTGCGCACCGCCTCCAGATTGAAGGGACTGCCCGATGACTCCAGGGCCTTCTGGGGCTCCTGCTGGGCGTGCACTGCTGCCGGAGCCAGGGGGGCAGCAAGGGCCAACACAGCCAACACGGAACCGCAGATCAGGCGGGACGGCCTACGCACAACCAACAAACACAGACTCGAAAACTCTAAGGGGCCAGACCAAGCGCCTCCCGCGCCTGGCTTTCAGCCTGCTGCAGCGCAGCGGTGAGGTGATCGGTGAAGGTGATCGCTGCCTCCCGTCCCTGACCCTCCAGGCTGAGCGGTGGGCCGACGCAGAGCGCCGCCCGGTCGCGCCAACGGGGCAGGCTGTGGCTGTAGGCAAGGCCCACCGGCACCACCGGCACCACCACCCCCTGGCCCGCCGCCAGCAGGGCCAGGCGGGCCAGGCCCTGGTGCAGGCGCAGGGGCGAGGGTTCCCGTTGAATCCGGCCCTCGGGAAACACCACCAGCTGCTGCCCGCCGGCAAGCAGGTCGACGGCGTAGCGCAGGCTGGCCATAGAGGGACGGGTCTGGTTCACCGGAAAGCAGCCCAGACGATGCAGGAACCAGCCCTGCAGGCCGCGCATTTCATCCACGGTGACCATGAACCGGCAATCCCGGCCGGTGACGCGGCGGCCGGCGGCATGGGGCAGCAAAAAGGCATCCCATCGGGCCCGATGGGTGGGGGCCAGCAGCACAGGCCCTGCGTTCGGCAGATGCTCGCGGCCCAGCACCTGAATGCCGCGAAAAAACAGGCGCAAGGCGATGTCCTGACTGGCGACCATGGCCAGGGGCGACAGCCAGGGGCTGATGCCGTTGCAGAGCCCCCGTTCCCGCACCTGGAGGAGAGAAACCGAAGGGGCCGATTGCGCCGCCAACAACCAGGTCAAAAACGAAGTCTTTGACGCTAGGGGCGGCAGCTGCCGCCTTGACCGTGCTGCGGGCAGTTAGGCCGGCGTCCAGGGACCACCCGTCCAGGGCCCTCCATAGGATTTCGGCGCAGTCGTTCCGCTTATCCGACCCCTCAGCCATGGCCAGCCTCGGCGTCAACATCGACCACATCGCCAATGTGCGCCAGGCCCGCCGCACGGTGGAGCCCGATCCGGTGAGCTTTGCCCTGCTGGCCGAGCTGGGCGGCGCCGATGGCATCACCGTGCACCTGCGCGAAGACCGCCGCCACATCCAGGACCGCGACGTGGAGCTGCTGCGCCAGACCGTGCGCAGCCGCCTCAACCTAGAGATGGCCGCCACAGCGGAGATGGAGGCGATCGCCCTGCGGATCAAGCCCGACATGGTGACCCTGGTGCCGGAGAAGCGCCAGGAGGTGACCACCGAGGGCGGTCTGGATGTGGCCGGCCAACAAGGAGCCCTCACCGAACTGATAGGCCGGCTACAGGGAGCCGGCATCGGCGTGAGTCTGTTTGTGGATGCCGACACCGCCCAGCTGGAGGCCTGCCGCGCCACCGGCGCCCGCTGGGTGGAACTGCACACCGGCACCTACGCCGAAGCCAGTTGGGACACCCAGCCACGCGAGCTGGCCCGGCTGAGCGAGGGCAGCTTCATCGCCCGCAGCCTGGGTCTGCGCGTCAACGCCGGCCACGGCCTCACCTATCAGAACGTGGAGCCGGTGGCAGCGATCGAGGGGATGGAGGAGCTGAACATCGGCCACACGATCGTGGCCCGGGCCCTGGCGGTGGGATTGGAGCAGGCGGTGCGGCAGATGAAGGCGTTGATTCAGAATCCGCGCCGCGACCCCCTGTTCGGCAGCCGCCAACCATGACCACCTACCACTTCATTGCCGCCAGCGAAGCGTTCCTCACCGTCGAGGAGCCGCTCGAGGAGGTGCTGCGGGAGCGGGTGCGCCATTACAGCGAGCAGGGCAAGGCCATTGACTTCTGGCTGGTGAAACGGCCGGCTTTCCTGGAGGCCCCCCAACTGGAACCGATCGCCAGCGCCATCCCACGGCCGGCAGCGGCGGTGGTCTCCACCGATGAGAAATTCATCACCTTCCTGAAGCTGCGGCTGGAATTTGTGGCCACCGGTCGCTTTGAAGCCCCCAGCGCCTCCATTCCCGATGCCCTGGCCGGCGCGGCCTAAAAGAGCCCCAGGAAGCGTTTGCGCGGCGCGTCATCGGTGGCTCCTCGACCGCCGTCCTGCTGGTAGCGGGGTTTGTCGTCGCCGATGGTGAGCAGGGCTTCCTTGTTCTTCCACCACACCCAGTCGCGGATGGGTGGGGTGTTCGCCAGTTGCTGGCGGGTCAGCCCCAGGCCGAGCTTGGCGGAGGCATCGAGCAACACATCGAGCATCTCCTCGCCGTTGCTGCACCGCGCCAGCGCTTCATTGGTGCGCTTGGCGCCGTTGAGGGCCTTGACCAGGGCATTCACCCGCTGCCCCACCGATAAGGACGCTGGGTTCATCGGCTGGACACCTCGCTGGAGCGACCGTACCAGCGTTGGCCGGTGGGTGGCCGGTTGGGGGGCTGACAAGAAGCGGGTGGGGAGGCAAGACTGGGCATAACGCGATGGACCGATGACGTCCCCCTCACGGACCTGCCACCACTGGGTGATCGGGGACGTCCATGGCTGTGCTGACTCCCTGGAACGGTTGGTGGCCGAGCTGCCGGCTCACGACCGGCTGGTGCTGTGCGGCGATGTGATCAACCGCGGCCCCCAGATCCGCCGCACCATGGAGCTGGCCTGGGGCCTGGTCGACTCCGGCCGGGCCGTGTGGCTCAAGGGCAACCATGAAGCGGATCTGGTGGCAGCCCTGCGCCAGGGCAACTGGATGGCCCACCGGGCCCTGGCTGGCTGCGACACCTATCGCCAGCTCGGCGATCGCCACACCCGCCTCTGGCAGGAACGCCTGGAGCAGCTCCCCCTCACCTACGGCGGCCCTGGCTGGGTGGCCACCCACGCCGGCTTCGATCCCACCACCTGGGAGCCGGATCTGAGCATCCGCATGCCCTTCTGGCAGTCCTATGACGGCCGCTTCGACGAGGTGGTGATCGGCCACACGCCTGGCCCCCAGGTGCGACGCCTCGGGCAGATCGTGATGGTGGACACCGGCGCCTGCTACGGCGGCGAGCTCTCCGCCTACTGCCCCGAAACCGGCGCCATCCATGCCGTGCCAGGCCTGCGCGACCGCAGGCTCACGCCCTTCAGCAAGCAGCTGGCGGGCTGTCTGCCCTGATGGCCCACCGCTGAGCCCACCCCTTGCTCACCGTCTTCCGGGGCAACCGGGCTGAACACCTGGCCGAACTGCTGGCCGCCCAGCTGCGGCTCAACCCGCCACACCCCTTCGACTCGGTGCAGGTGGTGGTCAACACCTGGCCCACCAGCCGCTGGCTGGGCGAACAGCTGGCCGTGCACCTTGGGGGAATCGCCGCCAACATCCGCTACCCGTTTCCCGGCAGCCAGCTGCGCCAGATCGTCAATGCGGTGCTGGGCGATGCCCCCGGCGACCAGGATCCCTGGCGCGCCAACCAACTGGTATGGCCCGTGCTGGAGCTGCTGCCCGAGCTGCTCCAGCAGCCCGAGGCCGAAGCCCTGCGCCACTGGTGGAGCCGCCGCCAGGGCAGCGGCCGGCAACTGGACCTGGCCCAGTGGCAGCTGGGCCGCAGCATCGCCGATGCCCTCGACGACGCGGCCCTGTATCGGCCCGACCTGCTGGCGGCCTGGTGGCACGGAACCGAGCTGACGCCCCTACCCCCTGAGCAGGCCTGGCAACGGCGACTGGTGACGTTGTTGCGCGAGCGACTGGGGGTGAAGCCCTTCGGCCTGCGGGTGCGCGACGCCATCGCCCAGCTGCAGCAGGGCCCACCACCAGCGGGGAGCCTGCCCAACCCCCTGCGCCTGTTTGGGCTCAGCAGCCTGGCGCCGATCCAGGTGGAGCTGCTCCAGGCCCTGGGCCTGCACACCCAGGTAGATCTCTACCTGCTCACCCCCTGCCGCGACCTGTGGCAGCGCTGCACCAGCCGCCGTCGGCTGCTCAGCGACGCCATCGCCCTGCGCCAGCCCCTCGATGGCGACTGGCTGCTCCAGGCCTCAGGACTGGAAGCCCGCTTCGGCCGGCTGGGCGGCGAATTCCAGCAGTTGCTGGAGGGCAGTGGCGAGAGCCACCAGGGCCAGTGGGCGGAAAAGGACCTGTTTTTCGCGCCCGCCGCGGCCCATGGCGGCCCAGGCCCGGCGCCCCTGCTGCATCAGCTGCAGCAACAACTGGCGGATCCGGCTGAACAACCCCAGCTGCAGCGGGCGACGGGAGATCGCTCCCTGGAGTTCCATCGCTGCCCCGGCCCCCTGCGCCAGGTGCAGATCGTGCGCGACCGGATCCTGCAGCTGCTCGCGGCCGACGCCACGCTCCAACCCCGGGATGTGCTGGTGATGACGCCCCAGGTGGATGGCCTGGCGCCGCTTGTGGCGGCCGTATTTGGCGACAGCGAGGCCACCGGGGTGGAGCTGCCGTGGCGCCTCACCGACCGCAGCCAGCAGAGCGAGGCGAGCCTCAGCCGCAGCCTGCTGGAGTTGCTGGCGCTGGCGGGGGAGCGGTTCACCGCCTCGGCGCTGGAAACCCTGCTGGAGAGTCCGGCGCTGCAGGAGCACTTCCAGCTCAGCGGCGCCGAGATGGCGGCCCTGCATCCGCTGCTGCAGCGCTGCGGCTTCCGCTGGGGCCTGGATGCCGCGGAGCGCGGCGGGCTGGCCAGCGGCAGCCTGGCCTGGGCCATCGACCGATTGCTGCTGGGGCTGGTGTTGCCCGAGGAGCCTGGCCTGGCCCCAGCCGACACCGCCCCCCTGGCCTGCGGCGAGGGGCTGGAGCTGCTGGGCCGCTGGCTGCACCTGCTCACCCGGCTGCGCCACTGGCTGGGCGAGCTGCGGCGGCCGCGGCGCTGCGAGGCCTGGGCCAGCTGCCTGCGGGTCCTGCTGGCGGATCTGTTTGGTGAAGGGGGCGATCAGGCCTGGGAGCTGCCCCTGGTGCTGGCCGCCATCGACGCCTGGCAGCAGGCCGCCGCCGGCTGCGCGCTGGAGCTCGCCGCACCGGTGGTGGCGGCCGTGCTGGATGAGCGGCTGGCGGCCGATTCGGGCCGGTTTGGTCACCGCAGCGGCGCCCTCACCATCAGCGCCCTGGAGCCGATGCGGGCCATTCCCCACCGGGTGGTGGTGCTGATGGGCCTGGATGCGGGCGCCTACCCGCGCCAACGCCAGCGGCCCGGCTTTCACCTGCTGGAGCAGCAGCGGCAGCTGGGGGATCCCAATCCGGCCGACCAAGACCGCTACGTGCTGCTGGAGGCCCTGCTCTCGGCCCGCGATCATCTGCTGGTGACCTGGAGCAGCCGCGACCCGCGCAAGGGGGAGGAGTTGCCACCGGCCACGCCGGTGCGCCAGTGGCTCGAATGGCTGCAGGGGCAACTGCCCTGCCAGGGCCAGGGGCTGGTGGTGGAGCACCCCGCCAACCCCCTCGACCGGGCCAATTTCCAGCCCATGGGTGAGCGGCCGCCCGGCAGCTGCGACCGCCGCCTGCTGGAGGCGCGCCAACTGCTCGATCAACCAGGCCATGGCGCGATGGAGGCGCCCCGACCCCTCGCCGCCAGCACTGCCCCGAGCGAGAACGACCCCAGCGAGACCAGTCCCAACGCGACAGCTCCCAGCGCCCCTGGCGACGCCCCAAACCAGGACGCTGACGCCTACAGCGACCTGCGCGACTGGCTGCAGGCCCCCCAGGCCTGCTGGCTGGCGAGCCTGGGGCTGCGGCCGCGGGAGTGGGCCGACAGCCTCGACGATCTCGAGCCCCTCAGCCTCGACGAACGCCATCGGGCGGCGCTGCTGCGCCAGGCCCTCGACAACCCTGCTGACGCGCCCCTGGAGGAGCCGGGCAGCTGGTTGGAGCGTCACCGGGGACAAGGCCTTCTGCCGCCCCTGGCGGCCGGGGAGCTGGAAGCCCGCGGCCTCAGCCAGCGCTGGCGCAGCCTGCAGGAGAGCCTCGCGGCCCTGGGGCCTGAGCGCCGCCGGCTGGCCACCTGGCACACCTGGCAGCAGGAGTTGCTGTGGCGGGGCTCCTCGCTGCTGCTGCTGCACACGGCCCGGCCCCGCTACCGCCAGCGGCTGGAGCTGTGGCTGGCCCTGCTGCTGGCCTCAGCCGCCGACCAGGCTCCGGCTGACGGGGTGCTGGTGGCGCGCAGCGACCAGGAGTTCAACGTGGCCCTGCGCCTGACGGCCCCGGATCGCGACACCGCCCGAGCGGAACTGGAGCGCCTGGCGGAGCTGCGCGAGCAGTGGCGCCAACGCTGCTGGCCGGTGCCCCCCGAAACGGGCTGGATGTTGTTGGAGAAGGGGGAAGGGCGGGCCATCGACACCTGGGAGGGCAGTGCCCTGGTGCGCGGCGAACGCCAGGAGCCCGAGCAGACGCTCTGCTTCGGCGCCGACCTCAGCGGCAGCGCCCTGCTGGCCAGCGGCCTGGTGGCCGAGCAGGCGGCGGTGTTGCTGGGCCCGCTGCTGGAGCGGCTGGCATGACGCAGCCCCCCCTGCCCGAGCAAGCCTTCGAGGCCAATGGGTTTCCCCTGGAGCCCGGCATCCGGCTGCTGGAAGCCAGCGCCGGCACCGGCAAAACCTTTGCCCTGGCCCAGCTGGTGCTGCGCTACGTGGGCGAGGCGGAGCTGGGGTTGCGCCAACTGCTGGTGGTGACCTTCACCGAAGCCGCCGCCGCCGAGCTGCGCGATCGCATCGGCCAGCGGCTGCAGCTGGCCCTCTCTGGCCTGGAGGATCCGGCCTGGGAGGGCCCCGATCCCACCCTCGCGGCCTGGCTGGAGCGGCAGCGGCCCCGGGCCGACACCCTGCGGGCCCGGCTGCTGCTGGCCCTCGAGGAGCTCGATGCCGCCGATATCACCACCATCCACGGCTTCTGCCGCCGCACCCTGCAGCGCCAAGCCCTCGAGGCCGGATTGCCCCCCGAGCTGCAACTCGAAGACGACCAGAACACCCTGGTGCGGCAGGTGGCCCACGACTACTGGCAGCGCCAGGTGCTGCCCCTGGAGAGCCACCTGCTGGCAGGGTTGCAGCAGCGGGTCCAGGGCCCTGAGGTGCTGGAGCAGCTGCTGCGCCAGCTCGATGGCGATCCCGCCCTGCAGCTCGACCCCCTACCGCCCCAGCTGCAGGCCGATGCCCCCCTGGCCCCCCAGCTCACGGCCCTGTGGGCGGAAGCCTGGGGTGGGTTTCAACAGCTCTGGGCCGAGCGCGGTCGGGCCCTGGAGGCAGCGTTTTGCGCCGCGGCCGCCCAGTGGCGCGGGCAGGGCCTCAAAACCACCACCCCCTACAGCCCCAAACCCACCAAGGACCGCTGCGCCCTGGTGGAGGCCTGGATAGCCGCCCAGCCCTCCGGCGGCGACTACGGCGCCACGGCGGGCCGCCAAGGCGGTGCCGGCGGGTTGCTGCGCGACTACTTCCATCCCGGCGCCTTCCTCAAGGTGGCCCGGGGCCTGGACGGCAGCTGCGAGGGCCCAGAGCCATCCCTGCCGGAGCGCCCCCTGCTGGAGGCGATCGCCCAGCTGCTGGATGGGCCTGCGGAGGCCCTGCTGCTGCACGCCTGCCACTGGGGCCGGGGCGAACTCAACCGTCGCCGCCGCCAAAGCGGACGCCTCGGCTTTGCCCAGCTGCTGGAGGGGCTCGACCCGGGGGATCTGGCCAGCACGCCGCTGCTGCAGGCGGTGGGGGACCGCTATGCGGTGGCCCTGATCGATGAATTTCAGGACACCGACCCGATCCAGTGGCGGATCCTGTCGCGGGCGTTTCAGCCCGAGCGGCACCGGCTGGTGATGGTGGGCGATCCCAAGCAGGCGATCTACCGCTTCCGGGGCGGCGAGCTGGCCACCTACCTGCAGGCCCGGGCCACGGCAAGCGAGGCCGGCGGCATCAGCAGCCTCACCGACAACTACCGCTCCAGCGAAGCCCTGATCAGCGGGCTGAATGGGCTGATGCGCCCGGGCCTACGCCGCAGTGGCCTGGCGGTGCCCCAGGTGCATCCCCGCCAGCACGACAGCGACCTGGTGCTGCCCGCCGGCCAGCACCCCCTGCAGCTGCTCTGGCTGGGCGGGGAGCGCCAGGCCGGCCAGAAACCCCTCAGCCGCAGCGGCCTGGAGCGGCAACTCCCCGGCCAGATCGCCAGCTTGACCGCCGCGCTACTCAACGGGGGGCTGGTCGAGCAGCGCGCTAACGGCAGCCGCCCCCTGGGCCCCAACGACATCTGCCTGCTGGTCAGCACCCACCGCCAGGCCGAAGCCCTGCGCAGCGACCTGGAGGCCTGCGGCATCGCTAGCCGTCTGGTGAGCCAGGGAGATGTGCTGGAGAGCGCCGGAGCCACGGCGCTGCAGCGGTTGCTGGATGCCCTGGCCGAGCCCGGCCGGGCTAACCGGCTGCGGCTGCTGGCCGCCTCCCCCCTGCTGGGTTGGAGCGCCGCGCAGATCGCCTGCGCCAGCCCGGAGGACTGGAGCTCCTTGGCTGCGCGCCTGGCCCTGTTGGCAGCCCAGCTGCCCCGCCGGGGGTTGCTCGGGGTGCTGGCCAGCCTGCTGGAGCAGCGGGGGTTGGCCCGGCTCTCCCTGGGGGGGCGGTTGCTGGCCGATCTGCAGCAGTGCGCCGCGTTGGTGGCTGAACGCCTCCACGCCGACAAGCTGGGGCCGGCGGCAGCGGCCGACTGGCTGCGGCGCCAGCGGCTCGAGCCCGACCGGGACGTGCCCGAAGCCCACCAGCCCCACAGCGACGTGGTGGACGCAGCGGTGTCAGTGGTGACGGTGCACCGCAGCAAGGGGCTGGAATACCCGGTGGTGATCTGCCCCTACCTCTGGCAAGCCCCCGGGGAGGGCCGCGGGTCCCAGCGGATCGGCGTGCGCTGGCAGCCCGACGGCAGCGATCCCGTGCTCGATCTGCATCTCAACGGCCACTGGGGAACGGGTTTTGCTGCCCGGCAGCACCAGTTGCAGGCTGAGCTGCAGGAGCGGGAACGCCTGGCCTACGTGGCCTCCACCCGGGCGCGGCTGCTGCTGGTGCTGGCCTGGGGGCCGGCCCAAGGACAGCAGGGCAACCCGCTCCATCCCTGGCTCTTCGACCAGGACGCGCCCCCCGCCGCCGCCCACGACCCCTATGCGGGCCGCAGCGATGCCGACTGGCGTGAGCGGTTGGAGCAGGCCCTGGGCCGCCGGCAGCTGCCCCTCACCCTGCTGGATCCCGCCGCCCCCGGCGAGCGCATCCGGCTGCTGGCCAGCGTCGACAGCAGCGACGCGCCCCTGCAGCGGGGCCCCGTGCCCCGTGCATCCTTCGACACCACCTGGGGCCGCAGCAGTTACACCAGCTGGACCCAGGGCAGCCACAGCGCCGCGCCGGCGGCGGTGGAGGAGGGCCGCGAAACCGATGCCCTGGTGGCCGAACTCGACGCCTCAGCCGAACCCGATGGCGATGCTCCAGCTGGCAGCGGTCCCGGTGGCAGCGGGCCCCAGAACAACAAGTCGGCCCTGGTCTGGCCGGAAGACGGCCCCCTGGCGGCGTTTCCCCGGGGGGCTCAGGCGGGCGATTGCCTGCACCGCATCCTCGAGCAGCTCGACTACCGCCAGCCGGTGGCGGCCCAAGCAGAGCTCTGCGGCCGCGAACTGCAGCGGGCTGGCATCGCCGAGCACCACAGCGCGGCGGCGGTGCTGGGCTTAGAGCACCTGCGGCAAACCCCCCTGGGGGGCGCCTTGGGAAGCTTTCAGCTGGCCGAGCTGGAGCACAGCGATCGGCTCAACGAGATGAATTTCGATCTGCCGCTGAGCCTGGTGCGGGCCCGAGCCCTGGCGCGTCCGTTTGCCGACCATCCGGAGGGCTGGTTTGGGGCGAGCTATGCCGAACGGCTGGCCCAACTCGAGGTGGCCAGCCAGGGCTTCCTCACCGGCTCGATCGACCTGGTGTTCCGCCACGGCGAGCGCTGGTGGGTGGCCGACTGGAAGAGCAACTGGCTGGGTGAGCGCGACGCCCAGGGCCAGCCGTTGCACTGCGGTCCGCGGCACTACAGCCCAGAAGCCATGGCCGCGCTGATGGCCGCCAACCACTACCCGCTGCAGGCCCACCTCTACCTGGTGGCCCTGCACCGCTACCTGCACTGGCGCTTGCCCGACTACCGCCCCGAACAGCACCTGGGTGGCTACGTCTATGTGTTCCTGCGCGGGGTGCCCGGCCCACTGCCGCCAACGGCACCGGGCACTGCAGCAGACACGGCAACCGGCGGCGACGTGCCCGGCATGTTTGTGGAGCAACCGCCGCTGGCGCGGCTGCTGCAGCTCGACCGGGCCCTGGGGGGCACGCCATGAGCACGAGCCCCGTTGCCGATCAACCCGCGTGGCTGCAGGCCCTGGCCGCAGCCCTGAGCGAAGCCTTGCCGCGGCTGCACGCCACCAGCCCCGATCCCCTCGTGAGCGAGCTGATCGAGGCCCTGGCCGCAGCCCTGGCGGAAGGCCAGCTGGAGATCACCGTGCCCAGCGAGGAGCATCGCCTGGCCCTGGAGGCCTCACCGCTCAGCGCCGCCCCCCATGGCCCCCTGGCCCTGGAGGGCGATCGGCTGCTGTGGCGCCGCTGGCAGCGCCAGCGCGAGGGCGTGCTGCAGGCCCTGATCGCCCGGGGCCAGCAGCCGATCGATGCCCCTGCCGAACCCTGTGTCGAGGAGCAGAGCAGCGGGCTTGATGCCGACCAACAAGGGGCCGTTGCGGCGGTGCTGCGGCATGGGCTGGTGCTGCTCGAAGGCGGCCCCGGCACCGGCAAAACCAGCACCGTGGCCCGCATGCTGACGGCGGTGCAGGCCCAGCAGCCTGGCAGCCGCATCCACCTGGCCGCGCCCACCGGCAAGGCCGCCGCCCGGCTGCGGGCCGCCCTGGCCAACGCCGAGCTGCAGCTGCCTTGCAGCACCCTGCACCGGCTGCTGGAGAGCCGCGGCGAGCGGTTTGGCCGCAATCGCCACCACCCCCTGGCCCTCGACCTGCTGGTGGTGGATGAGGTGTCGATGGTCGACCTGCCCCTGATGGAGGCCCTGCTCGATGCCCTGCCGGCCAGCTGCCGACTGGTGCTGGTGGGCGACGCCGCCCAGCTGCCGCCGGTGGGCCCTGGCGCCGTGCTGCACGACCTGCAGGCCCCCGAGCGCCGCCGGGCCCTGGGGCCCGCGGCCATCACCCTGCGCACCACCTACCGCAACAACAGAACCATCGCCGCTGTGGCCGCCGCTCTGCGCGACGGCGACCAGCCCCTCGAACCCCTGCTGACAGGCCTGCTCGAGCCCCTGGATCCAGACGCCAACCTCGCCTGGATCCAGGCGAGACCACGGATGCTGCCAGCCGCGCTGCTGGAGCGGCTGCGGCAGCACCAGCAACAGCTTGAGCAGCGCTGCCGCCAGAGCGATCCCAACGATCCCGCCACGGCGGCCAGCCTGTTGGCCGCCCTCGACGCCTGCCTGGTGCTCACCCCGCTGCGCCGCGGCCGCTGGGGGGTGGAGGCGATCCACCAAGCCCTGCTGGGGGAGGCGGCCGGGCGCTCGCCCCAGCACTGGCCGCTGGGCACGCCAGTGCTGTGTCGCCACAACCTGACCGAACTGGGGCTCGCCAACGGCGACGTGGGTCTGGTGGTGGAGCGCCCTGGGGTCCCCCGTGGAGAGCGCCGGCTGCTGTTCAACACGCCTGGCAGCCCCCAGCCGCTGTGGATTCACCCCGCCCAGCTACCCGATGCAGAACCGGCCCTGGCCCTCACCGTGCACAAGGCCCAGGGCAGCGAAGCCGATGAGGTGTGGGTGCTGATGCCCGACACCGGCCGACCCCAACGGCGCCTGCTCTACACCGCCATCACCCGGGCCCGCCGGCAGGCCCAGCTGATCACCCCCTTGCGGGCCCCGGCCGACAGCGCCAGCCTGATGGCGTGATCCACCCCAACCCCCACAACCCGGAAGGCCGGGTGGAGCGCCCCTGGGGCTGGTTCGAAACCTTGGCCAGCGGTGATCACTATCGGGTGAAACGGCTGCTGATCCACAGCGGCCAGCGTCTGAGCCTGCAGCGCCACCAGCACCGTTGCGAGCACTGGGTGGTGGTGGCGGGCACGGGCGAGCTGCAGGTGGCCGACGCTGTGATCGCGGCGGTGCCAGGAACAACCCTGTTCATCCCCCAAGGGGCGCTTCACCGGGCCCGGGGCGGCAGCGAACATCTGGAGATCGTCGAGGTGCAACGCGGCGCCTGGCTTAGCGAAACCGACATCGAAAGACTGGCCGACGATTTTGGGCGGCTGTGAAAGGCGAGCCATGGGTAGTGATAAAGTTTTGGTTCAGCCTTTTTCAAGGGCAGGGCAGTTTTGTTAGGTGCGGGCCAGAACAACTGAAGTCCGGGTTCGGCAGTGCAGCGTTTTGTTGTTCCGCCACTGCCCATCGCTTCAGTCTTTCTTGCCTCCATTGGGTTTCTGCCGGCCTGCGTTGAAGGACCTCACCAGCCAGAACTTCACCAAGTTCTGCTTCACCAGGCCGAATTGAATCCAGTGACCGAACTTTCCAACGGCGGCAGTTTCACCTGCTCCGTCGAAATCAATGCGTCTGTTGAGACGTCGACCGATCTCCCCGTGGAGTCGACCCCTGCAGACACCAAGCCTGCAGACGACAAGGCCAGCCAGGGATTTGCCCGCTTTGGCTTCGGCCCCGAGCTGCTGAAAGCCCTGGAGGCCATCGGCTATCAGGAGCCCTCGCCGATCCAGAAGGCCGCTATCCCCGAGCTGCTACTCGGTCGCGACCTGGTGGGCCAGGCACAAACGGGCACCGGCAAAACCGCCGCCTTCGCCCTGCCGATGCTGGCCGCCCTCGATCCGGCGGAACGCAAGCCCCAGGTGCTGGTGCTCGCCCCCACCCGGGAGCTGGCCCTGCAGGTGGCTGATGCCTTCAACAGCTATGCCACCCACCTCAGCGGTGTGCGCACCTTGGCCATCTACGGCGGCGCCGACTTCCGCGACCAGATTCACCAGCTCAAGCGTGGCGTTCAGATTGTGGTGGGCACCCCCGGCCGGGTGATGGACCACATGCGCCAGGGAACCCTCGACCTCTCCAATCTGCGGGCCCTGGTGCTCGACGAGGCCGACGAAATGCTGCGCATGGGCTTCATCGACGACGTCGAATGGGTGCTCGAGCAGCTACCTGAAAAGCGTCAGGTGGTGCTGTTTTCCGCCACCATGCCGGCCGAAATCCGGCGGATCTCCCAGAAATATCTCAATGCGCCCGCCGAGATCACGATCAAGCAGAAGGCCGCCGATGCCAGCCGCATCCGTCAGCGCTTCCTGATGGTGCATGCGCCCCACAAACTGGCGGCTCTGGAGCGGGTGCTCGAGGCCGAGACCAGTGAAGGGGTGATCATCTTTGCCCGCACCAAGGCGATCACCATCACCGTGGCTGAATCGCTGGAGCAGCACGGCTACGACGTGGCGGTGCTCAATGGCGACGTGCCCCAGGCCCAGCGGGAGCGCACCATCGAACGCCTCAAGAGCGGCCAGGTGGATGTGCTGGTTGCCACCGACGTGGCAGCCCGTGGCCTCGATGTCGACCGCATCGGCCTGGTGATCAACTACGACATTCCCTTCGATTCCGAGGCCTACGTGCACCGGATCGGTCGCACGGGGCGGGCGGGCCGCAGCGGCGACGCCATCCTGTTTCTCACCCCCCGGGAGCGCCGCTTCCTGGGCGGCCTCGAACGGGCCGTGGGCAAACCGATCGAAGAGATGGAGGTGCCCAGCAACGCCACCATCAACCAGAACCGGCTGGACCGGATGCGCAGCAAACTGACCAACTGCCTGCAGACACCCTCCAGCAGCGATCAGGAACGGGCCCTGCTCAGCGAAATCCTGCAACGGGTGGCCCAGGAGCAAGGCTCGAGCCCCGAGCAGCTGGCGCTGGCCGCTCTCGAGCTAGGCCTGGCGGGCAAACCGCTGCTGCTGCAGGGTGAAGAGAATTTCCACCAGGTGCGGCCGAGTGGTCCCGGTCGGGATAGCGGACGGGATGGGGGACGGGACTTCGGGCGTGATCGGGGTCGGGGGCGCGAGATGGGACGTGATGCCGATCGGGGACTCCGGGGCGAGCGGCCCATGGGTCCGCCCGAGGATCACATGGAGCGCTTCCGCGTCGAGGTGGGCTGGCGCGACCGGATCAAGCCCGGCAACATCGTGGGCGCCATTGCCAATGAGGCGGGTCTGAACGGTCGCTCGATCGGCCGCATCCAGATCTTCGACACCCACAGCACCGTGGACTTACCCAAGGGCATGCCCGATGAGGTCTTCCAGGGCCTGAGGCAGCTACGGGTGATGAACAAGCCACTCCAGCTCTCCCGACTGCAGGGGTAACCGTCTCGGGCGCCAGGCATGCCAACCGCCCGACCCTGCTCCATGTCACCAAGACCGGCGCGAATCCTCCCCATCGGCCTGCTGTGTCTGGGGCTGGCCGGGCTGGTTCCATCCAGCCGGGGCATCAGCGTCTCGGAGGTGGTGAAAGCCTTCTGCCTATCGGCCTATCAGGCTGATCTGCAGAAGGCGGGCAAAAGCGTCCCGCCAGCGCAGCTTGATCGCACCTGTGGTTGCGTTGGCGAGCGAGTCGCCCAAGGCAGCGACGTCGAAGATGCCCACGCGGTGTGTGGGCGCCCTCAGGCGCAGAGACTGGTCACGTCTCCCACACTCACACTGGTTAACTCCGGCACCGAGAGCCTTTCAACAGCGGCGATCAGCGAGACCTGAACGTCCAAGCTTTCGCTGGTCACCAGGGTCTGCAGCAGGTCGAAACGATCCTGGGGAGCTAGGTCTCCATCCTCGCGCCAGGCGAGGCTCCAAGGAACAGGGGCCGTCATCACGGGGTCGCGGTTAATCAGGATTTGCTGACAATGGAACGCTACTGGGGATCGCCTTGGGAACTCCAGAGTCTCTTCAGAAGGGCTTCACGCTTCTCCATGATTCCCGCTCTCACGGGGTGGGCAGGCCCAGCAAACCGGTAGGGTTGGGAGTGATTCCAAGGCGTTCAGGCTCCCTTCGGCGCGCTCAGTTCCCACTGGCATTCCCGAGGAAGCGCGACGTCAACCGAATCAGTTCCAGGATTTGCTCCATTAATGACCATTTACGTTGGCAACCTCTCGTTCCAAGCCGAACGCGAGGACCTGCTTGATCTCTTCGGCCAATACGGAGAGGTGCGCCAGTGCAGCCTGCCCCTGGACCGGGAAACCGGTCGCAAGCGCGGCTTCGCCTTTGTCGAACTGGCCGACGATGCAGCGGAACAGAAAGCCATCGACGACCTCCAGGACGTCGAGTGGATGGGCCGCATGATTCGCGTTAACAAAGCCACCCCCCGTGAAGGTGGTGGTGGTGGCGGTGGCCGCGGCAACCGTGGTGGTGGTGGCGGCGGCTACGGCGGTGGTGGCGGCAACCGCTGGTAAGTCTTCCGACCAAACAACAACCTGGACCCCTGGCTGTGGATCACCCCACGGCCAGGGGTTTTTTGCTGGGCCGAGATCGCACGGTTCAGCAGCGGGGGGCAACATCGTTGGCACGTTGTTCCGCAGCCGGCCATGTCGCCCCAGACCGCCACCAGCTCCACCACCCTGGAGCGGCTGTTGCACACCCTCCGGCCGCACCGACGCCGGGTGTGGCTAGCCGCCAGCTGCTCGGTGCTCAACAAACTCTTTGATCTGGCCCCACCGGTGCTGATCGGCCTGGCGGTGGATGTGGTGGTGCAGCAGGACACCTCCTGGCTGGCGGCCCTGGGCGTGACCTCCGTGCCAGGCCAGCTGGGTGTGCTGGCGGGGCTCTCGTTTGTGATCTGGAGCGCCGAATCCCTGTTCGAATACCTCTACGCCCTGCTCTGGCGCAACCTGGCCCAAACCGTGCAGCACGAGCTGCGGCTGGAGGCCTACGGCCACCTGCAGCAGCTGGAGATGGGCTTCTTCGAAGCCAGCAGCAGCGGCCGGCTGCTCACGATCCTCAACGACGACATCAACCAGCTGGAACGCTTTCTCGACCACGGCGCCAACGAGATCCTGCAGCTGCTCACCACGGTGCTGGCGGTGGGTGCCGCGATGCTGTGGCTCTCGCCGCTGGTGGCGGGGGTGTCATTCCTGCCGATTCCCGTGATCCTCTGGGGGTCGCTGCGCTTCCAGAAGCGGTTGGCTCCCCGTTACGCCGAGGTGCGCGAGCGGGCGGGGGATCTGGCCAGTCGCCTGGCCAACAACCTCGGCGGCATGCTCACGATCAAGAGCTACACGGCGGAGGCCTGGGAAACCGCGCGACTCGGGGAACAGAGCCAGGCCTATCGCCGCAGCAATGCTCGGGCCATCCGGCTCTCGGCCGCCTTCATTCCCCTGATTCGCTTCGCGATCCTGTTCGCCTTCCTGGCGATCCTGGTGATCGGCGGATTGCAGGCCTGGCGCGGTGCCATCGCCGTGGGCACCTACAGCTTCCTGGTGTTCATCACCCAGCGGCTGCTGTGGCCCCTCACCACCCTGGGCCGCACCCTCGACGACTACCAGCGAGCGATGGCCTCCACCAACCGGGTGCTGGACCTGGTCGACACGCCGATCGCCATCGCCAGCGGTGGCCGGCCCCTGCCCCTCGCCCAGGTGAAGGGGGAGCTCCGCTTTGAGGACGTGACCTTCGCCTACGCCGGTCGCGAGCCCCTGCTGCGCCACTTCAACCTGCAGGTGCCCGCCGGCAGCACGATCGGCATCGTGGGTGCCACCGGTTCGGGCAAGAGCACGATCGTGAAGCTGCTGCTGCGGCTCTATGCGATCCAGGCGGGCACCATCCGCCTCGATGGCAACCCCATCAGCGAGCTGCGTCTCGACGACCTGCGCCGCGCCATCGGCCTGGTGAGCCAGGAGGTGTTTTTGTTTCACGGCACGGTGGCCGAGAACATCGCCTACGGCAGCTTCGAGGCACCCCGCGCCGCGATCGAGCGGGCGGCCCAACTGGCCGAGGCGGCTGCCTTCATCGAGGCCCTACCCCAGGGTTACGACACGGTGGTGGGCGAACGGGGCCAACGGCTCAGTGGCGGCCAGCGCCAGCGCATCGCCCTGGCCCGCGCCATCCTCAAAAATCCGCCGGTGCTGATCCTCGATGAGGCCACCGCGGCGGTCGACAACGACACCGAGGCCGCCATCCAGCGCTCCCTCGATCTGATCACCGCCGAGCGCACCACCCTGGTGATCGCCCACCGGCTCTCCACCGTGCGCCACGCCGATCGGATCGTGGTGCTGGAGCAGGGGCAGATCGTGGAAAGCGGCCGCCACGAGCAGCTGATCGCCGCCGATGGGGCCTATGCCAACCTCTGGCGGGTGCAGGCCGGTCTGCGCAGCGGCGAACCCCTGCGGCTCTGAGCCCTGATCGTGCAATAGGTTTTGAGGGATGAGAACCCCTCAGGCCAAAGGCCCCCGCAAGCCGAGCCGACGCGGCTCCGTGCTGGTGGCGATCGGCGTGGGTCTGGGTAGTGGTCTGCTGCTGGCGGCGCCGCTCTCGGAGCTGCTCAACGAAACCAGCAC
>VGQC01000014.1 GCA_016882385.1 Cyanobacteria bacterium M_DeepCast_100m_m1_067 | reverse complement strand
TGCGGCTCACATCGAGCCAGATACCGAGATCCGCCTCATACCAAAGCAGGTCGCAGAAGCGCTGCCACTGGGATTCGGCACTGGAGCCATCAAAATTGGCAAGCATGGGCTTGCGGCTCGAGCCGCTCACGTGCGGAGAACTTAGGCCTGACCTCGTCCCACCAACAACGCAGGGGCCGGACGCGAGACCGTTCCCTGCAAAAGGGAAAACCCAGAAAATTCATTAAAATCAGTTGAGTGATTCAATAGTTGTGTGTCGCACCATCCCAGCCATCGGCGCTGGCTTGCCTGGGGCAAGCGCCTGGTTGGAGTGCGGCGCCTCACCGGCCTCACCGCTGCCCTGCTGGCCATCGGCACCCTGCCGTTCACCGATGTCCCCAGCCAACCGTTGCTCCTCCTTGATCCCGGCCTGAGTGGCAGCATCAGCTCCGCAAACGGCGCCACCAACCAGGTCGACCCGCTGCAATTCTCGGCTGACGAACTGAGCGAACTGAAGCGGCGTTTCGGGGTGCACGGCCCCCAGCCACGGCTCGCTCAGTTGTTCAGCAGCGGCATCGACCAGCTGCAACCGCTGCGGGCCCACACCCTGGGCCGGATTGCCGATCTGCGGCCCGTGATCCTGGCCGAATGCCAGAGGCATCGGGTGAATCCGATGCTGGTGGCGGCCGTGCTCTTCGATGAGATGCGCCATGCCAAACCCGGCGAAGACCTCCCCCTGGCGGCCCACTCCGGGCTGTTCAGCACCCACGGACCGGCCCAGATCGGCCTCGGGGAAATGGTGCACCAGGGGCTGCTGAAGCCCGACGCCTCCGACGCCGAAATCCGCCGAGCCCGCGACACCTTGCTCGATCCCGAGCGCAACGTGGTGCTGCTGGTGGGCAAATTCGCACGGCTGAGCCGGGAGCTCAAGCTGCCGAATCGCCCGCTCCAGGCCAGCGCCAGCCAGCGGGATGCCAAGGCCTTGGCCACCCTCGCCTACCTGCACAACGGCAAACTCGATTACCCCCGCCGCATCCTGCGCACGATGCAGGATGCCGAGCTGCACGCCCTGATGTACGCCAGACACAAAGCGGCGCCTGCCCCGCTGATCTGATCAGCGTTTACAGAGCATTCCCAGGTTCTGGAGACGCTGCTGCAAGGCTGACCACTGAAAACTGCGGGGATCGGCCCGCTCCCCGCCCAGATCCACGGCCCGATGGGTGGTGATCTGCTCGGCGGGGATCCCGTAGCGCTGCATCCAGCCAGCCAGCAGGGCCGCCAAGGCGTCGTACTGGGCTGCGGAGTAGCCGCTGTGGCTGGGATTCTGATCTTCGCCGTCGAGGGGCGTTTCCAGGCTGACGTGCAAGGCGAAGTTGTTGACGGAGCCGCTCGCCTTGGCGTTGGTCACCACCCAGCGGCCATTGAAGGCTGAATTGCCGGCACCAAAGGCGCGCTTGGCAGGATCCAGCACCTGCACCACCGAGCCATCCCCACCAATGAGGGTGTGGTAACTCACCTGATCCTGATCGCGGGGATGGGGGGTGAGGAAGGTGTTGATCGCCGAGCCGATGCCGTACACCGTCTCGTGCAGCACCACCAGCTGGGGGGTGGGGTCGATGGGATTGCTGTAGGCATCCCGGATGAAGCGCTCGCCGTAGTTGGTGGGGTGGATCTGGACCCGGGCCGGCGAGGTCTGCACCTCGCTGACCAGCTGCTGCAGCCGGGTGCGTTGGGCTGGATCGGTGATCGTGCAACTGCTCCGCAGGGGCGATTGCCAGCTGGCCTGGCTCGGTGGACCCGGGGCCGCACGCCGGCCCGGCTCCGGAGACGCGGGCGGCTGCCGCACCTCCTCCAGCAGCTCCAGCAGGCTGGGGCGCTGGCGGCCGCCGCTGGGTTCTGCCGACAACTCCCGGGCCAACCAACCCACTCCGCCCAGGGCGACCATGGCGCCTGCGGCCAGAGCAAGCCAGAGCGTGCGGGGGGATGCCGTCATGGCGCCTCAAGGGTGAGCCACCGCTGGCGCTGGGGTGCCGTCGCCTCGGCGGTGGCCGGGTCCAACGCCAGGATCCAGCGCTCCACGGCCGGTGCCTCGGGCAGGAGGGTGGTGGTGCGCACCCGTCCGTCCCGGCAAAACAGCAGCGCGTGGCCCCGCAGAGGAAGCTCCGGCTGCAGCAGATCCATCACGTCGTCGACGCTGCGCACCCGCACGCCATCGAGGGCCAGCCATTCATCGCCAACGGCCAGGCCCGCCCGCTCGGCCGGGCCATCGCGGACGACCCGCTGCAAGGTCAGGCCAGCGGCCCCAGCCTCCAGCCGGCAGCCCAACTCCTGGCTGCGAGCCAGCTCGGGTTCCAGCCGCAGGCCCACATCCGCCAGATAGGCCTGCAGCGGTGGATCGTCGCAACTGTTGAGCCATTGCGGCAGCAGCACGGCCAGATCGGCGGCATGGCGAGCAAAGGCGTTGATCAGATCCACCTCCCGGTAGCCCCGACCCCCAGCTCCATGGCTGGCCCACAGCTCTCGCAACACCTGGGGCAGGCAGGCCCCAACGCGGCGCAGGTGCAAATCCAGCACCAGGGCCAGCACCGCTCCCTTGAGGTAGTAGCTGATCTGGCTGTTCGGCGAATAGGCATCGGGCCGGTAGAGCTTCACCCAGGCCTCCTCGCTGCTGGAGCGCAAGCTCTGCACCCGCCGGCCTGGACTGAGCATGTAACGGCTCAAGTCGGCGCCCAGATCCTCGAGCACCTCCTGCTCGGAGCTGCAGCCGGCGCTGTGGGGCAGCAGCTGATCGACATAGCTGGTCACGCCCTCGGCAAACCAAAGCGTCGGCACCACCACCGCCTGGTCGTAGCGGTAGGGGGTGAGTTCAGCGGGCCGCAGCCGCCGCACATTCCACTGATGCAGGTACTCGTGGGCGGCCAGCTGCAACAACTTGCGGCGACCATCCGCCTTTGCCAGAGCACGCCGACCGAACTGCAACACCGTGCTGAGATCGTGCTCCAGGCCGCCGTAGCCGCTGTCGGTGAGGTGCAGCACAAACATGTAGTGCTCCGCCGCCGGCCGCTCCACCCCCATCAGGCGGCAACAGGCCAGGCAGACCTGCTCGAGATCCTTGAGCCAGAGCGGATCGGCGTCCACAGGATCACCCCCGTGCAGATCGGCGCCCCAACTCACCCAGCGGTGGGGCACGCCGGCAACGCTGAAGGCGTGGGCGCGGTGGGGGCCGGCCTCGACCGGCGTGTCCAGCAGCTGATCGAAGTCGCGGGCCAGCCAGCCGCCGGCGGCTTCACCCCCAGTGGCATCAACCTGCGGGGCCTCCCGCAGGGGTACGAAGGCCTGCCACCCAGGCGGCAGCTGAAGCTGCAGGCGATGGGGCGTCCAGCGCTCCCCCTCCAGCTCCAGGGCCACAGCCGCCAGGGCCAGAAACCCATGGTCGCCATCGAGGTGGCAGGTGCGCACCGTGAGCTCGGTGGCGAGCACCGCGTAGTGGATCTCCAGGGGCTCAAGGCTGGGCAGCTCGAGCTGCCAACGGCTCGGGCTGAGGCGACGGGGCTCGAGGGTCCGCGCCCCCTGCCTGACGGTCAGCCCCTCAAGCTGGCGGACGTAATCGCGAATCAGATAGGAGCCTGGGGTCCAGGCCGGCAGAGCCAGGCGCAGGCAGGAACGGCTCGGGGTGTGGCTGAGGCGCACCCGCACCAGGTGCTGGTGGCAGGCCCTGAGATCCAGATGAAACGCGGGCACGGGTCGCTCTGGCACGGGCTCTGGCACAAGCAGGCGTCAGAGCGCCACGCGCACTTGGGCCCCCAACAGCTGGCTGGCCGCCTCACGCAGGGCCATCTCAGCGGCGTAGCGGCGGGTGATGGCGCCCAGCAGTCGCTGCAGGGTCTGGGAGCGGCTCAGCCGCTGCAGATCCCCCACCAGGGCAAGAGATCCATCCGTGTGGCGCGTCCAGCCGAGCCGCTCACCACTCGCGAGGGTGACCTGCAACTCCACTGCCTGGGTCTCCCCGGCAAAGCCTTCCAGCTGGCCGCCCCACTCGGGGGCATGGCCCAGGGCCGCCAGGCTGGCTGCGAGTCCCTCGGCATCGCGAAGCACGGTTGGCAGGATAGAGAGGTGGGACACGGCGCAATGCCCGCTTTTTCAGACCCTAGCGATCAAGGGCCCTGCGTCCAGTGGCCGTTGCCACCGGATTGCACAGACGCGCATGCAGTGGCCTGCGCAACGACCTGCGCAACGCAGCCCGGCCCCCTGCGGCTGGGGGTGATGGCCTCCGGTGCCGGCAGCAACTTCGAGGCCCTGGTGCAGGCCTGCCGGCAGGGCAACCTCCAGGCCGATGTGGCCCTGTTGGTGGTGAACAACAGCGGCTGCGGCGCCCAGCAGCGGGCCGAGCGGCTGGGGGTTCCCTGCCAGCTGCATGATCACCGGAACCATCCCAGCCGAGACCAGCTCGACCGGGCCCTGGTGGCCAGCTTTCAGGCGGCTGCCGTGGATCTGGTGGTGATGGCGGGGTGGATGCGGGTGGTCACCCCCACCCTGATCGGCGCTTTCCCAGACCGGCTGATCAACATCCACCCCTCCCTGCTGCCCAGCTTCCGGGGGCTTGATGCCGTCGGTCAGGCCTTGGCGGCCGGGGTGACCCTGGCCGGCTGCACGGCCCACCTGGTGAGCGAGGAGGTGGATGCCGGCAGAATTTTGGTGCAGGCGGCCGTGCCCGTGCTGGCTGGAGACGACCACGCCAGCCTCAGCCGCCGAATCCAGGTGCAGGAGCACCGGATCCTGCCGCTGGCGGTCGCCCTGGCGGCTCAGGGATAGAAGGGCAGCAGCGGCAGACCCATCGTGGGCTCCAGGCCCGCCATCAGATTGAGGCACTGCACCCCCTGGCCGGCCTGGCCCTTCACCAGGTTGTCGATCGCGCCCATCACGATCAGCTGGCCTGTGCGGGGATCAACCTGCACCGACAGCAGGGCTCGGTTGGTTTGGCGCACCCACTTGGTGGAGGGATAGGTGCCCACCGGCAGCACCTCCACGCAGGGGGCCTGGCGGTAGGCCGAGGCCAGCAGGGTGGCGCAGTCTTCCGCGGTGAGGCCCGGATCCCGCAGGCGGCAATACACGGTGGCCAGCAGACCCCGCACCATCGGGATCAGGTGGGGCGTGAACTGCAGCTGAATCTCGCGACCGGCCACCCGGCCCGCCATCTGCTCGATCTCGCTGGTGTGGCGATGGCCCACGACGCCGTAGGGAGCCACCGCCTCGGAGCACTCGGCCAGCAACAGGTGCTCCTTGGCGGCCCGGCCGCCGCCGGAGGTGCCGGTCTTGGCGTCGATCACGATGCCGCCGGTGTCGATCAAGCCCTGCTTCAAAAAGGGGAGCAGCCCCAACAGGGACGCGGTGGGGAAGCAGCCGGGGGCGGCCACCAGGCGGGCGCGGCGGATCGCATCCGCCTCCCATTCCGGCAGGCCATACACCGCCTCGGTGCACAGGTCGCCGTCGCTGCGGGGCACCTGGCGGGCCTCGCTGGCATACACCTCCTGCCACTGGGCCAAGGAGCTGTAGCGGTAGTCGGCGGAGAGATCCACCACCCGCACGCCGCGCTCGAGCAGGGGAGGCACCAGCTGGGCCGCCAGGCCATTGGGCAAGCTGAGCACCGCCAGATCCGCCGCCTCGGCGATGGCGTCGGGCTCTGGGGTCTGCACCACCGGGTCACCAGCCAGGGGCAGGAAGGGCACCAGTTCGCTCCAGCGCTTGCCGCTGCTGCGTTCGCCGCCCAGGAACGTGACCTCGAGGGCCGGGTGTTGGTGCAACAGCCGCAGGGTTTGAAGCCCGCCGTAACCACTGGCCCCGATCACAGCAACGCGCTTGTTGGCCATGGCAGAGCCCCGGGGAAGGACGACCCGGGCTTTATAAAGGATGATTGCGCCAGGGCTGACGCCCCACCCGCACTCCGTTGACCCTCCTGCGCGACCAGCCCCTCCCCTCCCAGGACCCCGGCATCCGTTTCGACTCGATCGCCGATGCCCTGGCGGCGATCCGCAACGGCGAGTCGATCGTGGTGGTTGACGACGAGAACCGCGAAAATGAGGGCGATCTGATCTGCGCGGCCCAGTTCGCCACGCCCGAGCAGATCAACTTCATGGCCATCGAGGCGCGGGGCCTGATCTGCCTGGCGATGGAGGGTGAGCGGCTCGATGCCCTCGATCTGCCGCTGATGGTGGATCGCAACACCGACAGCAACCAGACCGCCTTCACCGTGAGCGTGGATGCAGGTCCTGAAAACGGTGTGAGCACCGGCATCTCCGCGGAGGATCGGGCCCGCACAATCCAGGTGGCGATCCATCCCCACACCCGTCCCAACGATCTGCGCCGTCCCGGCCACATCTTTCCGCTTCGGGCCAAGCAAGGCGGGGTGCTGAAGCGGGCTGGTCACACCGAAGCAGCGATCGACCTGGCCCGCCTGGCCGGCCTCTACCCAGCCGGGGTGATCTGCGAGATCCAGAACAGCGACGGCTCGATGGCACGGTTGCCGCAGCTGGCGGTGTACGCCCGGCGCCACGGATTACGGCTGATCAATATCGCCGACCTGATCCGCTATCGCCTCGATACCGAGCGCTTCGTGCGCCGCCAGGCGGAAGCCACCTTGCCCAGCGCCTTTGGCGATTTCCGCGCCATCGGCTACCGCAACGAGCTCGATGGCAGTGAGCACGTGGCGATCGTCAAAGGGCAGCCCGAGCGGGCTGAAGCCCCGGTGCTGGTGCGGGTGCACAGCGAATGCCTCACCGGCGATGCCTTCGGCTCCCTGCGCTGCGACTGCAGGCCCCAACTGGAAGCCGCCCTGCGCATGATCGAAGCGGCCGGCGAAGGCGTGGTGGTGTATCTGCGCCAGGAGGGACGCGGCATCGGCCTGATCAACAAGCTCAAGGCCTATTCCCTCCAGGACACGGGCCTCGACACGGTGGAGGCCAACGAACGCCTCGGCTTCCCCGCCGACCTGCGCAACTACGGCGTCGGCGCCCAGATCCTCAGCGATCTGGGGGTGAACCGCCTGCGCCTGATCACCAACAACCCGCGCAAGATCGCTGGCCTGGGCGGCTACGGCCTCCAGGTGGAAGACCGGGTGCCGCTGGTGATGGATCCCGGCAGCCATAACGCCGCCTACCTGCAAACCAAGCGCATCAAGTTGGGGCACCTGATGGGAGACGGGCCGTCCTGCCCCATCGGTGGGCCCACGGCGGTGCTGGCCTGGCACAGCACTGCCCAGCAGCACGGCACAGCTCAAGAGCTCACCACGGTGGCGATTGCCGCCCAGCTGGACGCGCTCCAGCAGTGGGCGCAGGCGCAGGGGCTGCAGGTGGAGCGTGAGGAGCACCCTCGCCTGCTGGCCCTGCTCAACCAACCGGCGCTGGCGGTGGTGCTCAGCGGCCTCGACCAAACCCGTGGTGGGGTTGGCGCCGTGGGGGCAGCCCTCAGCCAGATGGCCCGCTGGAACCAGACCAGCACCGTCAGCCTGCTGCTGGCTCCGGATGCCCAGCGGAGCAGTCACCCCAGCGCCGATCTGGAGCCCGAGCAGCGCTCCCTCAGCGAACTGGACGCCGAGCTGAAGGTGCAACCCGGCGCCTTTCTGGTCTGGCGCTAACGCAGTCCTGGCTGAACTGGCTTCAGTCCTGAATCGTCACCTTGGTGATGCGGCTGCCGTTCTTGAGGGCGAGCACCACGTCCATGTTGCCGGTGTGGCCAAACACGGTGTGAACGCCATCGAGATGGGGCTGGGCGCCGTGGCAGATATAAAACTGCGAGCCGCCAGTGTTCTTGCCAGCGTGGGCCATCGCCAGGGTGCCGGCTTGATGCTTCTGGCTGTTGATCTCACAATCGATCTGGTAGCCGGGGCCACCGGTGCCAGCCATGCCGCGGGAGCCTTCGCGGCTATTGGGGCAGCCGCCCTGGGCCATGAAGCCGGGGATCACGCGATGGAACGCCAGACCGTCGTAGAAGCCCTCCTTGGCGAGCTTGGTGAAGTTGGCCACGGTGTTGGGCGCATCGCTCTCGAACAGGTCGAGTTCGATGGTTCCGGCCTCGGTCTCCATCACGGCTTTGGTCACGGTTGCTGCGCGTAAAAGCCGACTGTATGGGGTAGGCGGAAACGATGAGCTGAAACGAGGTGCTGAAACCGCGTGCTGGAACCGCGTGCTGAAAATGGAGGGCCATGCGGTCGCCTCGCCGATGAGCAACCCCACGTCCGACTCGCCCAACGGTCTCGATCTGAGCCAAGCCCGGCTTGGAATCCTGGGAGGCAGTGGCCTCTACGCGATGGAGGGCCTGGAGGATGTGCAGGAGCTGACGATCGACACGCCCTACGGCTCCCCCTCCGATTCGCTGCGACTGGGCCGGATCGGTGAACTGGAGGTGGTGTTCCTGGCCCGCCACGGCCGGCACCACAGCCACACCCCCACGGAGGTGCCCTACCGCGCCAACCTCTGGGCCCTGCGCTCCCTGGGCGTGCGCTGGATCCTGTCCTTGTCGGCCGTGGGATCCCTGCAGGAGCAGTTTCAGCCGCTCGACATGGTGGTGCCGGATCAGTTCATCGATCGCACCCACCAGCGCCCGCTCAGCTTGTTTGGCGAGGGCCTGGTGGCCCACGTGGGCTTCGCCGATCCCTTCTGTCCGGTGCTCAGCCGGCTGCTGGCCGACGTGGGCGAAAGCCTGATGCCCGCCGGCCGCCAACTGCACCGCGGCGGCACCTACCTCTGCATGGAGGGTCCGGCCTTCTCCACCCGCGCCGAATCGGAGCTCTACCGCTCCTGGGACTGTGCCGTAATCGGCATGACCAACCACACCGAAGCGCGCCTGGCCCGGGAGGCTGAGATCGCTTACGCGACGCTGGCGATGGTGACCGACTACGACTGCTGGCACCAGGAACACGCCTCGGTGACGGTGGAGATGGTGATTGCCAACCTGCACGCCAACGCCAGCCTGGCCCAGCAGATCGTGCGGGTGGCGGCCGAACGGGTCGCGGCCCAGCGCCCCACCAGCAGCGCCCACCAGGCCCTGCGACACGCCCTGATGACGCCTCAGGAGCAGGTGCCGGCCGACACCCGCCGCCGGGTCGACCTGTTCACGGCGCCCTACTGGGGCCCCTTCAGCTGAGCGCCGCAGGCTTGCAGGGCAGCCCGCAGGCTGGGGCCGTGGCGCTCCAGGTGGGCTGAGGCGGCTTCGAGCTCCAGCCCCGAGGCCGCCATCAGCAGGGCAAGCTTCACCGAACCAGCCGCCTGCTCCAGCAGCTGGGCGCCCTGCTCGCGGCGTACCCCGGCCAGGTCCTGCAGCATGCGCAGGGCCCGATCTTCGAGCTTGGTGTTGGTCACGGCCACATCCACCATGCGATTGCCGTGCACCTTGCCCAGCCGCACCATCACGCCGGTGGACAGCAGGTTGAGGGCCATCTTGGTGGCGGTGCCGGCCTTCAACCGGGTGGAGCCGGCCAGCAGCTCAGGGCCCGTCAGCAGGCGGATGTCGATGTCGCAGGGCATGGGGGCCTGGCTGGCGGGCACGCAGGCCATGGCGATCGCCAGGGCACCGATGGCCTGGGCGTGGCGCAACGCGCCGAGCACGTAGGGAGTGGTGCCGCCGGCGGCGATGCCCACCAGGCAATCGCCAGGGCCGAAGCCCCGCTCCTCCAGATCGCGTTTGCCGGCATCGGCCAGATCCTCCAGCCCCTCCGAACTGCGCAGCAGGGCGGGAGCCCCGCCGGCAAGCACGCCCTGCACCAACTCCGGCGGCGTGCAGAAGGTGGGCGGGCATTCGGCCGCATCGAGCACGCCCAGCCGGCCTGACGTTCCGGCGCCCAGATAAAAGAGCCGCCCGCCGCTGGCGAGTCGCGTCGCAATGGCATCCACGGCAGCCGTTAGGGCCGGAGCCGCCGCCTCCAGGGCCCGTTGGGGCTCACGGTCGTTGGCGCAGAACAAAGCCACCAACGCGTCGGTGGGCAGCTGGTCGAGCCGCTCGCTGAGGGGATTGGCCTGTTCAGTGAGCAGGTGGCCGCGGTCGGCACCGGCCGCAGGGCGGTTCACAGCAAGCCCTCGAGCTGGCGGCGGAAGGCCTCCAGGCTGGGGTCGCCGGAACCCTCGGCAGTTTCGGCCGCCTGCTGCTCCTGCCAGTTGGCGACATCCATGTTGCGCTCGGGCGGCGCAATCAGCAGGCGATCTTCGGCGCTCTGGGGCAGAAACCCCGCCGGCACGAAACGGGCCTCGTAGCCCGCCTCGGCGCAGAACAGTTCCATCTCCTCCCGGTCGAGGGGCTCCACGGTGGGCACGGGAAAGTCCTGGGCTTCCAACAGTCCGGCGTAGCGCTCCGCGTCATCGCGGTCCTCAAACAGCAGCACCACGGTGCGGCCGTTGAGCTCCAGCGAATGGATGCCTTCCTGGTCACTTCCGGCATCGAACAGCAGCACGTGCACCGGCATGGATCGTGGCAAAGGGCAGAAGCCCCTCAGTGTGTCACCGGTGCAGGCCGTGGGGGTTACGGGCGGTCGGGATCGTCGGCCAGTTCCTGCAGGCGGCGATACAGGGCGGCTTCGGCGTCGCCCAACTCCTCGGGCACCACGATGCGCACCTCCACCAGCTGATCACCGCGCTGCTCGCCCCACTCCTGGCCCCGGCCCCGCAGGCGCAGCAGTCGGCCGCTTGAGGAGCCCGGCGGCACCCGCAGCTTCACCGGCCCCCGCAGGGTCGGCACCACCACCTCGGCGCCCAGGGCTGCTTCCGCTGGGCTGAGCTCCAGGGGGTAGAGCACCCGCAGGCCATCGATCCGCAGCCCCTCCTCGGTGCGCACCCGCAACTGCAGGAAGTGGTCGCCGCCGCCGGGGGTCACCCCCGCCAGCCGCAGCCGCCAGCCATCGCCCGCCAGGGGTGGGGTCCACACCTCCACCGCCGTGCCATCGGCGAGCTCCAGCTCCACCCGCTCCCCCTGCAGGGCCTGCTCGGGGCTCAGCTCCACCAGGCTCTCTTGGTCGCTGGAGGCCTGCACCGGCGGCGGCGGCGGTGGCGAGGCCGTTACCGAGCCCGGGGCCTCTCGCTCGTGGTCCGCTGGTTCGGCGTCCGGCTGCGGGGCAGCCACGTCGTCGCGTCCGGCGGGCTCAGCGTCGGCGCTGGAAGGCCGACGTGCACGGCGCCGCTCACCGAACAGGGCGTCGAGGTACTCCTCGAAGTCGGGAAAGCCTGTGGCGAAGGGATCCTGCGGCTCGCGGCCGGGGGCCTCACCACCAGGATCGCCGGCCTCCCAGGCCTGGCGGCGGCGCGGGTCGGAAAGCACCGCGTAGGCCTCGTTGACCAGCTTGAAGCGCTCCTCAGCCAACGGGTCGTTGCCGTTGAGGTCGGGATGCCAGCGACGGGCCTGGGCGCGGAAGGCGCGCTTGAGACTGCTGGCGTCGGCGCCGGGCTCGAGGCCCAGCACCGACCAGTAGTCGGACGGGGCGGCGGGGCTACGCGTCACCGGTAGGACCCATCTCCCCAGGGGTCGTCATCCACCCGGGGCGGGCGCTCACGCACCAAAGCTTCGGGTTCGCGATAGGAGGGTTCGCGATAAGCGGGCTCACGGTCGTAGCGGGAGGGGGGCATGGCCCAGGGGTCGCTGCCGGGGCGGTTCCAGTCGTCCCAGTCGTCGTCGGCAAACAACTCATCCTTGAGCGAGCCCAGGGTGTTCTTGAGGCCCTGCAGCGGGCCCTGCTCGGCCTTGCGCTCACTCAACAGGCGCCGGTTGAGACCAAACAGGGCTTCCTGCAGCTGGCTCACCGCCAATTCCAGCTCCACCAGGTCGTCGGCAGCGAGCAGGTCCTGCACGTCGCGCAGAGCCATCTCCACGGAGCGTTGCTGCCGCTCGGCGCCATAGGGGCCCAGCTCCAGGGCGGCATCCCTGAGCCGGCGCTCCGCCTGGGCCACGAGGGTCTGGGCCCGGTTGCGACGATCGATCTCGGAGCGCTTGCGGCGATCCTCGCTGGCCTTCTGCTCCGCCTCCTCGATCAGCTTGGTGATCTCCTCTTCGCTGAGGTTGGAGCCGCCCTGGATGCTGACGCTCTGCTGCCGGCCGGTGGTGCGATCGGTGGCTGACACCTGCAGCAAGCCGTTGGCGTCGATGTCGAAGGACACCTGCACCTGGGGCACACCCCGGGGCGCCGGCGGGATGCCAGACAGACGGAAGCGGCCCAGGCTCTTGTTGTCGACCGCCATCTGCCGCTCCCCCTGCAGCACATGGATCTCCACCGAGCTCTGGTTGGCCTCGGAGGTGCTGAACAGGTCGCTCTTGCGCACCGGAATGGAGGTGTTGCGGGGGATCAGCACCTTCATCACGCCGCCGATCGTCTCCAGACCCAGCGACAGGGGCGTGACGTCGTTGAGCATCAGATCCCGCAACTCGCCGGTGAGGATGCCGGCCTGTACCGCAGCGCCGATCGCCACCACCTCATCGGGGTTGACCGACTGGCAGGGCTCAAGGGGGATCAAGGTGCGCACCATCTCCTGCACCATCGGCATGCGGGTGGAGCCACCCACGAGCACCACATCGTCGATGTCGTCGGCCGCCAGGCCGGAATCGCGCAGGGCCCGCTGCACCGGCCGCAGCAGCCGGTCGAGCAAGTCGGGGCAGAGGCCCTCGAACACCCGGCGCTCGAGGGTGGTTTCGATGTGCAGCGGCCCGTCGGGTCCGGTGGCGATGAAGGGCAGGGAGAGGGGCGTGCTCTGCACGCCGCTGAGTTCGATCTTGGCCTTCTCCGCGGCTTCGGTGAGGCGTTGCAGCGCCTGGCGATCGCGGCGAAGGTCGATGCCGTGCTCCACCTGGAAGGCATCGGCCAGCCAGTCGACGATGCGGCGATCCCAGTCGTTGCCCCCCAGCTGGGTGTCGCCACTGGTGGCTTTCACATCGAACACCCCCTGGGCGATGCGCAGCACCGACACATCGAAGGTGCCGCCGCCCAGGTCAAACACCAGCACCCGCTTCACCGTGCTGCGGTCGAAGCCGTAGGCCAGGGCCGCCGCGGTGGGCTCGTTGAGAATGCGCTCGACACTGATGCCCGCCAGCCGGCCGGCATCCCGGGTGGCTTGGCGCTGGGCGTCATTGAAGTAGGCCGGCACGGTGATCACCGCCGCCTCCACGGGCTCGCCCAGATAGGTGGCGGCGTCGTCGCAGAGCTTGCGCAGCACACTGGCCACCAGCTCTTCCGGGGCGTACTCGCGCTCGGTGGCCGGACACACCACCCGCACATTGCCCTGATCGTTGGCCCGCACTGTGTAGGGCACCGACAGGCTGCCCTCCTCCAGTTCGTCCCACTGGCGCCCCACAAAGCGCTTGAGGTTGGCGAAGGTGTTGCGCGGATTGAGCACCAGCTGGCGGCGCGCCAATTGGCCCACCAGCAGCTCCTGGTCGCGGCTGAATCCCACCACCGACGGCGTGGTGCGGCCGCCCTCGGCGCTGGCGATCACCTGGGGGCGGCCGCCCTCCAGCACCGCCACCACCGAGTTGGTGGTGCCCAGGTCAATGCCGACTATCCGCGACATGCCACCCCGCGACATGCAAACCCGTGCCAGGAAACCCGTCGACCCATGAAACCGGCTGTTGCAGCCCCGCGCGGTGGAGCCCAAAACTACCGGGCCTTCAGACGTTAATCACCACTTAAACGGCGTGGTGTGGGGCTCTTCGTAGATTTGGCTCGGCTCGGCCACCCCAGCGCTGACCGATGCAAAGCCTTCTCCCCCCATGCTGACGGACCCAAGCCCCGCCCTGGACGCCGACGCGTTCACCCTGCGTCGGCGCCCACCGACCGAAAAACTGGTGGACCTGGGCTTCCGCCAGCTGACCCTGGTGCTGGCCTCGATGGTGGCCATCGTGCTGCTGGGCATCTTTCTCACCGTGTTCCAGGGGGCACGGGAGGCGATCGCCACCTTCGGACTGGACTTTCTCACCACCTCCGCCTGGGACCCCGTCAACGAGCAGTACGGGGCCTTCATTGCCATCTACGGCACCTTGGTCACGTCGTTCTTGTCGTTGCTGATCGCGGTGCCTCTGGGCGTGGGTACGGCGATCTTCATCACCGAAGACCTGATTCCAACGGTGTTGCGGGATGCCATCGGTCTGATGGTGGAGCTGCTGGCGGCGATTCCCTCGGTGGTGCTGGGTCTCTGGGCGATCTTTGTGATGGAGCCAGCACTCCGCCCGGCCCTCAACCTGCTGCACAGCCTGCTCGGTTGGAGTCCGTTTTTCAACACCGTGCCCCAGGGCCCTGGCATGACCCCAGCCATCCTGATCCTGGTGGTGATGGTGCTGCCGATCATCACGTCGATTTCTCGAGATGCGCTCAACCAGGTGCCGATTGAGTTGCGGCAGGGGGCCTATGGGGTTGGCACCACCCGCTGGGGCGCGATCTTCAGTGTGATCCTGCCGGCAGCGATCTCGGCCATCATGGGGGGCGTGATGCTGGCACTGGGGCGAGCCATGGGTGAAACCATGGCGGTCACGATGATCATCGGCAACGCCCTCAATTTCAACTTGTCGCTGCTGGCACCGGGCAACACCATCGCTTCCATGCTGGCCAACCAGTTTGGTGAAGCCGATGGCATTCAGGTGTCTGCCTTGATGTACGCCGCCCTGATCCTGATGGTGCTCACCTTCGCCGTGAATGTGGCAGCCCAATGGATCGTTCGTCGCCTCAGCCTGCGCTACTGAGATCCCCCATGGCGAACCAACCCATCACCTATTCCAGCAGCGCCCTCTTCGACAGAAGACCGCTGCACTTTGATCCCAACCTGCGGCGCAACCGGCTCAACCAACTGTTCACCGGCATCGCTGGCTTGTTTGCTGTGATTGCCGTTCTGCCCCTGCTGCTCGTCCTGTTCCACGTGCTGGTACAGGGCGGTCGCCTGATCTCCGTGGGCATGTTCAGCGAACTGCCCCCACCGCCAGGACTCGATGGCGGAGGCATTGGCAATGCCATCCTCGGCACCTTTTTGGTCACCCTGATTGCCTCCCTGATCGCCATCCCGGTGGGCGTAGGAGGTGGCATCTACCTCAGGGAATACTCCCAGCGCGGTTGGTTTGCGCAGTTTGTGAGCTTCGGCAACGACGTGCTCGCCGGCGTTCCCTCGATCATCAGTGGCGTCTTTGTTTACGGCATCGTGGTGGCGACGCGGGTGTTTTTCGATCAGAGCTACAGCGCCATGGCTGGCGGCATCGCCCTGGCGGTGCTGATGCTGCCCACGGTGATCAAAACCACCGATGAAGGCCTCAAGCTGGTGCCCCAGGAACTGCGCTGGGGGGCCTATGGCGTGGGGGCCTCGAAGTTTGTGACGGTGATGCGAATCACCCTGCCCTCAGCCTTCACCCCCATCGCCACGGGCGTGGTGTTGGCGATCGCCCGGGCAGCCGGCGAAACCGCACCGCTGATCTTCACCGCGCTGTTCTCCCCCTTCTGGCCCGAAGGGGTGTTCAACCCGATCGCCACCATGTCGGTGCTGATCTTCAACTTCGCGATCATGCCCTATGAGGCCCAAAATGCGCTGGCCTGGGCTGCCTCCTTCGTGTTGGTGATGATGATCCTGGGCGCCAATCTCCTGGCTCGCTGGATTAGTCGGATGGCCAAAGTCTGATCACGACTCAACCGGTTTCCTTCACTCCCCCCTGCTCTCGAGCCATGACCAGCAGCCTCCACAGCAGCTCAACCGTTGACGGCAGCAAGGATGACGTCTGCATGTCGCTGCAGAACGTCACCATTTCCTATGGGAAGTTTGAGGCCGTCAAAAATGTCTTCATGGACATTCCCCGCGGACGGGTCACCGCGTTCATCGGCCCTTCAGGCTGCGGCAAGTCGACGGTGCTGCGGGGGTTGAACCGGATGAACGATCTCATTCCGGGTTGCAAACTCAAGGGCCGCGTGGTCTTCGATGGCTACGACCTCTACGACCCCAAGGTGGATCCGGTGGAGGTGAGGCGTCGTATCGGCATGGTGTTTCAGAAACCCAACCCATTCCCCAAAACCATCTACGAAAACATCGCCTTCGGCGCCCGCATCAACGGCTTCAAAGGCGACATGGATGAGCTGGTGGAGCGCTCCCTCCGCAAGGCAGCCGTATGGGATGAATGCAAGGACAAACTGCGCGAGAGCGGCTTTGCCCTCTCGGGCGGCCAGCAGCAGCGCCTCTGCATCGCACGCGCCATCGCCACCGAGCCCGAAGTGATCTTGATGGACGAGCCCTGCTCAGCCCTTGATCCGATCTCCACCCTCAAGATCGAAGAGACAATGCACGAGCTCAAGAGGAGCTACACAATCATCATCGTGACCCACAACATGCAACAGGCGGTGCGGGTGGCTGATCACACGGCGTTCTTTAATGCCGAAGCGGTGGAGGGTGGCACCGGCAAGGTGGGGTATCTGGTGGAGTTCAACGACACCGAGCGCATCTTCAATGCCCCCGCCCAGCAAGCCACCCAGGACTACGTCAGTGGCCGCTTCGGCTGACAATTCCAGCCGCCGAATCGGAGGTACAGGCACCAAACTTGGGTAGCAAATTGAAGACCATGAAAAAGCCGGCTGCGAGGCCGGCTTTTGAACGGAGAGGGAGGGATTCGAACCCTCGATAGAGTTGCCCCTATACAGCATTTCCAGTGCTGCGCCTTCGACCACTCGGCCACCTCTCCAGGGGCAAAATGGGGCAACCAGATGGCAATGTAGCAGTTCGACTCTGGCCATCCAGACGCCCCGCACCATGACCCGCAGCCATCCGATCACGATCCACTGGCGCCAGACCGGCCGGGTGATCCGGCATGAGGTGGCGGAGGGGGACTACATCCTGCGCAGCTTTGAACAGCAGGGAGATGCCCTGCCCTTCAGCTGCCGCAATGGCTGCTGCACCGCCTGCGCCGTGCGGGTGCTCTCCGGGGAGATCGACCAGCGGGAGGCGCTGGGGCTGTCGCGTGAACTGCGCGGCCGCGGCTACGGCCTTCTCTGCGTCGCGCGTGCCACCGGTCCGCTGGAGGTGGAAACCCAGGACGAGGACGAGGTGTACGAGTTGCAGTTTGGCCGCCACTTCGGCCGCGGCAAGGTGCGGGCTGGCCTGCCCCTCGAGGACGAATGACCGACGCCCCCACCCATCCCCTCAGCCTCTCGAACCAGGCCTGGCAAGCCTCAGCGCTGACAGCCGTTGAGCTCGAACGGCTCGCCGCCGTGGCCCGCCGGGCGGCGGAGGCTGGTGCCGAACAGCTGCGCCACCACTTCGGCCACCTCGAGCGGATCCGCGAGAAGGGCCGGGCCGGCGACTTGGTGACCGAAGCCGATGTGGCGGCGGAGCAGGCCGTGCTGGCGGTGTTGGAGCAGCACACCCCCGAACTGGGGGTACTGGCGGAGGAGAGTGGCCGCCGCCAGGGACAAGGCTCAGCGCTGGAGTGGTGCGTCGACCCCCTCGATGGCACCACCAACTACGCCCACCGCTTTCCGTTCTTTGGCACCTCGGTGGGGCTCACCTGGAATGGCCAGCCGCTGCTAGGGGCCCTGGCGGTTCCGGCCCTCGAGCAGCTCTACTGGGCGGCGCCGGGGTTGGGGGCCTGGGCCAACGACAGCCCAATCCGGGTGAGCGACTGCAGCGAACTCAGCCAGTCGCTGCTGGTGACGGGCTTCGCCTACGACCGCCACACACGCCTCGACAACAACTACGCCGAATTCGCCTGGTTCACCCACCGCACCCGCGGGGTGCGGCGGGCCGGCGCCGCGGCGGTGGATCTGGCCTTTGTGGCCGACGGCCGGTTGGATGGCTACTGGGAGCGGGGGCTCTCGCCCTGGGACCTGGCCGCCGGCGTGGTGCTGGTTGAGCAGGCCGGCGGGGTGGTGTGCGCCTACGACGGCGGTCCGGCCGAGCTGGCCAGCGGCCGGCTGATCGCCTGCACGCCGGGGCTCCGCCAGGCGCTGCTCGACGGGCTGGCCGCCTGCCAGCCCCTGGCGGGTGCCAGCTACGGCGCGCCCGAGCTCGATGCCCCCAGCCTGGATCCATAGGATCAGCCCATCCCTTTCCTCAGTTCGTCGCCGCAATGGCCCTGCAACCCGCCGCCGGCGCCCGGGATCTCAATCCCCGCGAGGTGGAAGGCAACCGCCGCATCGCCGAGCAACTGGCTTCGGTGTATCGGCTCTGGGGCTATCAGGAGGTGGCGCCACCGAGTTTTGAGCGGCTGGACACCCTCGAGGCGGGAGGCGGCATTGACGGGCGGGAGCTGGTGCGGTTGGCCGCCGATGAACCCCTGGGCTTGCGCCCCGAGCTCACCGCCTCGATCGCCCGGGCCGCCAGCACCCGTCTGGCGGAGCGCCCCCGCCCGCTCCGCCTGTGGGCGATGGGCAGCACCTTCCGCAGCTCCATCGGCGATGGCGGCGGCCAGCGGATCCTGGAACAGCTCCAGAGCGGCGTGGAGCTGCTGGGGGTGCGCTCCGCCGCCGCCGATGTGGAACTGATGCGGCTGCTACTCGCCGCCGCCGGACGCCTGGGCCTGGAGGAACGGCATCAGCCCCGGCTGCTGGTGGGGCACCACGGCGTGCTGAGCGCCCTGCTCAGCCAGCTCCCCGACGGGCAGCGCAGCGCCGCTCGCCGGGCCCTCACCAGCTTTAATCCCCTGGCGCTGAGCCAGCTGCCCCTGCCAGAGTCCGATCGCCAGCGGCTGGCCACCTTGATGCGCCTGCGGGGCGAGCCGGCCCAGGTGCTGTATCAGCTCGAGCAATGGCTGGGCCCCGTGCCGCTGCTGGCCGAGCTGGGCGCCACCCTGGCCGCGGTGGCCCCAGCCGCCGAGCGGCTCGGTGTGACGCTGCAGCTCGACCCCAGCTTCCAGCCCCACTTCGCCCTCTACGACGGCCTGGTGCTGAAGCTGGTGTGCCAGGGCCAGGAGGCACCGGTGGAGATCGCCAGCGGTGGCCGCTACGACGCCCTGGTGGGGCGGTTCTGCCAAGACCCCGCTCAGGCCGCGGGGGTGGGCTTCGGCTTTGACATCGAGGCGGTGCGCGAACTGGTGGCACCAACGCTGGATGCCTCCATGCCGGTGCTGGTGGCCTACGGCCGGGCTGAGGATCTGGCCACGGCCCTCGATCACCTCGAAGCCCTGCACCAGGCCGGCACCGCCGCTGAACTGCTCAGCGGTGCCACCGGAAGCCAGGCTGAAGCCCAAGCCATCGGCGAGGCCCGGGGCTGCAGCCGCACTGTCTGGATCGCTCCCTAAGATCCGGCCAGCACCCGCCCGAGCCATGGCCCACACAATCGTCACCAACGTCTGTGAGGGCGTCGCCGATTGCGTGGATGCCTGCCCGGTGGCCTGCATCCACCCAGGCCAGGGCGCGAACAGCAAGGGCACAGCGTTTTATTGGATCGACTTCGACACCTGCATCGACTGCGGCATCTGCCTGCAGGTGTGCCCAGTGGCCGGGGCGATCCTGCCCGAGGAAAAGCCCGAGCTCCAGCAGGCGGGCTGAGGCACCGCCCCTAACGCTCCAACACTTCGCGGCTGGCTGAGAGCCTGGCGCCGCTGCCGTCGTAGCGACGGATCAGGCGCTCGAGCCGATCGGGCGCCGTGAGCCGCCGGCCTCAACGCTGAAGGCTTCCCGGTGGCTCACCTGCTGGGGCCAGTCGGCGGAAATGGTGGCGGCTGTGCCGTGCCACGGCCCCTGCACCTGCTCCGGCGTGAGCGGCGGACACTCCTGGGCGGCCGAACCCACGCGGAATTCCCGGATCAGCACCAGCTGATCGGCACGGCCGGCCTCGCTGTAAAGGAGCACCAGCCGGTGGCGGCGATCGCCGTGCACAACGCCGAACTCCCCGCCAAACACCGTGCCGGGGGCCAGCTGCAGCGACCCCTTGCAAAAGCTGCCGGTGTCAAAAAACACCACCTGGCGGCCAAGGCTGCGGTACTCCTGGCACAGATCGCTGCTGGGCGGGGCGCTGCGGTCGCCCCCTTCAAAGCGCTGCAGGCGGAAGCGCACCATCGAAATCGCCCCTTCGGCGTTCTGCTCGGCGGCTTCGAGGCTGAGCAGCGAGGGGGTGTCCTTGAGCACCGTGCCCGTTGGGCTGATGCTGGTAAAAGAGCCCTGCCAGGCACCCAGGTTGGCCAGGAAGATCTGCCACTGGCTGGCCATCAGCTGGGTTCAGAAGGATGGCGCTGATCCGATGGAGCCCGCTCCGCCGGCGGCCTTGGACGGTTTCCTGCCCATGGCGCCCCCTTGGCGACCAGCCCCACCTCGGGGGAATGTGGAGCGAGCGTGATTTTGAAAGCTGTGGTGCTGCAGGCGGAACAGGGCCAGATTCAGATCCATACCGAGAACATCTTCCCGATCATCAAAAAGGCCGTCTACAGCGGCCACGAGGTGTTCCTGCGGGAGCTGGTGAGCAATGGCGTCGACGCCATCAGCAAGCGCCGGATGGCCGCCATGGCCGGCGACTGCAGCGAAGGCACCGAAGGCAAGATCGCCATCCGCATCGACCGCGAAGCCAAAACGGTCACCATTTCGGACAACGGCATCGGCATGAGCGCCGAGGAGGTGAAGCGCTACATCAACCAGGTGGCCTTCTCCAGCGCCGAAGACTTCCTCGAGAAGTACAAGCAGGAGAGCGACGCGATCATCGGCCACTTCGGCCTGGGCTTCTACTCCAGCTTCATGGTGGCCAAGCAGGTGGAGCTGGTATCCCTCTCGGCCCGCGAGGGGGCTGAGGCGGTGCGCTGGAGCTGCGATGGTTCGCCCAACTTCAGCCTGGAGGCGGCTGAGCGCAGTGAGCCCGGCACCGATGTGATCCTGCACCTGATGGAGGAGGAGCTCGAGTACATCGAGCCGGCCCGAATCCGCACATTAATCACCACCTACTGCGACTTCCTGCCGGTGGAAGTGCAGCTGGAGGGCGAAACCGTCAACAAGCGCGAGTCGCCCTGGCGCAAGAGCCCCCGGGAACTCAGCGACAACGACTACATCGAGCTCTACCGCTACCTCTACCCCTTCCAGGGTGATCCGCTGCTGTGGGTGCACCTCAACACCGACTACCCCTACAACCTGCAGGGCATCCTCTACTTCCCCAAATCCAGTGGCCGGGCTGATTGGGAGAAGGGCGAGATCAAGCTCTACTGCAACAACGTGTTCGTGAGCGACTCGATCAAGGAGGTGGTGCCCCGCTACCTGCTGCCCCTGCGCGGGGTGATCGATTCGCCGGACATCCCGCTGAACGTGAGCCGTTCAGCCCTGCAGACCGACCGGCGCGTGCGCTCAATCGGCGGCTTCGTGGCCAAAAAGGTGGGTGACCGGCTCAAGGAACTGCACCGTGACGACCCCAAGCGCTACGCCGAGATCTGGGAATCGCTGGCCCCCTTCATCAAGATCGGCGCCCTGGAGGACGACAAGTTTGCTGAGCAGGTGGCCGACCTGGTGCTGTTCGGGACAACAGCTTCCGCCCTGGAGGGAGAACCCGCAGAAGGCGAGAGCCTCGACCCGATCCCTGGCGAGAACGGCAAGGCCTACACCACCCTGGCGGGCTACCGCACGCGCCTGGCGGCCGACAACGACAAGCGGATCCTCTACTGCACCGATGAGGCAGGGCAGGCGGGGGCCCTGGCCCTGTGGAAGAGCCAGGGGGCCGAGGTGCTGTTGGCCGACACCTTTATCGACACGCAGTTCATCCCCTGGTTGGAATACCGCCATGAGGAGCTGAAGTTCCAGCGGGTGGACAGCGAGCTCGACGACTCCCTACAGGAGAAGGAGAGTGAGCTGGCCGATGCCGAGGGCAAGGATTCCAGCGAGAAGGTGAGGGAGCTGTTCAAGGGCGCCCTGGCTAACGACAAGATCACGATCCAGGTGCAGGCGCTCAAGGGTGACAACGCCCCCGCCGCCCTGATCCTGCTGCCGGAGCAGATGCGCCGCATCAACGACATGGGCGCCTTGATGGAGCAGCGCCTGCCGGGCCTGCCGGATCACCACGTGCTGCTGGTGAACCGCAAGCACCCCCTGGTGGAGGGTCTGATCAAGCTCTCAGCGGGCTCGGTGATCACCACCCCCGGTGGCAGTGGCGCCAGCTCCCCAAGCCAACAGCTCGCCGACGACCTCAGCCGCCACATCTATGAGCTCGCCCGCCTGGCGGTGGGCGGCCTGGAGCCGAACGAACTGGCCGGCTTCCAGCAGCGCAGCGCCACCCTGATGGGGCAACTGATGCAAAGGGGGCTGTGAGCTTCCGCGTAACATGTAACAAGATCGTTCTGTCGCCAGGTGAGCCGTAATGGGTTCGGAATCAGCCTCTGCCCGCGTGCGGGTCGCTGCCCATCGTCAACGGCTGCGCCGGCAAGGCCTGAGGCCCGTGCAGGTCTGGATTGCCGATACCCGCACCCAGGCCTTTTCCCACGCCGCCCATCAGCAGTCCTTGGCGGTGAGCACCAGCTCCCAAGCACAGGCCGATCAGACCTTCATCGACAGCATCAGCCAGCTGGATGGGTTGTGAAGCGTGGAGAGATCTGGACGGTGGCCGGTGGAGGAGATGTCACTGGCAAACCTCGCCCTGCAGTGATCCTGCAGCACGACGCGTTTGACGGCACGGATTCGATCACGGTCTGCGCATTCACCAGCGATCCCACAGAGGCAGCTCTGTTTCGGATCCCAGTGAAGCCCTCCAGCGGCAATGGCCTCACTGGAGCCAGCCAGTTGATGGTGGACAAGATCACGACCGTGTCACGACGGCGACTTGGTGTCTGCATCGGCAGGCTTGGGCGCAGCGACCTGCAGCGCCTCAATCAGGCCGCGATTGTCTTTCTTGGTTTAGCTGGCAGCTAGTCAGCCAAACCTCGATCCGCTGGCTCAGCCACCCCTCGCCCTCCAACCGCAGCACCACGCCAGTCGCTCGGGCCCACTGGCGTGGTGCGGATCAGCGCAGCCAGCCCTGGGCCAACGCCATCTGAAAGCCAACGGTGCCCAATAAGGAACCCACCAGCCCACCGGCGAAAGCCAACCAGGCGATTGGAGCTCCCACGGCCTGACTGACCGTGGTGGGCTGCACCAAACTCAGGCGCTCAGCGGCAGTGGACTGATGGTCCTGCTGGCGACGGATGAGGGCTTCGAAATCAGGCATTCAATTTCCTGGGCAACGGACTGATAGGCCGACCAACCGGCCATGCGGCGGGGATCGGCCCGACCGCGATCGTCGATAGCAGCAAACACGGGCAATCCCTGGGTTTCCGCTTTATCGAAGGCCGCCAACAGGGGAATTTCGGCCCTGAGCACATCCAGCCCAAAGGATTCGAGCGCCTGGCGGGCTTCGTGGGCCGCCCGTTGTTGGCGCAGATCCACCTTCACCAGCAGCACGGCATGGGGCACCTGCACCCGCTGCAGCAACTGGGCGAGCTCCACGGTGAGCTCCACGGCGCGGGCCTTGGGGGCAGTGGGTAGCAGCACCAGATCGGAACCGTCGGCCAGGTGACGCAGTTCCTCCTCGTCGCTGCTGGCCTGGCCATCGGTGATCACCACATCGGCGAAGCGGGTGGCCTTGGCGGCAGCCTCCACAGGCACCACTTGAAAGGGCAATGCGCCGCGGATGCGGTAGGCCAGGGCCGAGCGGTTGCGGTCGGCATCCACCACGCACACCGAGCGGCCGCGCTCGGCCCAGACACTGGCGAGATGAATGCTGGTGCAGGTTTTGGCAACCCCACCTTTCTGGCCGGAAACGGTGATGAACACCGCAGTTCAACAACTCTGGGGAAGATAGATGGGCTGGCCGGTTTTTTCAGTTCATTCAGCCACCTGGCGGGGCCATGTGAGCAAAAGCCCACGCAAGCGCAGGCCTAGGCGCCATCGCTGCGCGGGCCGAAGGGATCCCCTGCAGACCGGTTGATACAGTGGTGGCTTGGGCGTTTTGTCCAACACGTCGTTTCGGAAATCGGTCATGTCCCGGGTCTGCCAGCTCACCGGCAAGCGCGCCAACAACGGCATGGCCGTGTCGCACTCGCACGTGCGGACCAAGAAGCTCCAGCAGGTGAACCTGCAGGAGCGCCGTCTCTGGTGGGCAGAAGGCAACCGCTTTGTGAGGCTGCGCGTGTCCACCCGCGCCCTGAAAACCATTCAGAAGAAGGGTCTGGGCGCCTACGCCAAAGAGCTGGGCGTCAACCTGGCCAAGGTCTGAGCGCACCATGCAACGCCGGGCCGTCCTGCGCAGCCTGGTCGCCTTGGTGCCTGCATCCCTCGGTGCAACAAGTCTGCTGGCCTTTGGTCGGCAGGTTTTTGCGTTGGGTGGCACCTTGCCGGCCCTGAACCAGCCCGCTCCGGATTTCGCCCTGCCCGGCATCACGCCGGCCGCCGATGGTCAGGCCATCGAAACCCGTTTGCAGCTGGCTGATTTCCGTGGCCGCTGGCTGGTGCTCTATTTCTATCCGCGCGACTTCACCGGCGGCTGCACTCTGGAAGCGCGTGGCTTCCAGAAGGATCTGGCGGCCTATGAGGCCGCAAACGCCGCAGTGGTTGGCATCAGCGCCGATGACGCCGAATCCCACGCCGATTTCTGCAGCAGTGAAGGCCTCGCCTTTCCTCTGCTCTCCGATCCGGCCGGCACCGTCAGCCGCACCTACGGCAGCTGGATCGCACCGTTTTCGCAACGCCACACCTTCCTGATCGATCCCACCGGCGTGTTGCGGTCCACCTGGGTGGCGGTGCGCCCCACTGGCCACAGCGCCGAAGTGTTGGCCGCCCTGCAGGAGTTGCAGGCCAGCCGGTAGGTCGTCAGGCCAACCGGTAAGTCATCAACCAGCCGGTTCCAGGGCCTTCCACCTCCCAGCGCGGCAGCCAGTGCCGCCAGCTGTAACGCACGCCGTGGCCGCCCCGACCCACCTGCACGTAGCCGCCACCGGGGTTGTCGAGTTCGCCATAGGGATCGTTGAACACACCCACGCCGGGCTGATGGCCGATCGCCAGGATCCAGTGGCCGCCTCCGCGGGGAGCATGGCTGGGCCCGTGGTGCAGAAAACCAGCGCCCACCGGAAAGCCGGCCTCGATCTCCCGCTGCAGCACCCCGCGAGTGCCATGGGTCGCAAAGCGGGCCTGCACGCCGTAGTGGGCGCAAGCCGAAATCTGGGCGGTCGGCGAGGTGGTGTCGCCAAAGCGCTGCACCGTGCGCAGGTAGGTGTCGTCGGCGTTGACCCCCAGCAACGCCCCAGGGCGGAGGTATTTGACGGCCATGGCGCAGGTGCTGGAAAAGCACATGCGATGGGCCTGGCCCGGCACAGCACTGTCGGTTTGCACGTAGTACTGACGCACCGGCAACACGGTGCCCGCGGAAACGCTCATGCCCCCTGCTAGCAAGAGCCGCTGCAGGTGTCCAGGTTCTCCAGCAGTTGGCGGTGCACCGCCGTCTGCTGGCGAAGCTCTGCAAGCCGGGCGGTAGGGGGCGGGCTATCGAGCACGGCCGTCCAGGCGGCCACGAGCTCGGCCGGTGCTGCTACCGCATCCAGGCTGTGGCTGGGGCAGCCGAGGGCAGCAGCGGCGGCAGCCACCTTGGGGTCGTAGCTGAGGGCGGCGCAGGGCGCTCCGGAGAGCGCCGCAAGGATCAGGCCATGCAGCCGCATGGCCACCACCAAGCCGGCACCACTGGCCATCGCCATCGCCTCCCTGGGGCGCTCCGCCAGCACCTCCCGGCTGCGGGCCGCCAGGCCAGCCGGCAGGAGCTGGTTCTGGCGCAATTGCTCCAGCAGGCCGCGATCTTGGGTGGCGTGGAAAGGCAACCAGATCACCTCGCGATCGTGCTCGCGCGCCAGTTGACCCAGGGCCTCGAGATAGGGGCGCCAGGCTGCTCCCTGCAGCTGACCAGTTGGCCGAAAACAGAGCACCAAGGGGCCACCACGACCCCGCCAGGGTTGGGCCGGGATGGCCCACACCGGATCGGTGCCCACCGGCCCCTCCCGCCCCAGGCGCTGGGCCAGGGCCGCCGATTCCGGATCCCGCCAGCTCACCGCCGTGGCCAGGCGCAGCAGGCGACCCACCAGCAACCGGCTGCGACGACGCCGGAGAGGGCCCAAACCCTGGCCCCAGAGCAGCACCGGCTTGCCTTCCAGCCGTGCCGCCGCAATCAGAGCGGCGTAGTAGAGCAGGCTGCGGAAACTGGTGGAATCCTGCAACAGGCTGCCGCCGCCGAGCACCAGGGCATCGCAACGCCGCAACGCCTTGAGCACCAGCGGCAGGCTGCGGCGCGGCACCGTCTCCACACCGAAGCGCTCCTGCACCAAAGCAGCGTCATGGGCTGTCACCACGGCCTGGCAGCCTGCAGGCAATTGGCTCAGCAGCACCTCCAGCAGGGCGTCATCGCCGAGGTTGTGCTCGCCGTAGTAGCCGCACAACAAAACCCTGTGGGGCGACAGGGTCGTGCTCACCGGACCCATCGGAGCAGGGCCAGTCTTCTGTCTGGTCTCGCGCACGAGCCGGATCTCACCACCCAATCAGCATCGCACCTAAACAATTTGGTGCCACTGGCGGCCTCGATGCAGATTGATGACCATCAGCTCTGGGAGCGGAGATCCGCAGCGCACCCGCTCCATTCACAACCACCATTTCGATAGCCCTCGCTGGGACCACGTCGCGCTCCGCGATGACGACATCGTCATCGCCAGCCCCTACAAGAGCGGCACCACCTGGTTGCAAGCCATCGTGGCCCCCTGGTGTTTGACGGTGAACTAGCGGCCCCTCTGGCCGACCTCTCTCCTTGGCTGGAGGCTCATTACCACGATCTCGACGCCCTGGCGCTGACGCTGGAGCAGCACCGCCACCGGCGTTTCATCAAAAGCCACCTCCCCCTCGATGCCCTGCCCTGGGATCCCCGGCGTCGTTTTCTCTACATCGCCCGCGATGGGAGGGATGTGGCGATGTCGCTCTGGAATCACGATCTCAACTGGAGCGATCAGGCCCATGCACTGGTCAACCAGGTGCCCAACGAACGGGGCGAGACCTTCCCCCTCCCCCCGGCAGACGTGCAGACCTTCTTTGATCGCTGGTTGCACCAGGGCTGGCTCGCC
>VGQC01000013.1 GCA_016882385.1 Cyanobacteria bacterium M_DeepCast_100m_m1_067 | reverse complement strand
AGCACGGCCTGCTCACCGAACAGGTCGGTTTCGGTTTCTTCCTTGAAGTTGGTTTCGAGGATGCCGGCGCGGGTGCCACCGATGCCCTTGGCGTAGGCCATGGCCAGGCCGCGGGCGTTGCCGGAGGCGTCCTGGTGGATGGCAAACAGGGCGGGCACGCCCATGCCGTTCTGGTATTCCCAGCGCACGGTGTGGCCAGGGCCCTTGGGGGCGATCATCACCACGTCCACATCGGCGGGGGGCTTGATCAGCTCGAAGCGGATGTTGAAGCCATGGGCGAAGCTCAACACCTTGCCGGCGCTCAGATGAGGCGCAATTTCCTTGTCGTAAACAGCCTTCTGGAATTCATCGGGCAGCAGCACCATGATCCAGTCGGCCGTGGCCGAGGCATCGGCCACGCTCAGCACTTCGAGGCCATCGGCCTTGGCTTTTTCAGCCGAGCGGCTCCCTTCGTAGAGGCCCACCACCACGTTGACGCCGCTGTCCTTCAGGTTGAGGGCGTGGGCGTGGCCCTGGCTGCCATAGCCAATGATGGCCACCGTCTTGCCGTTCAGCAGCGCAAGGTCGGCGTCGGTGTCGTAGTAGAGCTTGGCCATCGAGGCTTCGGTTCTGGGCAGGGCAAGAGCCGAGCTTACGCAAGCGCCCTTCAGGCCTCGCTGGGGTGGGCGATGACGCGGTCGATCAGGCCGTAGTCCTTGGCCTCTGCGGCGCTGAGGAAGTAGTCGCGGTCGGTGTCCTTCTCGATCTTCTCGAAAGACTGGCCGGTCATGTCGGCCATGCTGTGGTTGAGCATGTCCTTCATGCGCAGGATCTCCTTCGCCTCAATCTCGATGTCACTGGCCTGGCGCTGGCTGGTGCCGCCCAGGGGCTGGTGAATCATGATCCGGCTGTGGGGCAGGGCTAGCCGCTTGCCTTTGGTGCCGGCGCCCAGCAGGAAGGCGCCCATCGAGGCGGCCAGGCCGACGCAGATCGTCACCACGTCGCTCTTGACGTACTGCATCGTGTCGTAGATCGCCAGGCCGGCGGTCACCGAGCCCCCCGGGGAGTTGATGTAGAGGTAGATCGGCTTGGAGTTGTCTTCGGAGTCGAGATAGAGCATCTGGGCCACCAGGGCATTGGCCACGGCGTCGTTCACTTCCGATCCCAGAAACAGGATCCGCTCCACCCCCAGACGGGTGTAGATGTCAACCCAGCGCTCGTACTGGCTGCCGGGGAGGCGGTAGGGAACGCTGGGGGTGCCGATGGGCATGGGTTTGGATGGGGTGGTCGGTGGAACGCGGGGTGCCGTTGAACAGCGCTGGCGGTGGCTCAGCCCAGGCCGGCGGCCGTGGGTGGCGCGGTGGGCAGGTCTTTCTGGCTGGTGAGCACCCGGTCGATCAGGCCATACTCCTTGGCCTCCTCGGCGGTGAAGTAGGTCATCCGGTCGGAATCGCGCGACAGCTGCTCCACCGTTTTGCCGGTGTTGATCGACAGCATCTCCATCAGCGTGCGCTTGTTGTGCAGCACCTCCTGGGCCCGGATTTGAATGTCGGTGGCCTGGCCGCGGGCGCCGCTGCGGGGCTGGTGCAGCACGATCGAGGCGTGGGGCAGGGCGGCCCGGTGGCCCTTGGTGCCGGCGCTGAGAATCATGGCTGCAGTGCCCATCGCCTGGCCGATGCAGATGGTGTGAACAGGCGGCTTCACGTAGCGAAGCGTGTCGGCGATGGCGAAGGCCTCGGTTTCAAAGCCAACGGCGTCGCCGGTATACCAGCTGGTGCCGGTGGAGTTGATGTAGAAGAAAATCGGCTTCTCCGGATTGTCAAACTCCAGGTAGAGCAACTGGGCAATGATCAGCTCGGTCACGTCAATGCCCATTTGGCGCTTGGCGTCGTCGTCGCTGAACAGGGGCGCGCCCAGATAAACGATTCGCTCCTTCAGCAGCAGGCTGGGCAGATCCGGCGGCGGCGTGCGCATAACCGCGGAATCGCCGTAGTAGGGGGCTGACACCGACATCCGCGGTTGATGGGGGACACGTTTGCGGAGCCTAGCGGGGGCCACCGGTCTCCGGATTCGTCTGGGCCGAATTGGTCTTGCTGCGTTCGGCGTTGCGCTCGGAATTGCGCTCAGTGCGGGGTTTGCGCTTCGGGGCCGGATCGGGGCTGGTCTCCGGCGTGGAAGCGTCGTTGCGGGCGCCGTCGCTGCGGGCAAACACGATGCGTCCGGTGGGGTTCTGCAGGGCACCGGTGATCACCACCGGCAGGCGCTCGCCGATGCGGCCCCGGGCGCCCTCCACCACCACCATCGTGCCGTCGTCGAGATAGCCCACGCCCTGGTCGGCCTCCTTGCCGTCGCGGGCGATCTTGAGCAGCAACTCGTCGCCCGGCTGCACCTCGGGCCGCAGGGCGATCACCAGCTCGCTGAGGTTGAGCACCCGCAGCGCTTTCACCTCGGCCACCTTGGCCAGGTTGTAGTCGGCGGTGAGCAGGGTGCCACCGGTGTCGGCGGTCAGGAGCAGCAGCTTGTCGTCGACGCCGTTGCCCTCGTAGCGGGTGCTGTTGACCACCAGTCGGCGGCCGTATTGCTCGCGCAGCTCGCTGAGCAGCTTGAGCCCGCGGCGCCCCCGGCCGCGCTTCTCGGCGTTGCTCGAATCCGCCAGGGTCTGCAGCTCATCGATCACGCTCTGGGCCACGATCACCTGGCCTTCCAGCAGCCCCGAGGCCAGCAGGCCGCGGATGCGGCCGTCGATGATCACGCTGGTGTCGAGGATCTTGGCGCTCGCGGGCTGCAGCACCCCATCAGCCACCAGCATGGCTTCGGTGTTGGTGGGGTTGAACAGGCGCAGCAGGGTGCGGCCGTGCACCTCGGCAAGGTTGTAGCCCGATACCCCGAAAAACACATTGCTGAGCACCGCCGCCAGCGGTTTGACGAACACCACCTCCCAGGGCAGCGGCAGCAGCAGAATCGGGGCCAGCAGCAGGTTGGCCACCAGGAGGCCCAGGATCAGGCCGACGGCACGGCTGATCAGCAGGTCGGTGGGCATGGTGCGCACCTGGGCCATCAGCTTGCGGCGCAGCTGACCAAAGAAAAAGCCCGCCAGCAGCCCGAAAAAGGCGCCGAACCCGCCCAGCACTGTGCGCAGCCCCTCGGGGTTGTCCACCTGCAGCAGCAGCGGCGCGGGCAGCAGGTCGACCCCCAGCCAGCCAGCAGCGGCCCCGGAGATCACAAACAGGATCAGGATGAGGGAGTCCACCATTCCCGTCTTGCGTGGCTGCCCATCCGATCAGGGTTGCAGCATGCCTGATTTCCGCGCCGTTGGCCTGAAGGGGTTCCCGCACTTGTTGTTGTGACTGCCCAAATCCCCGGTCCTCCCTGGCCGCCCCGCAGTGCCTACCTGCACATCCCCTTTTGCCATCGGCGCTGCTTCTACTGCGATTTTCCGGTGGTGCCCTTGGGCGATCGGGCCGGCGGCGAGTCGGGGGCGCCGGGTTCCGCTTCGATCGAGGCCTATCTGCAGCTGCTGCACCAGGAGATTGGCCTGGCTCCGCCGGGGCCGCCCCTGAGCACCGTGTATTTCGGCGGTGGCACCCCCTCGCTGCTCACACCAGCCCAGGTGGGGGGCTTGTTGGCGGTGCTGCGGCGGCGTTTCGGCCTGGCTCCCGCCGCCGAGATCACCCTGGAGCTCGATCCGGCCAGCTTTGATCAGGCGCGGCTGGCGGGCTACCTGCAGGCCGGGGTGAATCGGGTGAGCTTGGGCGGCCAGAGCTTCGACGACGCCGTGCTGGTGAGTTTGGGGCGCCGCCACTGCGGCGCCGACCTGCGGCAGGCCGCCGCTTGGCTGGCCGAGGCCCAGCGCCGCGGCGCCCTGGCGAGCTGGAGCCTGGATCTGATTCAGGGGCTGCCGGGTCTGGCTTCTTCTGCAGGAGCTTCTTCTGATCAGGCCCTGGCCGCCTGGCGCCAGCAGCTGGGCGAGGCGATCGCGCTGGCGCCGCCCCATCTCTCCATTTACGACCTCACCCTGGAGCCCGGCACCGTGTTTGCGCGGCGCCACCAGCGCGGTCAGCTGGAGCTGCCCGATGCCGACCTGGGCGCCGACCTGATGGAGCTCACCTGGGCCGAGCTCAGCGCCGCCGGCTATGGCCACTACGAAATCTCCAACTACGCCCTGCCCGGCCACGCTTCCCGCCACAACCGCGTCTACTGGAGCGGTGCCGGTTGGTGGGGCTTCGGCATGGGGGCCACCTCGGCGCCCTGGGGCGAGCGGCTGGCTCGGCCCCGCACCCGCGAGGGCTATGCCGCCTGGCTGGCCCAGCTGCAGCCGCAGAGCGGGGTGGGCATGCCTGTTGATGAGCGGCTGCTGGTGGGTCTGCGCCGCCGTGAGGGGGTGCACCTGCCCCAGCTGCTAGGCGACGCCGGCTGCGCCCAGCTGCGTCAGCGGCTCGAGCCGTGGTGGCGCGAGGGCCTGCTGCGGATCGAGGGCCCTCGCTGGCGGCTCAGTGATCCGGCCGGCCTGGCCCTCAGCAATGGGGTGCTGCGGGGGTTGCTGGCCTGGTGGCAGGAGCAGTTGGATGCTGCTGGGCTGGATGGCGCTGGGCGGCAATCCAGCGCCGCAGCGCTTCCACCCCCAGGGTCCGCCCCTGCAGCAGCGGTGGGCTGAACGGCGGTTGCTGGCTGGTGAGCCCCAGCAGATCGGCCGTGACACGCACCTGGCCGTCGCAGCCCTCGCCGGCGCCAATGCCGATCACCGGCAGCTCCAGCGCCTGCTGCAGGGATGCCCCCAGATCGGCCGGCACGTGCTCGAGCACCAGGGCGAAGCAGCCGGCCTCCTGCAGGGCGAGGGCCTGGCGCCGCAGCCGCTCCTGGCTGGGCGCGTCGTTGCCCTGGCGGCGGTAGCCCAGGCGGTGCACCGACTGGGGCGTCAGACCGATGTGGCCCATCACCGGGATGCCGCTGCGCACCAGCCGATCGATCACGGCCAGGGTTTCGGGTTCTGCGCCTTCAAGCTTCACGGCGGCAGCGGGGGTTTCCTTCAGCACCCGCCCGGCGGCGGCCACGGCCTCATCGGCGCTGCACTGGTAACTGAGGAAGGGGAGATCGCAGATCAACAGCGGCTCCTGCCCGGGGGAACAGCTGCTGGCCAGACCGCGGGCTGTGGCCCGGGTGTGGTGCAGCATCTCCTCGAGGGTCACCGGCAGGGTGGTGGCGTGGCCCAGCACCGTCATCGCCAGGGAGTCACCCACCAGCACCGCGTCGGCGCCGGCCTCCGCCACCAGCGCTCCGGAGAGGGCGTCCCAGGCGGTGAGCACCGTGATCGGCAGCCCGGCCTGCTTGCGACTCGCCAGATCTGCGGGGCGCAGGGGCACGAACGTCGGTGCGGGGATGCCATTGCTAGCATCCAAACGACTCGGACCCATGCGGCTCCGACGCCCAAATCTGGTCAGGACCGGAAGGGAGCAGCCACACGGGATGCTCAGGGCAGGCGTGGACTCCGGGTCACCACATTCAGAGGGTCGCCCTTTCAGTTCGGATCCTCAGCCCGTTCTCAGAACAAAATCGCCCGATCAGGCAACTCGCGGCGTCAGACAAATTGCCAGTCAGGCCTCATGAATTGGCCTGACCCTGGCGGTTGAGCAGGAACGGCGGAATCTTGGCGCCGCGCTCTTCTTGATTGTTGCTGAACAGGGTGGTGCCGGCAAAGCTCACCGTGGTTCGCTCGCTGCGGTACGGAGCCCCGCTTTCGAAGCCGGTGGCGATCACGGTCACGTGGATCTCGCCCTCGAGGCGCTCGTCCACCACAGCGCCCACAATGATGTTGGCGTCCGGATCGACCACGTCGTAGATCACCTCCGAGGCGGTGGTCATGTCCTCGAGGGTCATGTCCTTGCCACCGCTGATGTTGATCACGCAGCCCTTGGCGCCGTCGATGCGGGCCGACTCCAGTAGGGGGCTGCTCATCGCCGCCTGGGCCGCTTCGCTGGCCCGGGAACGACCGGAGCCCACGCCGATGCCCAGCAGGGCGGTGCCCGCGTCGGCCATCACGGAGCGCACGTCCGCGAAGTCGACGTTCACCAGGCCGGGCTTGGTGATGATGTCGCTGATGCCCTTGACGCCCATGCGCAGCACGTCGTCGGCGGCGCGGAAGGCCTCATTGAGCGGGGCTCCGGCGATGGCATCCCGCAAGCGATCGTTGGGGATCACGATCAGGGTGTCGACGCTCTCGGCCAGGCGGGCGATGCCCTCCTCGGCCTGCCGCAGCCTCTTGCGACCTTCAAACCCGAAGGGCTTGGTGACGATGCCGACGGTGAGGGCGCCCACCTCTTTGGCCACCTCGGCCAGGATCGGCGCCGCTCCGGTACCGGTGCCGCCGCCCATGCCCGCGGCGATGAACACCAGATCCGCGCCCTGGAGCGATTCCTGCAGTTCGGCCCGGGATTCTTCAGCCGCCTTCTGGCCGATCACGGGGTTGCCGCCGGCCCCCAGGCCGCGGGTGAGTTTCTGGCCCAGCTGGATGCGTTTCTGGGAGGCCGACTGCAGCAGGGCCTGGGCATCGGTGTTGAGCACCCGGTAGCCCACACCCTGGAGATCGGAGGCGATCATCCGATTGACCGCGTTGCTGCCACCACCGCCAACCCCGATCACTTCGATGCGTGCCGACTGGCTGGGCACAATTCCGCCTGCGGTCGAGCTGCCAAGCAACCCCTCGTTCGCGGGCTGGACGCCGTTGAATAGGGGGGACCCGGATTGGGGGGCGCTGTGGGTCATAGCGGCATTGGGGGAGGCGGCGGTGCTGTACATCTGCGGTTGCATTATGTCGGCCTTTGGCACCCCTGGATTCAGGGAGTGTCCCACCTTTGCGGGTTTCCTGGCATGGCCGTTGCCGGAATGCTCATCCGGGGGGCTTGGCCGGCTGGGCGGGCACCGGCAGTCCCAGTTCCGGCTGTTCCGGATCGCTGAGGTCGATCGATTGCAGCCGCCGGCCCTTGATTCGCGCTGGCAGTTCCTCTTGCAGGTGGCCAAGCACCTCGAGACGCCGCCCCAGTTGGGCGTCGGCTGGCCCCAGCCGCACCTGGCCGAGGCTGGTGCTCTCCAGCCAGAGGCTGCCGCCGGGCTCAAAGCGGATCTGGCGCAGGTCGGCTCCGAGCCGGTCGCGCTGCTCCAGCACTTCGGCCAGGGCGGGGCGGTAGCGCGGCTGCCAGCCCACCACCGTCAGGCCTGCGCTGGCCTTGGCGGCAACGCCCTGGCCCTGGCGGTTGCTCATCCAGTGGCCGAAGCGGTCGACAAAGCCCTGCTCGATGCCCGTGCTGGTGCGGCGCTGGGCCCGGGCCACCGCCTGGCGATCAACCAGCTCGATCCGCAGCCGCGGCGGCGCCATCAGCCGGCTCACCTGCACCTGCTCCACCGGCAGGGCGCCGGCGACGGCCTCGGCGATGCGTTTGGGCTGCAGGGCCAGCAGCGGCTGGGGAAAGCTGAGTTGGGCTGCCTGCACCACCTGGTCTGGCCCCACCTGCGCGCTGCCCACCACCTCCACCTGGCTGGGGCCGGTCAGCACCCAGCCCTGACGCAGCAGGCCGTAGCCCAGGCCGCCCGCCAGGCTGAGCAGCACCACCAGCCGCCAGAGGTTGCGCAGCCGCTCGCGGCGCCGCTGCTGGCGCAGTTGGCGGCGGCGCTCCGACCCAGGGGGTGCGGGATTGGCCTTCACCACCACAGGCTCACCCGTCGAGATGGACTCGGGCTCACAGTTCGCAGCGGGAGCGGGACATCAGCTCGGCGATCCAGCGCCGGGCCCGCTCCGCATCGGCGAAGGGCAGATCCTTCTGCTCGCTGCCGCCCACCAGCCGCAGCCGGCAGGCCCCCTGGCTTTCCTCGGTGAGCGGCGCCTCGCCGGAGCGCAACGACAGCAGTTCGACCAGCTCGAGCTGCTTGATGACGAAGGAGCCCTCCTCCCTCAGTTGACCAGCCTCGAAGGTGCACCAGCTGAGCACCCCATCCACCAGTCGGGCGGCGCCACAGCTGTCGAGCTTGGCCAGCTCGGAGCCTTCGGCCCACTCGCGGAACAGCCGCTGCCGCCGCCGCTCCAGCCAGCCCAGGGCGGTGAGCAGTACAAACACCAGCAGCAGTGGAAGCCACAGCAGTCCGTGCGTCATGCCAAGGGGCCTTCGAGAGGTGTTGCCTGGTGCCATTCTCGGGCCCCTTCCAGCAACTCGCCCACCAATTTCGGCAAGGGCACACCGCTGGCGGCCCAGAGCATCGGGTACATGCTCTGGCTGGTGAAGCCCGGCAGGGTGTTGATCTCATTGAGCCAGAGCTGGCCGCTGGGATGGCTGGGGCTGGGTTCGCTGTAGAAGAAATCCACCCGCGAGAGACCCATCGCCCCCACCGCCTCACAGGCCTGAATCGCCATGGCCCGGGCCCGCTCGGCGATCGGCTCGGGCACCACTGCGGGGATCACCGTGTGGCTTTTGCCCTCGCTGTATTTGGTGTCGTAGTCGTACCAGTCGGCGTCGAAGCAGATTTCGCCCAGCACCGAGGCCTGCAGGGGCTGGTGGCCACCGCCACGCACGGCGCACTCCAGCTCCCGGGCCGTGACGCCCTGCTCCACCACCAGGCGCGGATCGAGGGCGGCGGCCGTGCGCAGGCCGGCCCGCAGGCTGGCCTGGTCGGTGGCTTTGCTGATGCCCACCGAAGAGCCCAGGTTGGCTGGCTTCACAAAGCAGGGATAGCCGAGCTGGGCTTCGAGCTGCTCGATCAGGCCGTCGGGATCTTTGGCCACCTGGCTGGCACTGACACAGACATAGGGCACCTGGGGCAGCCCGGCGGCGGCAAAGGCGGCTTTCATCGCCTGCTTGTCCATGCCCACGGCTGAGCCGAGCACTCCTGAGCCCACATAGGGCACTTGCATCAACGTGAACAGGCCCTGAATCGTGCCGTCTTCGCCGTTGGGGCCGTGCAGCACCGGCAGCCACACCGCCACCTCCAGGGCACCGGCGGGAAAGCCCCGGAAGCCGGCACTGGCCAGGGAGATTCCGGCCCGAGCAGCGCCGGCCTGCAGTTGCTCGGGGCGGGCGGGTGTGCCCTGGGCCAGCACGGCTTCGGCCACATCCGGGCCCCACCAGCGGCCCTCGGGATCGATGTAGAAGCAGCGCAGGGCATAGCGCGCGGCGTTGTCGGGATGGCGCACGGCGGCGGCCACGGTGGCCGCTGAGCGGATCGAAACGGCGTGTTCGCCCGAAGCCCCCCCAAAGATCAGACCAACGGCAACGGGGGTGGGTGTCATGCCGTCCGCAGGGTGAGCCAGGGGCCCAAAACTCAGGCCAGTTTGCCGCTGAGGGAGAAGGGGCGCACGTCTTCGATTTGCACCGTCACCAGCTCGCCGGGCGCGATGGTGCGGCCATCGGACCGCTGGGCTGGGAAGAAGGTGAGTCGGTTGGTGCGGGTGCGGCCCATCACCTGCTCGGGATTCTTGGGGTTGCTGCCCTCCACCAGGATCTGCTCGCGGCGGCCGGCGTAGCGGGCGCTGCGTTCGCGGGCGCTGCGCTCCACCAGGGCATTGAGCTCCTGCAGGCGGGCCACCTTCACCGCCTCGCTGAGCTGGCCCGGCCAGGTGGCGGCGGGGGTGTTGGGCCGCGGCGAGTAGGCGGCGGTATTCACCAGATCGAAGCCGATCTCCTCGATCAGATCCAGGGTGCGGCGGAATTGGGCGTCGGTTTCACCGGGGAAGGCCACGATCACATCGGCGCTGATCGCGGCATCGGGCATGCGCTCGCGGATGCGCGCGACGATGCGTCGGTAGCGATCCACGGTGTAGCCGCGGGCCATGGCCTTGAGCACGTCGTCGTCGCCGCTCTGGAAGGGCACGTGGAAGTGCTCGCACACCTTGGGCAGATCGGCGCAGGCATCGATCAACCGCTCGGTGAAGTAGCGCGGATGGCTGGTGGCGAAGCGGATCCGCTCGATCCCGGCCACGTCGTGCACGTGGTGGAGCAGGTCGGTGAGGGTGTGGGCGCGGCGACCTTCGGCGGTGATGCCGGGTAGGTCGCGGCCGTAGGCATCGATGTTTTGGCCCAGCAGGGTGATTTCCTTAAACCCCTGGGCTGCCAACCCCTCCATCTCCAGCTTGATGGCTTCGGGGAGGCGCGATTGCTCCTGGCCCCGCACCGACGGCACCACGCAGTAGGTGCAGCGTTCGTTGCAGCCGTAGATCACATTCACCCAGCCGCAGATCGTGCTGTCGCGGCGGGCGGTGGTGATGTCTTCGAGGATGTGGTGTTCGCCTGTGGCCACCACCTGCTGGCCCTGCTCCACCTGGGCCAGCAGCGCATCGAGCCGGTTGGCGTGCTGGGGGCCCATCACCAGATCGAGCTCGGGCACGCGCCGCAGCAGCGATTCGCCCTCCTGCTGGGCCACGCAGCCGGCCACCACCAGGGTGAGGTGGGGGTTGGTGCGCTTGCGCTGGGCCTGGCGCCCGAGGTAGCTGTAAACCTTCTGCTCGGCGTTATCGCGGATTGTGCAGGTGTTGTAGAGCACCAGATCCGCTTCGAGCTCGGCTGGAGCCTCGCGGTAGCCCATGGATTCGAGGATCCCGGCCATGCGCTCGGAATCCGCCTTGTTCATCTGGCAGCCGAAGGTGGTGATCCAGTAGCTGCCGCGGCCGCCCTCGGCCGTTGGGGCGGCAGCAGGGGCAGAGCTCAGGCTTTTGCCGAGGGTGGGGAGCGTGGAGGCCGTCATGCCATCAGTTTCGGCCATGGGGTTCCGCCGTGGTTGAGGCGGGCCCCTGTTGAGGGTGCTGCTTTGAACGGTGGGCGCTGCGGCTGCGCGGATGGGTCTGGGCAGGGTGTCCTCAAATCTGTACGGGCTGTACGGATTTCTGGAGGCATCTTGCAGGCCAACTCGTCCAGGCGGGTGCGGCGCAATCGGCGCCGTTGTGCCAGCTTGACGGCAGCGCCCCCTTTCCATGCGCCTGAGCCTGCGCCGGTTTCCGCTCACCAAGGCTGTGCCCCTGGCCATCAGCCGCGGCACCACGGCGGCTGTGGAGCACCTGCTCCTGCAGATCAGCCACGACGGTTGCACGGGCATCGGTGAGACCGGCGGCTTCGACACCGGCCACCGCGCCTACACCACCGACGCCGTTGCGGCGGAGCTGGAGGCCCTGGCACCCCAGCTGGCGGCCCTGGCGCCGGAGCCCCTCCAGGCCCTGGAGCCCCTGCTGGCTGGCCTCAGCCCGCCGGCCCGCTGCGGCCTCGATCTGGCCCTGCACGATTGGTGGGGCCAACGGCTGGGGCAACCGCTGTGGCGGCTCTGGGGCCTGGATCCAAGCGCCTGTGTCGCCACCAGCGTGACCCTCGGCTTAGGCCCCCCCGAGGCTGTGCTGGCGCGGCTCGAGCGCTGGTGGCTGCAGCTGCCCGCCACCCGTATCAAGCTCAAGCTCGGCAGCCCCGAGGGGGTGGCTCACGATCTGGTGCTGCTGGAGGCTGTGGCTGCGGCCCTGGACCAGCGGCGCCAGAGCACCGGCGTGGCCTGTGAGCTGCAGGTGGATGCCAACGGCGGTTGGGATCTGGGCACGGCCCGGGCCATGCTCGCGCCCCTCGAGCGGGCTGGCGTGGTGCTGCTGGAGCAGCCCCTGGCGCCGCTGCTGGATGAGGAGCTCGACACGGCCGGCTTCGAGGCGCTGGAGCTCGACTGTCCGATGCCGTTGGTGGCTGACGAGAGCTGTTGGAACCTGACCGATCTGGTGCGGCTGGCTCCCTACGTGGACGGCATCAACATCAAGCTGCTCAAAAGCGGCGGTCTCTCTGAGGCTTTGCTGATGGCCCAGGCGGCCTGGCGGCTGGGGCTGGGGGTGATGGTGGGCTGCTACTCCGATGGGAGCCTGCTCAACGGTGCCGCCGCCCAGCTGTTGCCCCTGGTGACCTGGCCCGATCTCGACAGCCACCTCAACCTGGTGGACGACCCCTTCACAGGGCTGGCGCTGGCGGGCGACGTGCTGGTGCCGCCGGCCGGGCCTGGTTTGGGGATCGCGCTGGCGGCAGGTGGGCGGCTGGCGGAGCTCCCGGCATGTTGAGCGCCAGCGCCCCGGTCGTGCTGCTGCAGCACGGCGGCCTCGACGACCTCTCCGGCAAGACCGGCCTGGCGATGCTGCGCTACCGCTGCGGTCCGATCGTGGCGGTGATCGATCCGGCCTTTGCCGGCGCCGATCTGAAGGCCACCACCGGCATCGACCGGGCCGTGCCGGTGGTGGCCGACATGGCGGCGGCCCTGGCCTATGGCCCCGAGGTTGCTGTGGTGGGCCTCGCCCCCTCCGGCGGCCGCTTGCCCGCAGCGATGCGCGCCGATGTGCGGGCAGCGTTGCAGGCGGGGCTGAGCCTGGCTAGTGGCTTGCACGGCCGGCTGGCCGACGACCCGGAGTTCGCCCCCATCCCGTTACGCCCCGGCCAGTGGATCTGGGACCTGCGCCAGGAGCCCGAGGGGCTGGAGGTGGCCACGGCGCGGGCGGCGGCCCTGCCCTGCCGGCGGCTGCTGGCGGTGGGATCCGATATGGCTGTGGGCAAGATGAGCGCCTGCCTCGAGCTGCAGGCCGAGGCCCTGCGCCGGGGCCTGGATGCCCGCTTTGTGGGCACCGGCCAGGCGGGGATCCTGATCGCCGGCGGCGGGGTGGCCCTCGATGCGGTGCGGGTCGACTACGCCGCCGGGGCCGTGGAAGCGGCGGTGCTGGCCGCCGCGGCGGGGGCTGGGCCGGGGGCACTGGTGCTGGTGGAGGGCCAGGGGTCGCTCTGCCATCCGGGCTCCACCGCCACCCTGCCGCTGCTGCGCGGCAGCCAGCCCACGGATCTGTTGTTGGTGCATCGGGCCGGCCAGACCCACGTGCGCACCCGGCCCGGCGGGGCGCCGGTGCCGATCCCGCCGCTGCCCGAGCTGATCGCGGCGCTGGAAGCCCTGGCGGCCCTCGGCCGGCCCGATGGCCTGCGGCCGCGGGTGCGGGCCGTGTCGCTCAACACCGCCAGGCTCGAGGCAGCCGAGGCCGATGCCGCTCTCGTGGCCACGGCTGCTGAGACGGGTCTGCCCTGCGCCGATCCGGTGCGGCAGGGGGCGGGTTTGCTGCTGGAGGCTCTCTTGCTGCAGGGCGCGTTGCTGCAGGCCGGCACAAAAAAGCCGCCTCCACAAGAAGCGGAGACGGCTAGGACATCAAGGGCGAGCGAGGGGACTTGAACCCCCGAATGGCGGCGCCACAAGCCGCTGCCTTAACCACTTGGCGACGCCCGCCGTGATTGCAATCAATGTACCAAGCCACCGACAGGGATTGGTGCCAACCTGGGAGCCCTTGAATGACGTCCCGTTTGCCCGGCCGTTCAGCTGATGTCGCCCGTCCACCGTGGGCGTTTGCCCTGATGCTGGCGGCCTTGGCCGGGGCCGGGCTGGCCATCACCAATCCCTCCACCGCCGATTTCCAGGCCTATGCCGCCGAGCGGTTGGTGGATGAAATCAGCGAGGAGGTTTGCGCTGAGGGCGGGTTGCCGACGCTGATGCGGATGGCGATTCAGAACTGTGAGGAGCTGGTGCTGGCCCAGCGGGCGCCGTTGGCGGCGCTGGTGGCAGGCCACACCCGCCGCCACAATCTCGGGCTGCTGAGCCTGTATCGCAGTGACGTCGGCGGCCAAACGTTGCTGCTCTGGCGGGTGCCGCGCGTCCGCTCCACCGTGGTTGGTGTGGCGGGCCAGTTTGTGCTGATCGGTGCCTCGATCGACAGAGCGGCCACTGACAGCTCCACTGACAGCTCCACCGACAGCTTGCAGGACGCACCGTGATACCTGCTCTGGCGCTGCGCCTGCCCCGAGGGCTACTGGATCCGCGTCTGGCCCGTGGCTTTGAGGCCGATGCCGATGGCCTGGTGCCGCTGCAGATCCGGGTGGCCGGAGAGGTGGTTGCGGCGATCGAGCCCCTGCCAGCCGGGGATCCGGATGCGCTGGCCGCCCTGCCTTTGGCGCTCACGCCCCTGGTGGAGCCCCACGCCCACCTCGACAAGGCCTTCACAGCCGCTGCCTTCCCCAACCGGGAGGGCACCATGGCGGCGGCCCTGGCGGCCAATCAGCGCGAGTACGGCGCGCGCAGCGGCGAGCAGGTGGCGGCACGGGCCGAGCTGGCCCTCGATCGGGCCTGGCGCAACGGCGTGCGGGCCATCCGCAGCCACATCGACAGCGTCGGGCCGGCAGCTCGCGCCAGCTGGGGCGCCCTGCTCGAGGCTCGCGAGCGCTGGCGGGGGCGGGTGGAGCTGCAGCTGGTGGCCCTGGCGCCGCTGGCCCACTGGCTCAGTCCGGAGGGGGAGGCCCTCGCCCGCGCGGTGGCGGATGGCGAGGGGCTGCTGGGGGGGGTGATCGGGCCGCCCTACGGGCAGGGCCCGGCCCGTAGGGCCGCCGATCGGGAGGCCCTGCTGGCCCTGCTGGATCTGGCCGAGCGCTTCGGCTGCGGCGTCGATCTGCACGTGGATGAATCCGATGACCACCCGGGGGTGGGCGTCGATCTGGTGGCCCGGGTGGCCCTGGAGCAGCGCCGTGCTGTGGCGATCACCTGCAGTCACGCCAGCAGCATGGGCCTGCTGCCAGCCCGGGCTTGCGACCAGCTGGCCGAGCGTCTGGCCGCGGCGGACATTGCCGTGGTGGCGCTGCCCACCACCAATTTCTGGCTACTGGGCCGCACGCCCGGCCGCACCCCCTGGCGCCGGCCCCTGGCGCCGATCCGCAGCCTGCAGCGGGCTGGGGTGCGGCTGGCCCTCGGCGGCGACAACGTGCAGGATCCCTGGTACCCCGGCGGCGATTTCGATCCGGTGGAGCTGCTGCGCTGGGCGGCACCGCTCTGCCAGTTGATGCCCTGGCAGCGTCTCGGCCTGGCCCCCTTCAGCACCGCCGCTGCAGCCGTGCTGGGGCTGGCCTGGGATGGGGTGCTGCGCGTTGGCGGTCCGGCCGATCTGGTGCTGCTCGGTGCGGGGTCGTGGGGCGAGCTGCTGGCCCGGGCGCCCCAGCGGCGGGTGCTGCGCGCCGGCCAGTGGCTGCCGCTGCCTGCACAGGAGCAGCCCTCTCCCCTGCTGCTTCCATGGAGTTGAGTCCCTCCCGGATCGCCGCCCTGGCGGCAGAGCTGCAGCGGCTCGATCCGGCCTTGGCGCTGGTGGGGCCGGAGGCGCCGGCTGAGCTGGAGCGCCTCTCCCGCGATTACTTCGATTACTCGCCGGTGCTGGTGCCGCAGTTGCAGGACGGCCGCGCCCAGCTGGTGGCCGCGGCCATCACGGTGGAGCAGGTGCGGCTGGTGGCTGGGGCCTGTGCCCGCCAGCGTGTGCCCCTGACGGTACGGGGGGCAGGCACCGGCAACTACGGCCAGTGCGTGCCCCTGCAGGGCGGGTTGGTGTTGGATCTCACCGGCCTCCAGCGCCTGCGGCACCTGGACGAGGCCACCGGGGTGATCGAGGTGGAGGCGGGCGCCCTGATGGGCGCGATTGAGCAGCAGCTGGCGCCCCGGGGCCGGGCCCTGCGGCTGGTGCCCAGCACGGTGCGCAGCGCCACCATCGGCGGCTTCATTGCCGGCGGCTCCGGCGGCATCGGCTCGCTGCGCTGGGGCTTTCTGCGGGATGCCGGCAACCTGCTGGGCCTGGAGGTGGTGACCATGGAGCCCGAGCCGCGGCTGCTCCAGCTCGATGCCGCCGCCAGCGCCCCGCTCAACCACGCCTACGGCACCAACGGCATCCTCACGGCCCTGCGCCTGCCGACCACCGAAGCCTTGGCCTGGCAGCAGCTGGTGGTGGGATTTGAGCAGTGGGATCGGGCCCTGGCGGCGGCTCAGGCCCTGCCCGCCACGGCGCTGCAGCTCAACGCCATCACGCTGCTGGAGGCGCCGGTAGCCCAGCCGCTGCCCTGGCCGGCGGGCTGTCCGGCGCCAAACGGGGGGGAGCATCGCCTGCTGCTGCTGGCTGCCCCCGATGCGCTGGCGGTGCTGCCCGATTGGCTGGCGGCCCGCGGCGGTGCGCTGCGCTGGCAGGCCCCCCAGGGCCAGAGCCGGGGCCTGCCGCTGCGGGAGCTCAGCTGGAACCACACCACCCTGCACTGGCGCAGTCAGCACAAGGGCTGGACCTACCTGCAGATGCTCTTGCCTCAGCCCGAAGGACCCTGCCTGGAGCGTCTGCGCAGCCGGTGGGGCGACGACCTGCTCTGGCACCTGGAGGCGGTGAAGCAGCAGGGAGCGGCCCGGCTGGCGGCCCTGCCGCTGGTGCGCTGGCGCGGTGAGCAGGCCCTGGAGCAGCTGATGGCCGATTGCCGCGAGGCGGGCGCGGTGCTGTTCAATCCCCACGTGCTCACCGTCGAGGACGGCGGCCTGGGCGTGGTCGACGCCGACCAGGTGGCGGCCAAGGCTGCCTACGACCCATTGGGGTTGCTCAACCCGGGCAAGCTGCGCGGCTGGCTCAGCAGCCCAGGCTGAGGCGGGTGTCGACGCCGGTGACCGGGTTGGTGCCTTCGGCATCGCGGCAGAGGGAGCGCTGGTCGACCCGGTCGATCAGGGCGTCGCTGAAGTCGGCATCGGTGACGGTGGCGCCGCGGAAGCTGCTGCCCGAGGCGATGGCGCCGCTCAGCACCGCCCCGGTGAGGTCGGCGCCGGATAGGTCGACCTTGTCCATCAGGGTGCCGCTGAGGTCGGCCCCGGCGAAATTGGCCTCGGGGAAGGCGGCCTGGGTGAGGATCGCGCCGTGCAGGTTGGCGCCGCTGAAGTTGGCGTGCCGTCCCGTGGCCCCGGCGAAGGAGGTGTTGGTCAGATTCTGGCCGCTGAAATCCTGCTCGTTCTGGTTGGTGAGCGTGTAGTCCACCCCGGAAAACTCGGCGGCGGCCGGCTCAGGCAGCACCAGCCCAGGGGCCAGCCCCAGCACCACCAGCACAGTCAGCAGCACCAGGCAGCGGCGCAGTCGGTGGCTCAGTTGGCCGCACAGTCGGCCGAGGGCCGTGGCCGCTTGGCCGACAGGATGGGTCATGGGGAGCCGGGGCCGCAGAGCTTCACTTTGGCTGGTAGTTGCCGCCCCTGCTGTGTGATCTGGAGCCAAGACGGGCTGGAGGGGGCCGCGGCGGGGCGCTCGCCGTTTTGACGGGGCGCTTGCCGTTTTAACGCTTGGCTTAGTTTTGGCTTAGCTAAGCGCCGAAATTGTGACCGCCCGTCTGGATCGGGGCCAGATTCAGGGCCCGGATCCGGGATTCCCCAAGCCGCAAGCCCAGTCCATCAGCCCAGCTCGCAAGTCAAGCTCGTAAGCCCAGCCCGTAAGCCCAGCCCGCAAGCCAGTCACCCGCCCGGCTTTTCCATGCTGTGCTGCTCCAGCAGGTGGCCGATCAGGTAAAGCGAGCCGGCCACCACGGTCGGCCTGGTTGCGGCAAGCCGGGCCTGGAGCAGGGCAGCCTCGAGTTCGGAGGCCGGCTGCAGCTGATTCACGAGGGAGGGGCAGGTGACGGCGAGGGCAGCATGGCTCCAGCTGGCGTGGCCGGGCACCGGCACGATCCAGGCGCGGTCGTCCGGAGCCAGCAGCGCTTCGACGATGGCCGGCCCCTGCTTGTTGGCCAGCATGCCCAGCACCCAGTGGCGGGGGCCGGGGGCCAGGCCGTGGCGCTCGGGATGGGCGTCGAGTTCGCTGCGCAGGGCGAGGGCGGCGGGCAGGTTGTGGGCTCCGTCGAGCAGCAGGGGCTGGCCGCGCCAGATCAGCTTGTGCAGCCGGCCGGGCCAGCGGGCGGCCGCAAAGCCCTGCCGGATCGCGGCCTCGCGGATCGGCCAGCCCTGCTCCACCAGGGCCTGCAGCATCCCCAGAGCTACGGCGCCGTTGGCCGCCTGCACGGCTCCCGGCAGCCCCAGGGGCCAGCGCTCCAGATCGAGCGGTTCCAGCCAGCGCAGCTCGGCCCCCACGGCCGCCGCCCGGGCGTTCAACACGGCGGCCACCTCGGGGCTCTGGGGGGCGCTGACGGCCACGGCACCCGGCTGGAGCACGCCGGCTTTTTCGGCGGCAATGCTGGCTGGATCCGGCCCTAGAAACTCGGCGTGGTCGAGCCCCACCGAGGCAAAGCCGATCACACCCCGGGCGGGATGGCAGGTGGTGGCATCGAGCCGGCCCCCCAGTCCCACCTCCAGCACCACCAGCTCACAGTTCGCCTCCGCGAAGGCCAGAAAGGCGGCGGCGGTGACCAGCTCAAACGGCGTGAGCTGGTGGCGTTGGGCGACCGGCGTGGCGGTTTCCAGCAGGCGGCGCAGGTCGGGCGCGGCGATCGGGGTATTGCCCAGCCGGATGCGCTCGGTCCAGCTCACCAGATGGGGCGAGGTGTAGAGGCCGGCGCGGATGCCGCTGGCCAGCAGGGCCTGGTGCACCAGGGTGCAGATCGAGCCCTTGCCGTTGGTGCCGGCCACCTGCACGGCGGCAAAGCGGCGCTCGGGATGGCCCAGCTCGGCCAGGGCGGCCTGGAGGCGATCGAGGCCCAGGTCGACGCCGCGGCGGCTGAAGGGCTCGATCAGGTCGGCGAAGGGGTCGGCCTCGGATGCCAGCGCTGTTTCAGCAACCAAGGCGGCTTCAGCGACTCAGGCTGGTGAGGGCGCGCTCGAGGCGATCCACCGCCAGGCGCAGGTGGCGGGGCTGGATCACCAGCGGCGGCACGAAGCGCACCACCCGGGGGCCGGCGGGCACCAGCAGCAGCCCCTGTTCCATCGCCGCCTTCACAATCTCCGGGGCGCTTGGGGCCTCCTCGCGCAGCACCAGGCCCTGCAGCAGCCCCCAGCCGCGCACCCCCTCGAGCAGGCTGGGATGGCGGCTCACCAGCTCGGCCAGCAGCTCCTGCAGCAGCGCCCCCATCCGCTGCACGTGGCTGAGCAGGTGGCGGCGCTCGAGCTCGGCCAGCACGGTGAGGCCGGCCCGGCAGGCGAAGGGGTTGCCGCCGAAGGTGCTGGCGTGCTCCCCGGGGCGGAAGTGATCCACCGCGCTCTTCACCGCCAGGGCGCCGATCGGGATGCCGCCGCCCAGCCCCTTGGCCAGGGTGATCGCATCGGGCTCCACGCCCAGCTGCTCGTAGCCCCACAGCTGGCCGCTGCGGCCGACGCCGATCTGCACCTCATCGAAGATCAGCAGGATGTTGTGGGCGTCGCAGAGCTCCCGCACCCGTTGGAAGAAGGCGCGGTTGCCCGGATGCACGCCGCCCTCGCCCTGGATCGGCTCCAGCAGCACGGCCGCCACCCGCGGACCCTGCGCCTCGCAGTTGGCCAGCAGGGCTTCGAAGGCGGCGGTGTCGTTGTAGGGGAAATAGCGGAAGCCCTGCACCATCGGCTCGAAGCCCTGGTGGTACTTCGGCTGGCCCGTGGCGGTGACGGCGGCCAGGGTGCGGCCGTGGAAACTGGCCTGGGCGGTGAGAATCAGGGGGTGCTCAATGCCCCGCACCGTGTGGCCGTGCTTGCGGGCGAGCTTGATGGCGGCCTCGTTGGCCTCAGCGCCGGAGTTACAGAAGAACACCCGGTCTAGGCAGCTGCTGGCTGTGATCGCCGCCGCCAGCTCCTCCTGCTCAGGGATGCGGTACAGGTTCGACACATGCTGGAGCTTGCCCAGCTGCCGGCTCAGGGCCCGCTTCATCCGGCCGTCGCTGTGGCCGAGGGTGCAGACGGCGATGCCAGCCACGCAGTCGAGGTAGCGCTTGCCGCCGCTGTCCCACACCCATACCCCCCGGCCCCGGGTGAGGCTGATCGGGAAGCGGGCATAGGTGTCCATCACCGGCGAGATGGGAGCGGTGGGACTCGAACCCACATGCCCGAAGGCGCTCGATTTTGAGTCGAGTCCGTCTACCAATTCCGGCACGCTCCCGCAGAAAAGAGTTTACGCGGCGATGCTGGAGCTGGTGCTGCTTGGCGCGCCGCTGACGCGCTGGATGCAGGCGCCGGCCGCGTTGAGTTTGGCTTCGAGGTTGGCGTAGCCGCGGTCGAGGAACTCCAGCCCCCGCACCGTGGTGATGCCTTCGGCGGCCAGGCCCGCCAGCACCATGGCGGCGGAGGCCCGCAGATCGGTGCCCTGCACCGGCGCACCGCTGAGGCGGGCCACCCCTTCCACGAAGGCGGTGTTGCCCTGCATGCGGATGGCGGCCCCCATGCGCTGCAGCTCCGCCACATGCTGCAGGCGGTTTTCGAAGATGTTCTCGGTGATCACGCTGGTGCCCTGGGCCGTGGCCAGCAGGCTCATGAAGGGCGCTTGCAGGTCGGTGGGGAAGCCGGGGAAGGGTTGGGTGCGTAGGTCGACAGCCTTGATGTGATCGGCCTTGAGGGTGAGGCCGATACCGTCGTGCTCCAGGGTGCAGCCCGCTTCCTCCAGCTTGGTGAGCACCGCGCCGAGGTGGTCGGGGATCACGGGGGCGATCCGCAGGTGGGAGCGGGTGATGGCGGCCGCCAGCAGGAAGGTGCCGGCTTCGATGCGATCGGGGATGACGGCGTAGTCGGCGCCGTGCAGCCGCTCCACGCCCACGATCGTGATGGTGGGCGTGCCAGCGCCGCGCACCTTGGCGCCCATGGCGATCAGCAGGCCGGCCAGATCCACCACCTCCGGCTCCAGGGCTGCGTTGTCGATCACCGTCTCGCCATCGGCGAGGACGGCGGCCATCATCAATGTCTCGGTCGCCCCGACGCTGGGGCAGTCCATGTGGATGCGGCCGCCGGTGAGGCGATGGCCACGACCTGGGACGACGGCGGTCACGACCCCGTGCTCAATGGTCACTTGGGCGCCGAGGGCCTTCAGTCCCTTGACGTGCTCCACCACAGGCCGGGTGCCGATCTGACAGCCACCGGGCAGGGGCACCTTGGCCATGCCCATCCGGGCCAGCAGGGGCCCGATGCAGAAGAAGCTGGCCCGCAGGCTGTTCACCAGCTCGTAGGGCGCCGTGGAATTGTTAATGGCGTCGCCATTGAGCTCCAGGCAGTCGCCCTGGCGCAACACCTGGCCCCCGAGGCTGCCGAGCATCTCCGCCATGGCGGAGATGTCGGTGAGGGGCGGCACATTGCGCAGCCGGATCGTGTCGCGGCTGAGCAGGCAGGCCGCCATCAGCACCAGGGCTGAGTTCTTGGCGCCACTCACCTGCAGCTCCCCAGACAGCTTGCGGCCACCAGAGATGTTCAGCTGGGGGCTGAAAACCGCCTGAGACTGAAAGTCGGACTGGACAGCCATCAAACCCATGGAGCGACTGCCGAGCTCTTGCCGATGCATCTTGACAACAAATGGTGAGACCGTCTAGACGGCCGCCCCCCAAACTGGCTTGAACAGCCGGGGAGGCCCCTCGATGGCGTATGTTTTCCCAGTCGCTACGGCGGCAGCCACGCGGATGTGGCGGAATTGGTAGACGCGCTAGTTTCAGGTACTAGTGGCAGCAATGTCGTGGGAGTTCAAGTCTCCCCATCCGCACTTTTTTATGATTGTCCTCAAGATCACCAATGCCTCCGAGGTCATGGCCTCGAAGCTCGGCAAGTTTCTTGAGAGTCTCACCCCCGATGCTCTCGATCTGACGACCATCGAGGACATTGTGTTGAAGAAGCTGGTTGAGAACCTCCAGGCTGAAGGTCTCAAGGGCGAGGTTGCTTCGGTGCAGGGTCTCGATCTGGAGGAGAAGGAGCTGGAGATGCACGAGGGCCTGCGCGTCCGTCGCCACCACACCTTCTGACGTGGTTTCCAGCCCTGGGCTGAGCCTTGCTGAGCCGATCACCAGCCGCCGCAATCCCCTGGTCAAGCGGTTGCGGCTCCTCCATGACCCCCGCGGGCGGCGTCAGGAGGGACTGCTGCTGCTGGAGGGCACCCACCTGCTCCAGGAGGTGCTGCGCTTGCAGCTCCAGCCCAGTGATCTGCTGGCCACGGCTGCCTGGCTGGCCGACCACGCCGCCCTGGTGGCGGCCCTGCCGCCCGGCTGCATCTGCCGCGAGGTGAGCCAGGAGGTGCTGGAGGCGGTGGCCACCACCCAGCATCCCGATGGCGTTGTGTTGACCGTGGCTCCGCCCGCTGCCGCGCCGGCAGCTGCGGCCCTAGCTCCCTTTGTGCTGGCCCTCGATGGCGTGCAGGATCCGGGCAACCTCGGCACGTTGATGCGCACCGCCCTGGCGGCTGGGGTGGAGAGCTTGTGGATGGCCGATGGGGCCGACCCCTTCCAGCCCAAGGTGCTGCGCGCCTCGGCCGGGGCTGCCCTGGCATTGCCGCTGTTGCGCGAGAGCCGGGCCGATCTGGCGGGGCGGCTGGCGGCGGCCGCGGCGGCGGGAGCCCAGGTGGTGGTGGCCGTTCGTCCGGGGGTCGGGCCGGTGGCGCCGCTTCCCTACTGGCAGCTCGATTGGACCCGCCCCACGGTGGTGTTGCTCGGCAGCGAGGGGGCCGGCGTGTCGCCCCAGCTGGAGGCCCTCGCCAACCAGCGGGTCACGATCCCCCACAGCGCCGCGGTGGAGTCGCTGAATGTGGCGGTGGCGGCGGCCCCCCTGCTGCTCGAGCGCCTGCGGCAGCGCGCCGGAGCCTGACGGGGGAGAATGCCCCCTAACAACTGCACTGCTGCCCGGTGAGCGACGCCCCCATGCACGGATCGCGTTTTGATGGCTCGAGCTTCGATTACGACGTGATCGTTGTCGGCGCCGGCTACGGCGGCTTTGACGCCGCCAAGCACGCCGCAGAGCACGGGCTGAAGGTGGCGATCGTGGAATCGCGCGACATGGGCGGCACCTGCGTCAACCGCGGCTGCGTGCCCTCCAAGGCGCTGCTGGCCGCCAGCGGCCGGGTGCGGGAGCTGGCCGACGCCGAGCACCTGGCTGGCTTCGGCATCCATGCCGCCCCGGTGCGCTTTGAGCGCCAGAAGATCGCCGACCACGCCAACCAGCTGGTGGCCACGATCCGCACCAACCTCACCAAAACCCTCGAGCGCGCCGGCGCCACGATCCTGCGGGGCACAGGCCGCCTGGCCGGCCACCAGCAGGTGACCGTGCGTGAGAGCGGCAGCGGTGTGGAGCGCACCTACAGCGCTCGCGACGTGATCCTCGCCACCGGCTCGGAGCCGTTCGTGCCCCGCGGCATCGAAACCGATGGGCGCACCGTGTTCACCAGCGACGAGGCCGTGAGCCTGGAGTGGCTGCCCCGCTGGTTGGCGATCATCGGCAGCGGCTACATCGGCCTGGAATTTGCCGACGTCTACACAGCCCTGGGCTGTGAAGTCACGATGATCGAGGCCCTCGATCGGGTGATGCCCACCTTCGATCCCGATATCGCCAAGCTGGCCGCCCGCAAGTTGATCGATGGCCGCGACATCGATGCCCGCGCCGGCCTGCTGGCCCGCAAGGTGACCCCGGGCTGCCCGGTGAAAATCGAGCTGGCCGATATGGCCACCAAGGAGCTGGTGGAAACGCTGGAGGTGGATGCGGTGCTGGTGGCTACCGGCCGGGTGCCCAGTAGCGCCGCGCTCAACCTGGCGGCCGTGGGGGTGGACACCGAGCGCGGCTTCATCCCGGTGGATGACCACATGCGGGTGTTGGTGGGCGGCGAGCCCGTGCCGCACCTGTGGGCCGTGGGTGATGTGACCGGCAAAATGATGCTGGCCCACACCGCTGCCGCCCAGGGCACCGTGGCGATCGACAACATCCTCGGTCACCCCCGCCCGATCGACTACCGCTCGATTCCAGCGGCCACCTTCACCCATCCGGAGATCAGTTCGGTGGGCCTGAGCGAAGCCGATGCCAAGGCCCTGGCAGCCAAGGATGGCTTCGAGCTCGGGGTGGTGCGCAGCTACTTCAAGGCCAACTCCAAGGCCCTGGCCGAGCTGGAGAGCGATGGCCTGATGAAGTTGCTGTTCAACAAGAGCAGCGGTGAGGTGCTGGGTGCCCACATCTATGGATTGCACGCCGCCGACCTGATCCAGGAGATCGCCAACGCCGTGGCGCGCCGCCAGAGCGTGCTGCAGTTGGCCAATGAGGTGCACACCCACCCCACCCTCAGTGAGGTGGTGGAAGTGGCCTACAAGCAGGCGGCTGCTGCCCTAGCCCCAAGTGCGGTGGGTGCCTGAGATGGAGTTTCGTCGCCGGCCCCCGAATCCCAAGGTGAAGGTGGCCCACCTGGAATACGCCATCCCCCACGCGGAGGGCGAGCCACGCCACATCCTCGAAGAAATCGTGTGGGCCAAGGACCGTGAACTGGCTGTGGCCCGCGAGCGGGTGCCCCTCGAGAAACTCAAGCAGCAGGTGGCCGAGCTGCCAGCGCCCCGCGATTTTCTGGCGGCCCTACGGGCCAGCTGCCGCAAGCCGGCGGTGATCGCCGAGGTGAAGAAGGCCAGCCCCAGCAAGGGCGTGATCCGCGAGGATTTTGATCCGGAGGCCATCGCCAAGGGCTATGCCGCCGGCGGCGCCAGCTGCCTCTCGGTGCTCACCGACAAGCAGTTTTTTCAGGGCGGCTTCGAGGTGCTGGTGGAGGTGCGCCAGGTGGTGGAGCTGCCCCTGCTCTGCAAGGACTTCATCCTCAGCCCCTATCAGCTGTATCAGGCCCGGGCCGCGGGCGCCGATGCCGCGCTGTTGATCGCGGCGATCCTCACCAACCAGGACATGGGCTACCTGCTCAAGGTGGCCAAGGCCCTGGGGCTGGCGGTGCTCGTGGAGGTGCACGATGCCGAGGAGCTGGAGCGGGTGCTGGCCCTCGACGGGGTGCAGCTGATCGGCATCAACAACCGCGATCTGGCCACATTTGAGACCGATCTGGCCACCACCGAGCAGCTCACCGCCCGCTATGGCGAGCAGATCCGCGCCAAGGGCTGCCTGCTGGTGAGCGAGTCGGGGCTGGTCACGCGCGACGACCTCGATCGGGTGCAGAGCGCCGGCGCCGATGCGGTGCTGGTGGGCGAATCCCTGATGCGTCAGCCGGACGTGACGGCAGCCCTGGAGTTGCTGATCAGAGGTTGAGGCTTGGCCAGCACTGCGGGGTGTGATGGTTTTTTAGTTTTAGCTAAGTCATGGCTTAGCTAAGTCGTGGTTTGGATAAGGGTGGGGCTGCCCTGCTGGCACCAGGACAAGGGCCGGCATGCCATGGGCGACCAAAAAGCTCGCCAGCAAAAAGCCCCCGCCGGGGAGGCGGGGGCAGCAGCAGACCAGCGATCAGACCTTGCGGGAGTAAAACTCAACCACCAGCAGTTCGTTGATCTCGAGGGCGACCCACTCGCGTTCGCACTTGCTGATCACCTTGGCGACCTGCTTGTTCTTGTCGAGCTCGAGGTGGGGCGGGATGTTGGCCAAACCTGGGAATTCCAGGTTGCCTTCAGCCAGTTTCTTGCTCTGCTTGCGCTCGCGGATGGCGACGACGTCGCCGGCCTTGCACTGGAAGCTGGGGATGTCCACGACGCGGCCGTTCACGGTCACGTGGCCATGGTTCACCAGCTGGCGGGCGCCGGGCACGGTGGGGCCGAAACCCAGGCGGAAGCAAATGTTGTCGAGGCGGTTCTCGAGCAGTTTCAGCAGGTTGGTTCCCGTGGAACCCTCCTGGGCGCGCGCTTTCTTCACGTAGCGCACGAGCTGTCGCTCGGAGATGCCGTAGTTGAAGCGAAGCTTCTGCTTCTCTTCGAGGCGGATGGCGTATTCGGAGCGCTTGCGACGGGCTTGGCCGTGCTGACCGGGGGGATAAGACCGCTTGGCGGACTTACGGGTGAGACCGGGAAGGTCTCCCAAGCGCCGCGTAATCCTCAGGCGAGGGCCGCGGTAGCGAGACATGAAACGAGTTCGAAGGACGGAGGGAGCCGGGATGGCCCCATGGCGCTGCGGCATCGAGCATGCTGGGAGAGTCCCGCAGGCCTGAGCTTTGCCGCGCCAACGGTCGATCTTATCGGTTGGTCCGCACCAGCTCGGCCTGCAGCCCGAGCCGGGTCTCGCCTCGGTTGGCGCCGCCGCAGCTGGGCCGTTGGCGCGAGGGCTGGCGTTGCTGTTGCTGACCCTGATCGGCCTGTACCGCCAGTGGATCTCGCCGCTGCTGGGCCCCCGCTGCCGCTTCATCCCCAGCTGCAGCGCCTATGGCCTCGAAGCGATCAGCCGCCATGGCCCCTGGCGGGGCAGCTGGCTCACCCTGCGCCGGTTGCTGCGCTGCCACCCCTTCACCCCCTGCGGCTGCGATCCCGTTCCCGACTGATCGCCGTCTCCACTGACGTTCATCCCCAGCCATGCCCGCTCTGGTGTTACTGACCCGTCAGGGCTGCTGCCTGTGTGAGGGCCTGGCCGAGAAGTTGCAGGCCCTCGAGCCGCCCCTGGCGATCGAGCGGATCGATGTCGATGGCGATCCCTCTCTGCAGGCCCGCTTCGGCCTGGAGGTGCCGCTGCTGCTGCTGCGTTCGCACGCGGGGGAGCAGGTGTTGCCGCGGGTGCCACCACGGCTGGCCGGGACCAGCCTGCGGGTTTGGTTGCAGAAGCACGGTTTTTCGGATCAGGACGCTTAGAAAGGCGCCATTCGCTGATCTGGTGCCATGACCCAGCTGCTCCATCCGGTCCTGCGGGAGGTGGGTTTGGAGCTGCCAGCGGGGTTGCCCAATGGCGAGCTGAGCGGCATCAGTTGCGATTCCCGCCGCGTGGGCCGGGGCACCCTATTTGTGGGGCTGCCGGGCACCCAGGTGGATGGGGGCTGTTTCTGGCCCCAGGCGCTGCAGGCGGGGGCGGCGGCGGCCGTGATCAGCCCAGCGGCGGCGGCGGCCCAACCCCCGGGGCCCAACGACGCGGTGCTGATCGCCCCCGAGCCCTTGGCGCGCTGGGCCGGGTTGCTGGCGGCCGCCTTCTGGGGCCAGCCCAGCCTCCGCTTGGCCTTGATCGGCGTCACCGGCACCAACGGCAAAACCACCACCACCCATTTAATCGAGCATCTGGCCGCCCAGGCCGGCCGGCCGGCGGCCCTGTTCGGCACCCTGGTCAACCGCTGGCCCGGTCAGAGCGTGATCGCCCAGCACACCACCGCCTTTGCCGATCTGCTGCAGGCCCAGCTGGCCCAGGCGGTGGAGGCTGGGGCCCAGATCGGGGCGATGGAGGTGAGTTCCCACGCCCTCGACCAGCAGCGGGTGGCGGGCTGTCGCTTCGCCGGGGCGGTGTTCACCAACCTCACCCAGGATCACCTCGATTACCACCCCTCGATGCAGGCCTACTTCGAGGCCAAGGCGCAGCTGTTTGCGGAGCCGCTGCTGGCGGGTGGGGCGGTGGTGAATGGCGACGATCCCTGGGGCGTCCAGCTGGCCCAGCACCTGCGTGGCCGGCTGGGCGAGCGCTGCTGGCGCAGCTCCCTGGAGGATCCCAGCGCTGAGCTCCACATCCGGGATCTGGTGCTCGGCGCCGACGGCGTGCGCGGCGTGCTGCAGACGCCTCTGGGGGAGGGGGCCTTCCGGTCGCCCCTGGTGGGGCGTTTCAACCTGATGAACCTGTTGCAGGCCGTGGGTGCGCTGGTTCAGCAGGGCATTCCGCTGCCTCAGTTGCTGGAGGGGCTGGCCAGCTTTCGCGGCGTACCCGGCCGCATGGAGCGTGTGGTGGTGGGTGATGGCACCGACGCGCCGGCCGTGCTTGTCGATTACGCCCACACCCCTGACGGGCTGGCCAATGCTCTGGCGGCCTGCCGCCCCTTCACCCGCGGCCGGTTGATCTGCGTGTTCGGCTGCGGCGGCGACCGCGACCGCAGCAAGCGCCCTCAGATGGGGGCGATCGCAGCCCAGCTGGCCGATCAGGTGGTGGTCACCTCCGACAACCCCCGCACCGAAGACCCCGCCGAGATCCTGGCCGATGTGGTGGCGGGCATCCCCG
>VGQC01000012.1 GCA_016882385.1 Cyanobacteria bacterium M_DeepCast_100m_m1_067 | reverse complement strand
GATGTTCTCCAAGGCATCCCCTTAAGCGTAGCCCTCGGACGCATGAATGTCTTTCCTGATATGTCGATCAGCATGCTCTCAATTGGCGAAGAGACGGGCGAAATGGACGCCATGCTCTCGAAAGTTGCCGACTTCTACGAAGACGAGGTTGAGGCCATTGTCAAGGCCCTCACCTCGATGCTGGAGCCAGCCATGATCGTGTTAGTGGGTGGAATTGTTGGCTCCATTCTTCTGGCGATGTACATGCCCATGTTTGCCGTTTTTGAAAATATCAAATAATTCTGGGGAGAGCTATTCGGCTGCCAACGCCTGACCGGCCAGCCAACCACTGCTCCAGCAGTGCTGAAAGTTGAATCCCCCGGTCACGCCATCCACATCCAGGAGTTCACCCACCAGATAGAGGCCGGCTTGCTGGCGGCTCTCCATCGTTGCGAGATTCACCTCGCCAAGGGGAATGCCGCCCGCCGTCACGAATTCCTCGCCGAAGGGGCCCCGTCCCGTGACCGCCACCCGGGTGTCGCGCAGCGCCGTGATCAGCAGCTGCTGGTGCCGCTTGGCGAGGTCGGCCCAGCGCTGCTGGGGATCGAGGCCATGGCGCTGCAGCAAGGCCAGCCAGAGGCGCCGGCTGAGGGCAGGCCAGGGCCGCCAGTTGGCCAGCTGCCGCTTCGCCTGGACCCGCTTCGCCTCGGCAAACAGGGCCTCGAGATCCGGTTGGGACTGGCCGCCGCTCCAGTCGAGCCGCAACTCCCCCCGGTAACCCGCGGCCTTAAGGGCCCGAGCAGCAAAAGCGGTGAGACGCAGGGTGGCCGGACCGGACAACCCCCAGTGGGTGATCAACACCGGCCCGCGCTGGCGGAAGCGTTGTTCGGGGGCGCCACCGCCGGCTTGCGGATCCGCTGGCAGATGCAGGGCCAGCTCCACGGGATCCATCACCACTCCCGCCAACTCCAGCAAGGGATCGCCCGCCAGGGCGAGCGTGAACAGAGACGGCACCGGCGACACCACCCCATGGCCCAGGGCAGCGGCAAGCTGGCGGCCGCTGGGGTGACTCCCCGTGGCCAACACCAGCCGATCGGCGACCATCGCCTGGCCAGCGCGAAGCCGCAGATCAAAACCACTCCCGACTCGGGTGCTGGCCTGCTGCAGGGTCACCCCGGTCTGCAGCTGCACGCCAGCCTGCAGGGCCGCCCGGCGCAGGGTGGCGGCCACCGACTCAGAGCGGTTGGAACGGGGAAAGAGCCGCCCATCGGCCTCCTCCACCAGCTCCAAACCGTGGGCATCGAACCAGGCCACCGCATCGCCCGTGGCGAAGCGGGAGAAGGGGCCCCGCAGGGCCTGGCCGCCGCGGGGGTAGTGCCCCACCAGCGCCCGCGGATCCCAGCAGGCATGGGTGACATTGCAACGCCCGCCGCCACTGATCAACACCTTGTGCAACGGCTCGGCGGTGGCCTCCAGCACGGTGATGTCACGGACGCCCGCCTCAGCGGCAGCAATAGCCGCCATGAATCCGGCGGCGCCACCGCCCGCCACCACCACGGCGGCATGGCTTGGGAGGGTCACGAAGCAGCAGGGCGGGGGACACGGGTGGGCAGCATGGGGTGATGGGCCAGACCGATCCAGCCAGCTTTCGCTTCAGTGTGGCTCCGATGATGGACTACACGGATCGGCACTTCCGGGTGTTGATGCGCCAGATCACCCAGCGCAGCCTGCTCTACACCGAGATGGTGGTCGCCCAAGCCCTGCACCACGCCCGCCAGGAGCCCGGAGCCAGCGCCCCGGGGGGCCGGCTGGAGCGTCTGCTGGGCTTCGATCCGATCGAGAAGCCCCTGGCCCTGCAGGTGGGCGGAGACGATCCAGCCTTGCTAGGGGAAGCCGCCCAGCTGGCGGCCGACTGGGGCTACGACGAAATCAACCTCAACGTGGGCTGCCCCAGCGAAAAGGTGCAGAAGGGCCGCTTCGGCGCCTGCCTGATGGCCGAGCCCGACCAGGTGGCCCGCTGCGTCACCGCCATGGCCGCCGCCAGCCCACTGCCGGTGACGGTGAAACACCGGATTGGCATCGACGACCGCGACTCCTACGCCGAGCTGCTGGCCTTCGTGGATGCGGTGGCCGCAGCTGGTGCCCAGCGCTTTGCGGTGCACGCGCGCAAGGCCTGGCTGGAGGGGCTGGATCCCAAGCAAAATCGCACGATTCCGCCCCTGCGTTACGACATCGTGCACCAGCTCAAACGGGATCGTGCTGGGCTGACCATCGAGCTCAACGGCGGCCTGGAGAGCCTGGAAACCTGCCTGGAGCACCTGGAGCAGCTGGATGGGGCCATGGTGGGCCGGGCCGCCTATGCCCATCCACTGCAATGGGCCGAGGTGGATCGGCGGGTGTTCGGCGACACCAGCCAGCCACCGGCCAGCGCCTCGCACGTGGTGCGGGGACTGATTCCCTACGCCGAGCAGTGGCGAACCCGGGGCGAGCGGCTCTGGCCGATCGCGCGCCACCTGGTGCACGTGGTGGAGGGGGTGAGCGGCGCCCGGCACTGGCGCCAACAGCTCACCCAAGCCGCCGGAGACCGGCAGGCCGGTGCTGAGGTGCTGGAAGCCGCCGCTCAGGCCCTAGAGGAACGGGGGTATTAACCCTCGGCGCCACCGTAGTACTCACCACTGCTGTCACCACCGCCACTGCGGCGGCGGCGGGTGCGGCCGGCATCAAAACCATCGCTCGGCGCGGCACTGCCGGCGCCGTAGCTGCGGTCTTCCCAGCCCCGAGCCCCGGAGCCCCGATCAGCACCGCCGCCATCCCCGCGGTTGTAGCCCCCACCCCCGCCTGCATAGCCGCCGCCGCCACCGCCGTAGCCGCCACGACGTTGGCCGCCACCGCCACCACCGGCACCCCGGGGTTCCGCCTTGTTGATGCGCAGGGGGCGGCCCATCAACTCAGCGCCCTGCAGCGCGTCGATGGCCTTGCTCTCGGCGGCGTCATCGGCCATCTCCACAAACGCGAAACCGCGCTTGCGGCCGGTGTCGCGTTCGAGGGGAAGCGCACAGCTGGCCACTTCACCGAAGGGTGCAAACAATTCCGCTACGTCGTCCTGCTCAGCGCGGAAGGGAAGGTTGCCGACAAAAATACTCACGAACCAGAGATCGACCGTGGGGCCGATGCATGTGGGCCATTGGGCCGCTAACCAACCCAGCGTAAGACCCCCGACGAGGCCTGCTTCCGCTCAGGGGGCAACACGGATCCGGATTCGCTGCAACTGCTGCTGAACCTGCTCGAAACCGGTGCCGCCCTCACTGCGGCGGGCCGCCACCACCTGCTGGGGGGTGATGGCGGCGTAGATGTCAGCTTCAAAAGCAGGATGGAGCTGCTGCCAGCGCTCCAGTGGCAGGTCCCGCAGCAAAATCCCCTCGGCCAAACATCCCTTCACCAGGCCACCGACCAGTTGATAGGCCTCGCGGAAGGGCACACCCTTCGCCACCAGGTAGTCGGCCACATCGGTGGCATTGGAGAAATCCGCCGCCACTGCCGCCTCCAACCGCTGGGGCCGAAACTCCAGCCCCTCCTCAAACAGGATCGCCATCGCCTCGAGGCAATCCAGGCAAGTGCGCACCGCGTCGAACAGGGCTTCCTTGTCTTCCTGGAAGTCCTTGTTGTAGGCCAGGGGCAGGCCCTTGATCATGGTGAGCAGCCCCATCAGGTGGCCGAACACCCGGCCGCTCTTGCCCCGCACCAGCTCCGGAACGTCGGGATTCTTTTTCTGGGGCATCAGGCTGCTGCCGGTGGCGCAGCGGTCGGTGAGGCCGACAAAGCCAAACTCCTCGGAGGCCCAGAGAATCACCTCCTCGCTCAGCCGGCTCAGGTGCACCAAAATCAGGCTGGCGGCGGCGCTGAACTCCACCGCGAAATCGCGGTCGCTGACTGCATCCAGGCTGTTGGCGTAGATGGCCTCGAAGCCCAGCTCCTCGGCGGTCTGGCGCCGATCGATCGGCACCGGCGTGCCGGCCAGGGCCGCCGCCCCCAGGGGGCAGATGTTGACCCGGCGGCGCACATCGGCCAGACGCTCGCGGTCGCGCTCCGCCATCTCGATGTAGGCGAGCAGGTGGTGGGCCAGGCACACCGGCTGGGCCCGCTGCAGGTGGGTGTAGCCGGGGATTAACACGCTGCTGTGGCGCTCGGCCTGGGCCAGCAAAGCCCGCTCGAAGCGCAGCAGCGCCGCATCGATGGCATCGATCTGACCGCGCAGCCACAGGCGCAGATCGGTGCCCACCTGGTCGTTGCGAGAGCGGCCGGTGTGCAGCTTTTTGCCCAGGGGCCCGAGCAGCTCGATCAGGCGCCGCTCCACCGCGAAATGGACATCTTCGGCCTCTAGCCCGGGGCGGAATTCGCCGCGGGCTGCCTCGGCGCGCACGGCCTCCAATCCCGCGATCAACTGGCTGGCTTCCGCCTCCGGGATCACCCCACAACGGCCCAGCATGCGGGCGTGGGCGATCGAGCCGTCGAGGTCCTGCTGCAGCAGGGTGATATCGAAGCCGATCGAGGCGTTGAAACGCTCGATGGCCGGATGCAGACCCTGCTCGAATCGCTGGCTCCAGGTGGAGGCGGTGGAATCAACGGCCATTCGGAACTTGGCGCTCAGCGCGGAGCTGAAGGTCAGCTTCGCAGGCAGTCAGTTTGGCAGGGAGGGCAGCATCAGCTCCTCCCGCACCTTGAGCACCACCATCGAGGCATCGTCATCGAGCTGCCGATCGGCCCCTACAAAACGATCGAGGCGGGCGAAGAGCTGATCGAGAATCCCCTGGGCGCCGATGCCGGAACGGCAGGCCGCCTGAAGATGGCGCACCAACCGCTCCTCGTCGAAGCGATCGCCACTGAAACCTGAGGCTTCCGTCACGCCATCGGTGTAATAGAGCAGCACGTCGCCGGGGTCGAGCACGGTCTGCTCAAGGCCGTAGTCGGCTTCGCTCTGCAAACCGATCAACAGCCCGGGGGCATCGAGACGCTCCACCTGGTTGCGCTGGCGGCGCCAGATCAAGGGCGGATTGTGGGCCGCATTGGCGTAGCGCAGCAGGCGGGTTCGCGGGTCGTAGTCGGAATAAAACAAGGTCACGAACCGGTGCGATTGGGCCAGGTCCTCCTGGGCCAGCTGATTGAGGTCGTGGAGGATCCGCTCAGGGGAGTGGCCGCTCAGCACCTCGGCCCGCAACATGCCGCGCAGCAGGGTCATCAGCAGGCCGGCCGGCACCCCCTTGCCCATCACGTCCCCCATCACCAACGCCCAGCGGGCCTGTTCGCGGCGGCGGCCCAGCAGCTGGGGCCGGGTGGGAATGAAGTCGTAGTAATCCCCCCCCACCTGGAAAGCGGGGCGGCAGCGGGCCGCCAGCTCCACACCGTCGATCAGCGGACAGCGATCCGGCAGCAGCTGGGCCTGGATCTCGGCACCGATGCTGAGCTGACGGTCCAACCGCTCGTGACGCCGCATGGTTTGCAGCAGCGCCTCGTTTTCCAGGGCCACGGCGGTGAGATCGGCCACCAGCTGCAGGTGGCGGCGGTGCACCTCGCTCCAGGCAAACCCCTTGCGGCCACTGAAGACATACAGACGACCCCGCTGCAGGCTGCGGGACACCACCGAGGTGGCAAACACCTGCTCTTCCCCCAGCAGCCGGCCGATGCGCTGGTCGAGCAGGGCGACCACCGCCGCTTCGCCGCTGAGGGCCGACAGCTCGGCATCGCCGAGGGCCGCCAACTGGCGCACCAGCTCAGCGCAGCGCTCCGCCGGGGTGGTCTGCAGCTGCTCCCGCCAGAGGCGACCGTCCTCGTGGAACACCACCAGCACCGCTCCTTCCGCCTCCACCAGGCGGGTGGCCACCACGGGCACCAGCTCCAGAAACCGGCCCAGGTTGGTGAAGCTGCGCAGGGCGAAGGCCAACGAGGCGAGCAGCTCCTGGTTGCGCCGCTGCTCCCGGTTGAGGCTGTCGAGCAACTGGCGCAGCGACGCCGCGGCCGAAAGCACCGGCCCTGCTGCAGGCGGGGCCTGCTGGAGCGGATGGGGGGGCGGCGTGTTGCTCACCGATTGCGCACGGGGCGACCGCGGCGGGTTCGCAAAATAGCGGGGTCTGCCAGCGTTGCCTGGGATGGCTCAGCGGGCAAGCAGGGCTTCCACAAACTCGAAGCTGTTGAAGGGGCGCAGGTCGCGGATGCCTTCACCGGCGCCAATGAATCGGATCGGCAAGCCCGCCTCGGAGGCCACCGCCAGGGCGACACCACCGCGGGCACTGCCGTCGAGCTTGGTGAGCACCACACCGGTGAGCCCGGCAGCCTTAGCAAAGGCCATGGCCTGGCGCAGGCCGTTCTGACCCTGGCTGGCATCGAGCACCAGCAGCGACTCCACCACCGCCTCGGGGGCCAGCTTGTCGACAATGCGGCGCACCTTGCTGAGTTCCTCCATCAGGTTGTGCTTGGTCTGCAGACGACCGGCCGTGTCCACCAGCACCAGCTCGGTGCCCTTGGCCTGGGCGGCGCCAATGGCGTCGTAGACGACGGCCGCCGGATCGGCGTTGGCGCTGGGATTGGCAATCACCGGCACGCCGCTGCGGTCGCCCCACACCTGCACCTGCTGCACCGCCGCGGCCCGGAAGGTGTCGGCGGCGGCGATCAGGCAGCTATAGCCACTGCGCACCGCCAGGTTGGCCAGCTTGCCCAGGGTGGTGGTCTTACCAACGCCGTTGACGCCGACCATCAACCAGACATTGAGTTGCTGGCGCTGGGGAGCGAGCAGCGCGTGGCCGCTGGAGTCGATCGGTTGGTCGAGGATGGCGCGCAGCTGTTCCTTGAGAAAGCGCAGGCCCTCGGCGGGATCCACCACCTCCTCGTTGAGGCGCTTGCGCAGGGCGTCCAGCACCTGGTCGGTGGCCTGGACACCCACATCGGCCCGCAGCAAAGTCGTTTCCAGGTCGTCCACCACCTCCGGGGTGAGCGGGTCGTCACCGAGGGTGTCAAGCAACTGGGTGACAAAACCCTGGCGGGTTTTCTCCAGGCCCTGGCGTAGGCGTCCCAGCCAGTCGATCTCCTCGAGCGACACCTGATCGACCCGCTTGCCCTGGGCCGCCAGCACCTCGGCCGACCAGGTGAAGGTGGTGTCGAAGTCGCCGAGGCTGGGCTCGCTGGAATCTGTTGCCACTCGCGGGATGGACTCCGCAGGGGCCGCCTCGACCGGAGCAACGGCAGCACTGGCGGTGATGGCCTGCTGGCGCTCGGCCCGCTGGGCGGCGGCCTGCTCCAGCAGCGACAGACCGGCGGCTGGAGCCTGCTCCTGGGACTGTTCTGCCTGCTGTCCCGAAATCTGTACAGACTGTACGGAATCCAGGAGGGACGCGGATCCACCACCGGCGTCCGGGGAGGGGGCCGATTCGGCGTCGCTCGGCTGCGGCTGTGGCGCCTCAGGTTGGTTCTGCTCCTGCTTCTGAGCTTCCTGCTGCGCTTTCAGGCGGGCGTAGGCCTGCCGCGCCCACTCGAGGGCTTCTGCATTGGGATCGCCGGGCTGGGCAGCGGCGGGGGCTGGTGCGGCAGCAGCGGAAGCCGCTGGGGTCGCCTCCTCCGGGGCCAGCGGAGGCAGTGAGTCCTGACTGGGCGGAGTCTCGCCGTCGGCTGCGCTGGGCCCGGTGCGATTGAACCAGTCGTACACCATGGTGCGCTCAGGCCTCCGCCGCGGTGCGGGCGGCCGTGAAACGCCGCAACACGCCGTTGATCATGCGGCGCCCCTGCTCATCGCTGTAACGGTTGGCCAGTTCCACGGCCTCGTTGCAGGCGACGGCGGCGGGGGTGTGGAAGCTGTCGAGATCCACAGCTGCCAACCGCAGGATGTCGCGGTCGATGCGGGGCAAACGGGTGAGACGCCAGCCCTCCATCACCCCATCGAGGAGGGCATCGATGGAGTCCCGATCGCGCAACACCGCCTCCACCCGGGCGATGGCGCCGCGGCGCACCTCGTCCTGGTCGGCCAGAAGCAACAGCCGGGGCAGTTCCAAGCTGGCGGAGAGGCGGTTGATGGCCTGCTCAGCCGCCGCCAGGCCGGCATTGAGGTGCTGACGCACCCGCGGCAACTGCTGCTCGCCCTGGTCCTGCAGCTCACTGTCCAGCAGTTCCTGCTGGGCGGTCTGCAGGTCCTCCGCGGAGCGGTCGAGAGCCTCGCGCACATGCTGGCTCAAGGTGGCGAGCACCTGCTGCAACAGACCCTCCATCGCGGTGGGCTGGGCTGCGGGGGTGGCGCCGGCGCGGTCGCTGGTCTGGCCGAGCATCAGCAGGGCCAGTTCGCGCGAGAGGGTGCGGCTCTGCATCAAAACGACTCAGCCTCAGGACGGTTGGGGGGTGCGCAGCTGAGCCAGCAGGCTGGAGAAGCTGCGATTGGGCGTGGAGCGCTCGTCGGGATTGACGATGCCGGCGGAAATGATCGTGCGGAAGGCATCCTCCACTGAAATCTCAAGGTCCTTGACGGAGCGCTCGGGAACGACGGTGTACCAGCCGGTGGTGGGATTGGGGGCCGTGGGGATGAACACGCTCAGCATCGGTTCGGTGAAACCGGCCTGGAGTGCCGTGCCGATGGCGCCGGTGACGAAACCCAGGGCAAACAACCCCTCCCGCGGGTACTCCACGAGCACCACCCGGCGAAACTTGCTGGAACTGCCCTGCAGAAAGGTTTCCAGCAACTGCTTGAGGGTCTTGTAGACCGAGCCCGCCAGGGGAATCCGCAGCAGGGTGCCCTCGCCAAACTCCAACAACCAGCGCCCGACGATGTTGCGGGCCATCAGGCCGATCAGCAGGATGCCCAGTAGGGGAACCAGCAGACCCACCCCAAGATTGATCAGTTCCTGCAGCAGCGGACTGAGGGTATTGAAAGGATTGAACTGCTTGGGAATCGAAGTGAGGAAAGCCAGCACGAAGCGGCTCACCGTTGTGGCAAGCCAGATCGTCGTTGCCAGGGGAATGACCACCAGCAACCCGGCGATCAGATCGTTCTTGAGGTCAGCTTGAAGCCGCTCCCCCAAGGGCTGATCAGTTTTGGGGCTGGCTTGAACCAAGTGACAATCCGGAAACCCGGGCTGCAGCGAACTGTTGGCAACTTAGCCAGCCGGCCGCACCGCCTGGCCAATCACAGCAGGGCCACCAGGGCCACCAGCACAAAACCGATGGCCAGCACCACGGCGGCACCGGTGCCGCCGTAGCGGCGCTGATTCACCGTGAGATCCCGGGCGCGCTGCTGCTGCTGCAGTTGGTCGTCGGCCTGCTGGAGCTGGCGCTCCATGAACGCTTTAGCGGCCTGCTGCTTCTGCTCGGCCGTGGCGGTGGCGGGGATCTGGCCAGCCTGCTCGGCCTGGACAATCAGCTGGTCGATCACCTGGGGGTTGTCCATCTGGGAGCGAGCCGCCGCCAGCTGGGCCTTGCGGGCCTCGAGCTGCTGGTCGGCCTGGTCGGAGAGGGCGCGGTCGCCACTGATCGACACCGGCACCGCCACAAGCATCGCCAGGGCCAGCAGGATGCTGAGCACCGCCACCAGCCAGCGCAAAGGCGTGCCGCCGGCGGCGGGATGGTCGAGGCGGCTGCCGAACAACATCAGCAGCAGCCCCACCAGGGCCATGGGCGACTGGGTCACCAACCGGTCCATCAGCAGCTGGCGGTACCCCTCCTCGCCCCAGTTCCAGGAGCCCAGCAGCACCAGCAGCTGGAGCACCAGCAACACGACCAGGGTGAGGCCGAGCCAGCGCAGCAAATGGCCCAGACGGCCGAAGGAGGCAGTGCTCACAGGCGGATGCTCGCGGCAGATTGGGGGAACGGCGCAAGTGTACGGGCGATGACGCACCACGCCCACGACGGGCTGGCTCGCCAGCTGAAGCAGCAGGCCCGGCAGCTGGGGTTTGACCCGGTGGGCCTCGCCGCCGTGCCCGCCGGGGAGCGCCTAAGCCTGCGGACGGCGGCCCTGGAGCGCTGGCTGGCGGCCGGCCATCAAGCCGACATGGCCTGGATGGCCGACCCGCGCCGGCGCGCGGTGGAGCAGCTGTTGCCCGGGGTGCGCAGCCTGCTGGCGGTGGGGCTCAACTACTACGTGGCGGCCGAGCGCAGCCCCGGCTCCCTGAAGGTGGCCCGCTACGGCTGGGGCCGCGACTACCACCGGCTGATCGACGGGCGCCTGCGCCGGCTGGGCCGCTGGCTCGAGCAGCAGGTGCCTGGCGTGCGCTGGCGGGCCTGCGTCGACAGCGCCCCACTGATGGACAAGGCCTGGGCCGAAGAGGCCGGGCTGGGCTGGATCGGCAAACACGGCAACCTGATTCACCGCCGCCGCGGCTCCTGGCTGCTGTTGGGCCACCTGCTCACCAGCCTGGAGCTGCCGGCAGATACCCCCGCCACACCCCTCTGCGGCAGCTGCAGCCGCTGCCTGCCGGCCTGCCCCACCGGCGCGATCAGCGAACCCTTCGTGGTGGACAGCCGGCGCTGCATCGCCTTCCACACGATTGAGAATCGGGATCCCGAGCTGCCCGCCGCCATGGCCACGGCACTGCAGGGCTGGGTGGCCGGCTGCGACATCTGCCAGGAGGTGTGCCCCTGGAATCAGCAACCCCTGGAGAGCAGCGGCGATCCGGATCTGCAGCCCCGGCCCTGGTTGCTCGATCTGCAGGCCGAGCAGGCCCTGCAATGGAGCGATGCCGACTGGGATCAACGGCTGCGGGCATCCGCCCTGCGGCGGCTCAAACCCTGGATGTGGCGGCGCAACCTGCGGGCCGGCCAGGAGGGTTCTGCCTAGGGTGAATAGATCTGTCTGGCCCCGATGGCACCGCGCCGGTTGCGCACTGGTTTCGCAAAAACTGGTTTCCCAAAGACCCGTCTTGCCAAAGGCGTTCTGGTCGGTGCCCTGGGCCTGCTGCTCTCGACAACCTTGCCCGCCCAGGCGCTGGTGCCCTACGTGTACACGCCCCAGCGCCAGGAGCTGGAAGGCGCAGGCCTGGGCATCGCCCAGGCGGCGGCGCGGCTGCTGCGGCTGGGCCAAGCCAGTGATGCCGCCCGCCTGGCGGCCCTCACGGTGCAACTGCTCCCCGACGACCCACGCGGCTGGGTGCTGCTGGCCGAAGCCCAGCTGCGCAGCAGTCAACTGAAACAGGCCGGCGTGTCGCTGGCCAAGGCCAAGCAACTGGATCCGCGCAACCCGGGCATCTGGTTTGCCGAGGGCTCCCTGGCCCTGCGAGCCGGAAAACCCGAAGAGGCGATCGGCCTGCTGGAGCAGGGGCTGAAGCTCGACAAGGGCAATGCCGGCGCCTACTTCGACCTGGGCAACGCCCGCATCCTGCTCGGCCAGAGCGGCCCGGCCCTGGCGGCTTTCGAGCGGGCCTCCTCCCTGCGCAAGGACTTCTGGGAAGCCCTCAACAACCAGGGGCTGGTGCTGTTTGAGCAGGGCAAAACCAAGGACGCCATCCAGCGCTGGCGGCGGGTGCTGACCATCAAGCCGGATGCGGCTGAACCGATGCTGGCGCTGGCGGCGGGCCTGTTCTCCCAGGGGCCGGCGGGCCGTGGCGAGGCCGTGGAGCTGGTTGCCAAGGCGCTCGACAACGAACCCAATTACGTGCTGGAGAGTTACCAGAAGGAGCAGCTCTGGGGACCGAAACTGCGCAGCACCACCCAGGAGCTGCTGCAACAGGGCGATCTCAAAGCCGTGGTGGATCGGGCCCTCGCCAATGCCAGCCCGGAAGGCGAGAGCAGCGAAGAGGAGTAAGCCCCGCTGGAAGCGGCAGCCCTGGACAGCATCTGTAGGCTGAGCCCCACTTTCCGACCCCAGACCACAGCAGCGGATGGCCGAGGAGCGCCCAGGGGAGCGGAACGGACCGGGCAACGACCCGCGCATTCAGCCGATTGCGCTGCACCAGGAGATGCAGCGCTCCTACCTCGAATACGCCATGAGCGTGATCGTGGGACGGGCCCTACCGGATGTGCGCGATGGGCTCAAGCCCGTGCAGCGCCGCATCCTGTTCGCGATGCACGAGCTGGGGCTCACCCCGGATCGGCCCTACCGCAAGTGCGCCCGTGTGGTGGGCGACGTGCTCGGCAAGTACCACCCCCACGGCGACCAGGCGGTCTACGACGCGCTGGTGCGCCAGGTGCAGACCTTCGCCAGCCGCCACCCGCTGCTCGATGGCCACGGCAACTTCGGCTCCGTCGACGACGACCCGCCGGCGGCCATGCGTTACACCGAAACGCGGCTGGCACCCATCGCCAACGAGGGGCTGCTCGATGAGATCGGCGCCGACACCGTTGATTTCGCCGCCAACTTCGATGGCTCCCAGCAGGAGCCCACGGTGCTGCCGGCCCAGCTGCCGTTCCTGATCCTCAACGGCTGCACCGGCATTGCCGTGGGCATGGCCACCAACATCCCGCCCCACAACCTCGGCGAAGTGGTGGATGCCCTGATCGCCCTGGTACGCAAACCAGATCTCTCCGACGACAAGCTCCTGGAATTGGTGCCAGGCCCCGATTTCCCGACCGGTGGCGAGGTGCTGGTGGGCCAGGGCGTGCGCGACACCTACCTGACGGGCCGCGGCAGCATCCCGATGCGGGGCGTGGCCCACATCGAGGAAGTGCAACCTGGCAAAGGCCGCCACAAGCGCGGCGCCGTGGTGATCACCGAGCTCCCCTACCAACTGAGCAAGGCGGGCTGGATCGAAAAGCTGGCCGAACAGGTGAACGACGGCAAGATCGGCGGCATCGCCGACATCCGCGACGAAAGCGACCGCGACGGCATGCGGGTGGTGGTGGAGCTGCGCCGCGATGCCAACCCGGAAACCGTGCTGGCCGATCTGCAGCGGCGCACGGCCCTGCAGAGCAACTTCGGTGCCATCCTGCTCGCCCTCGTCAACGGCCAGCCAGTGCAGCTGAGCCTGCGGCGCCTGCTGCAGGAATTCCTGGACTACCGGGAACTCACCCTGATCCGGCGCACCCGCCACGCCCTCAAGCGCTGCGAAGACCGGCTCGAAGTGGTGGAAGGCCTGATCAAGGCCCTCGATGCCCTTCAGCAGGTGATCGCCCTGATCACCGCCGCCAGCGATGCCGCCAGCGCCAAGGCCGCCCTCCAGGTGCAGCTCGACCTGAGCGAGCGCCAAGCCGATGCGGTGCTGGCCATGCCCCTGCGGCGCCTGACAGGCCTGGAGCAGGAGAGTTTGCGCAAAGAAGCGTCCGAGCTGATCGAGGAGCGGGGCCGGCTGCGCCACCTGCTCAACGACCGGACCGTGCTGCTCAACACGCTGGTGTCGGAGTTGAAGGCGCTGCGCAAGCGCTTTGCCACACCCCGGCGCACCCGCTTGGTGGAAGGAGGAGATGCGCTGGTGGCCCAGCGGGCCGCGGCGATCCGTCCCAACGCTGAACTCCAGCGCAAGCAAGCCTTTGCGGCCCTGGCCCCGGAGAGCCGGCTGCTGATTCAGGCGGATGGGGCGGTGAAGATCCTCAGTACCCAGATGCTGGGCCGGCTCCACCTCGATGAGGCCATCGAACTGGGAGACCACCCCTCCCCAGCCCGCCTGATCCTGCCGATCGCCGAACAACCGCTGCTGCTGGCCTTCACCGGCAGCGGGCGCGTCGCCCTGCTGCGCTGGGAATTTGCCAGCCAGCAGCCCGGCAAGCTGGAACGCTTCCTGCCCGACAGCCTTGAGGGAGAGCCGGTGGTGCAGGTGCTGCCCCTACCCAGCCAGGGCAGCCTGGGCCTGCTGAGCAGCGACGGCCGCTTCAAACGGCTGCCCGTCGAGGACTTTCAAGAGTTGTCGGGGCGGGCGGCCACGGTGCTGAAGCTCAAGGAGGGCGTCAGCCTGCGGCGGGTGGTGAGTGGCCAAGAGGGCGACACCCTGGTGGTGGCCAGCAGCACCGGCCGGATGCTGCGCCTCAGCTTCAACGACACCGATCTGCCCCTGATGGGCCGCGCTGCCCAGGGCCCCATGCTGATGCGACTGCTCCCTGGGGAAGCTGTGGTGGGGGCCGCCTGCGTTGCAGCCAGCGCTGCCAGCGCCTCGGTGCTGCTGGCCACTGAGGGGGGGCAGGTGAAACGTCTGGAGGTGTCCAACCTGAGGCTTGGCCAGCGCGGCGATATGGGTCAGATCGGCCTGCGACTCCAACAACGGGGAGATCGCGTGATCGACCTGCAGCCGGCCGACACCGCAGTGCTGAGCCTGCTGACCGAGAAGGGCTGGAGCGCAAGGCTCGACCTCAGCCATCTGCAGGCCGAAGACTGCAGCGGCAGCGGCGTCTCCATCGCCCTGCCGCCAGGCCAGACGCTGCAACAGTTGGTGCCCCTAATCCGTTAGGGCTGCCCGACAAGCGTGGCGGCAATGCCGGCCGGCTCGAGCATCAGCTTGCTGGAGCGCACCTGCTCGGGCATCTCAATCGGATAGGCCCCGTCAAAACAAGCGGTGCAGAAGTGCGCTGAATTGGCCAGAGCCGCGTCCACCATGCCCTGCTTGCTCAGGTAGGCCAGGGAATCCACCCCCAGATGGGCCGTGATTTCAGCCAGGGTGAGCCGAGCCGCAATCAGCTGATCCTGGGTGTCGGTGTCGATCCCGTAGAAACACGGGTGGGTGACGGGCGGTGAACTGATCCGCATGTGCACCTCTGTGGCGCCGGCATCCCGCAGGGCCTGCACCAACTTGCGGCTGGTGGTGCCCCGCACAATCGAGTCATCGATCACCACCACACGCTTGCCCGCCAGCACATCCGGCAGGGGATTGAGTTTCACGCGAATCCCCGCCTCACGCATCGCCTGGGTGGGCTGGATGAAGGTGCGGCCCACGTAGCGGTTTTTGATCAGGCCATCGCCAAAGGGGATGCCGCTGAACTGGGAATAGCCGATCGCTGCCGGAATACCGGAATCAGGCACGCCGATGACAATGTCGGCCTCCACCGATGTTTCGCGGGCCAGGGCCTCACCGATCCGCACCCGGTAGCTGTAGAGCGACTCGCCGAAGAAGCGGCTGTCGGGCCGGGCGAAATAAATCATCTCGAACACGCACAGCTTCACGGGCTGCTCAGACCAACGGCTGCGGCTGGGATTGGGATCCCCCTGGCGGAAGTGGATGATCTCCCCGGGCTCCACATCGCCATCGAAGGAAGCACCAATGATGTCGAGTCCGCACGACTCGCTGCTCACCACCCACTGGGCCTCGCTGGGTTCACCGATATGGCCAAACACGAGCGGCCGAATGCCGTGGCCATCGCGCAGGGCGAACAGCCCCTCCGGGGTGCCGATCACCAGGCTGAAGGCGCCGCGGCAGCGCTCCGCTGCCTGCCGGATCGCGTGGTCCCAGTCGAGGCCACGGTTCACCGCCTGCTGGACGGCAAAGGCGATCAGCTCGGAATCGGTGGTGGAGGTGAGCTCGCTGGCGATGCCGGCGAGATCGTCTCGCAGCTCCCCCGCGTTCACCAGGTTGCCGTTGTGGGCCAGGGCAAAGGGCCCGATCCGGGTGTTCAACACCACCGGCTGGGCATTGCAGACCTTGCTGCTGCCGGTGGTGGAATAGCGGTTGTGACCAATGGCCAGATCGCCGGTCAGGCGCTCGAGCACGGCCTGGTCGAACACCTGGCTGACCAGACCCATGTCCTTGTGCAGCCGCACCTTGCGGTCGGCATCAAACACGGCAATTCCCGCCGATTCCTGGCCGCGGTGCTGCAGGGCGTAGAGGCCGAAGTAGGTGAGGTTGGCCACCGGCTGCCCCGGTGCCAGCACGGCATAGACGCCACAGGCCTCCTCAGGCTTGTCGGGGCGCTGGTCGGGATCGGGATCGGCTCCCTGAGCGTTGTGGTCCGGATGCATCACCATCACAGGCCCATCAACGAACACGGTGCAACTTCATTCTGCATGAGAGAGCCCGGCCCATTCCCCACTCAAGCCGTGGGGGGCAGATCAACGCCCATGCGCCGTGGGATGGCCTGCTCATAACAGGTATGCAAGGCCTCCAGGCTCTGATGAATCACGGCACTGCCGCCCTGGCTGATCACCAGGTCGGCCGCAGCCGTAACAACACCGATCCGCTCGGCGGACACCGCCGCCGCGGCCATGGCGTCCTGCCAGGCCTGGGCCTGGGAGGGGGCAACGCTGACCAGGATGCGGGCGCCGCCCTCGGCAAACAGCAGGCGATCGACGCGGGCGCTGCCCGCTGGCAGCTCCAGCGCGGCACCCAGACCAGCAGCGATGCAGCACTCGGCCGCGGCCACAGCCAGGCCGCCGTCGCTGAGGTCGTGGGCGGAGGCCACCAGGCCCTGGGCGATCGCCTGGCGCAGGAAGCCCTGAACCGCGCGCTCCAATGGCAGATCAATCTCCGGCGGGCGCCCGGTGACGGCTCCATGCAGCCGCTCGAGATAGCTGCTGCCGGCCAGGCTCAGGCGCGGATCGGCGGGAGCCTCTCCCGTTTCCAACCGCACCCCCAGCAGCCAGATGGCATCGCCGACTGTGCGCCAGGCCTGGCCGCGCACCTGGGCCAGATCGTGCACCAAGCCCACCATGCCCACCACCGGGGTGGGGTGAATCGGCTGCATGCGGCCATCGGGCAGGCGGGTCTCGTTGTAGAGGGACACGTTGCCGCCGGTGACGGGCGTGTCGAGGGCGCTGCAGGCGGCCGAGAGGCCGCGGCAGGCCATCGCCAGCTGCCAGTAGCCGGTGGGGGTTTCGGGCGAGGGGAAGTTGAGGTTGTCGGTGATCGCCAGGGGCTCGGCGCCCACGCAGCTGAGGTTGCGGGCCGCCTCCGCCACCGCCGCCATGCCGCCGCGCTCGGGGTCGAGGGCCACCCAGCGGTTGGGGCAATCCACCACCGCCGCCACGCCGCGGCTGGCCGCGCTGAGCGAACCCTCGCCCTGCTGGGGCCGCAGCCGCACCACGGCCGCATCGGCGCCGCCGGGCGGCACCACCGTGTTGGCCTGCACCTGGTGGTCGTACTGGCGGTACACCCAGCGCTTGGAGGCGATGGTGGGGTCGTCTAGCAGGGCCAGCAGGACCTCGTTCCAAGAGGTGGCGGTGCCGCCGGCCGGGGTGATGCAGGCTGCGCTGGCGGAAGGCAACTCGGCTTCACTCCAGCGCCAGTGGGCCTGGATCTCGGCCGGGGGTTCGCTTAGCAATGTGTGATGGTTGATCGGCGTGTCATCGGCGAGGGCGCTGGCAGGCACCTCGGCGGCCACCTGCCCGTGTTGCAGCACCCGCACGATGTTGTCTTCCAGCACCCGGCCCACCACGGCGGCCTGCAGGCCCCAACGGGTGAAGCTCTGCATCAGCGCCTGCTCACGGCCAGGTTTCACCACGAACAGCATCCGCTCCTGGGATTCGCTGAGCAGAAACTCGTAGGCGGTCATGCCCACCTCGCGGGCGGGCACCCGATCGAGATCCAGCTCGATGCCCAGGCCCCCCTTGGCGGCCATCTCGGAGCAGCTGCAGGTGAGGCCGGCGGCGCCCATGTCCTGGGCGGCCACCACATCACCACTCTGGAAGGCCTCCAGGCAAGCCTCGATCAAGCCCTTCTCCAGGAAAGGGTCACCCACCTGCACGGCGGGGCGATCGTCGAGGGAGGCTTCGGTGAGCTCGGCGCTGGCAAAGCTGGCGCCGCCCATGCCATCGCGGCCAGTGGTGCTGCCCACGTACACCACCGGATAGCCCACCCCCTCAGCGCCGGAGCAGACGATCTGCTCGGTTTCCATCAGCCCCAGGGCCATGGCGTTCACCAGCGGGTTGCCGGAGTAGCTGGGGTCGAAGGCCACCTCACCGCCCACGGTGGGGACGCCCACGCAGTTGCCGTAGTGGGCGATGCCGGCCACCACGCCCTCCATCAGGCCCACGTTGCGCTCATCCTCCAGCGGACCGAAGCGCAGGGCGTTGAGCAGGGCGATCGGCCGGGCGCCCATGGTGAAGATGTCGCGCAGGATGCCGCCCACGCCCGTGGCCGCCCCCTGGAACGGCTCCACGGCCGAGGGGTGGTTGTGGCTCTCGATCTTGAAGGCCAATCGCTGGCCTTCGCCCAGATCCACCACACCGGCGTTCTCGCCGGGGCCCACCAGGATGCGCGGGCCGGTGGTGGGGAAGCCCGCAAGCAGCGGCCGCGAGTTGCGGTAGCAGCAGTGCTCCGACCACATCACCCCGAACATGCCCAGCTCAGCGCGGTTGGGGGCGCGGCCGAGGCGGCGGCAGATCTCGTCGTAGTCGGCCTGGCTGAGGTTCTCCTTTTTGAGGGCTTCGGGTACGGCGTACTCGGGGGCGGCGAACTCTGAAGCAGCGACCACGGACGACTGGGCAAGTTGAATCCAGTCTCGCCGAGCGAGGCAACGAAGGCTCAGAGCCAGGGATCTTCGTCGTTGGGTGGCGGGGCTGAGCGGCGCTGACGACGGGTGTCTATGGGAGACGACTCGGAATAGGGCTCAGGCCAGTCCTGGTCCCAGGCGTCGTCGGAGGCCTCCCCCTCCCAAGGCCGGGTCGAGGGATCTTGGTCCTGCCAGGGCGGCTCCTCCAACCAGCCCTCGAGGCGCTCCTCAAAGCGGCTGCCGGCATCCTGCACCTGATCGCGCCAGCGACGTGAGCGACGCAGGAACTCCTGGCGCACACTGGCCCGGGCCAGGGGAAGGTCGTCGAGACTCTCTAAAGCCGTGAACACCTGGCCAGGCTGCTGGTCCACCAGGCGATCAAGGCTCAGACGCCAGCGGCTGCTTCCGGGCAAGCGCGGATCGCTGCGACTCACCAGGTAATGAAGGATGCGGCCCGTGCGCAGCTCGATGGCGGCATCCGCCAGGCTGCCGATGGGCTGCTGACGGCGATCGAGCACCGCCGCATCGATCAGGCTGGGTAGCCGCTCCACCACGTCCTGCTCGGTTTCAGCGGGCTCTCCCTGCACCAACACCTCCAGGTCGGTGAGTCCGCGCAGTTGGTTGAGACGCCACACCAGCCGGCGGGACCCAAAAGCCGAAGGCTTGGACACCCAACCCAGCACCCGATGCACCGGCGGATGCATCCACACCTGTAAGCCGGCGCCGTGGTCGAGGCCCTGGTCACAGCGAACCCGCCGACGCAGCAGCTCGCTCAGCAGCAACTGCTCCGGAAGGGCCACCACGGTCAGCTGCGGATCTGAACGGGCATCACCAGATAGGTGAACTGATCTCCCTCAACCGGCGTGAGGATCGCCGGCGTGGTAGCTGCATTGCACTGCAGCAGCACCTGATCACAGGCCATGGCCTTGAGCCCATCGAGCAGATAGCGCACGTTGAAAGCGATCTGGATGGCATCCCCCGTGATCGAGGCCGCCAGGCCTTCCGAGCCACTGCCCACATCCTGGGCATCGGCCTGGATCAGCAGCTGGCCCGTGGCCGGTTCAGCACTGAGCTTGACCACGTTGTTGTGCTGATCAGCCAGCACCGCCACCCGTTCGAGAGCCGAAACCAGGGTGCGGCGATCGAGAGCGATGGTGCGGCTAAAGCTGTCGGGGATCAGCTGGCGGTAGTTGGGGTAGGTGCCATCCAAGCTGCGGCTGGTGAGCACCTGATCAGCCCACAGGAACACCACCTGACCGCGGTCGTAAAACAGGCTCAGCGGCTCGGCGGACTGGCGGCCGGACAACAGCCGCTCCAGCTCCCGGAGGGAACGGGCCGGGACAGTGACGGCAAAGGGCTCGCCGCCATCCCCCTCGACCGCGGCGTTGGCATGGGCCAAACAAAGCACAGCCAGGCGATGGCCGTCGGTGGCGGCACACTCGAGGCCACTGGGGTCGAGTCGCAGGTGCACACCGGTGAGGAGCTGCTTGGCCTCATCGCCACTGCTGGCAAACAACGTGGCGCGCAGGCCCTTCACCAGGGCCTCAGCCTCCAGCCGGATCGGCGTGCCGCTCTGCACCAAGGGCAGGTCGGGGAAATCTTCCGCTGGCATGCCCCGCATCTGGTAGCTGCCCGACAGGCTGGTGAGCTCCACCTGTTCGGACCCTTCGGGGCAGTGCAAGGTGATGGGGCTGTCGTTCGAAAGCCGCGACACGATCTCCCCGAACAACCGAGCGGGCAGGGTGATGGCGCCACTGGTTTCGACGCTGGCGGGCAGGCTGGTCTGGATGCCGAGGCTGAGGTCGAAGCCAGTCAGGCTGAGCCGACCGGTGCCCGCATCGGCAGTGAGCAGCACGTTGGCCAGCACCGGATGGGTGGGCCGGCTGGCCACGGCCCGGCTCACCAGCTGAAGGCTGGTGCTGAGTTCGGACTGGGAACAGACCAGCTTCATGGTGCGTGTGTCGGGAAGCCTGATGGCTGACAACGGGGACCCCCCACGCTTCCACAGGCCGGCTGATTGCGCAATGTCGGTGAACCGCCTTCAACAGGCTTTCTGATCACGGGATTGATTGTTTTCAGAAGAAAGAATGAAACCGTCGTCGTAGGGGCTGGGGGAATCGGGGAAAACCCAAAAAACGCTGGACACAACAGCGATGTGCGGTTCTGAAGGGTGGGGGACGTCGAACAGGGATTGCGGGAAAGATTGGCTTTTCCACCCTTTCCCGGTGTTGCGGAAAAACAGGCTGCTTCATCGCCGTTCCTAGGCATGCGCTTTTCCTCGGGAGAGAGGAGCTTTTCCCACGCTTTCCCGCAGACGCTTTGCCAATTGGTTGGCCCTGAAGCCGTCTGGTTAGAAGCCCATCACGGCGGCCACCTTGGCCGTATCGGCCTCCAGGCCGGTGTGGAAACGGGCGTCGTTGTGCTCGATCGCCGTAGTCGGGTCCTTGAGACCATTGCCGGTGAGCACACACACCACCGTGGCCCCCGCAGGGACTTCGTCTTTCCGCTTGAGTAAGCCCGCCACCGAAGCGGCGCTGGCGGGTTCGCAGAACACCCCTTCACCGCTGCCTAGCAGCTTGTAGGCCTCGATGATTTCGGCGTCGGTGACGGCCATGAAACCGCCTCCGCTTTCGCTCCTCACATTCAGCGCCTTGTCGCGGTTCACCGGGTTACCGATCCGGATCGCCGTGGCAATGGTGTCGGGTTGATCCACCGTGTGACCCAGCACCAGAGGTGCCGATCCTGCCGCCTGGAAGCCCATCATCCGCGGCAGTTTCCTGCTGTGGCCGGCATTTCGGTATTCGTTGAACCCCATCCAGTAGGCGCTGATGTTGCCGGCGTTGCCCACCGGGATGCAGAGCCAGTCGGGGGCATCGCCCATGGCATCCACCACTTCGAAGGCGGCTGTTTTCTGGCCTTGCAACCGGTAGGGGTTCACCGAATTCACCAGGGTGATCGGGTACTGGTTGGCCACGTCCTGCACGATCGCCAGGGCCTTGTCGAAGTTCCCCTGGATGGCAATCACCTCGGCGCCGTAGAGCAGGGCCTGGGCCAGTTTTCCCTGGGCCACGTAGCCATCGGGAATCAGCACAAAGGCGCGCATCCCACCCCGGCGGGCATAGGCGGCGGCGGCGGCCGAGGTGTTGCCGGTGCTGGCGCAGATCACCGCCTCCGAGCCCGCCTCCTTGGCTTTGGAAATGGCCATGGTCATGCCCCGATCCTTGAAGGATCCGGTGGGGTTGAGGCCGTCGTACTTGAGAAACACCTTGACGCCCTTGCCGATCCGCTCGGCGATCACCGGGGCCGGGATCAGCGGAGTCGCCCCTTCATGCAGGGTGATCACTGGCGTTTTGGCCGATACCGGCAGCCAGCGTCGGTAGGCCTCGATCAAACCAGGCCAATCCTGCATCGTCGGACGGGGTCCGAAGGGTCCCTTGCTCAAACGCCTCAGGGAACGGAGCAAGGGCACGGGTTAGAGCAGTGGCTGCAGTGAATCTACGGCGCGGTTCCAGGCGCATCGCCCCGCAAGCCGTCGAGAGGCGATTCGGAGAAGAAGCGCACCAGTTCGGCGATGGAATTGGCCTTGCTCAGCAGGTTCATCAGGGCGGGGATGCTCACCTCCATCTCCTGGGCTGGATAGGCCTGGAAAAAGGAGAGTGGCGAGATCGAGCCGTTGCCAGCCACCACGCCCATCACCATCGCTGAGCGCAGGGCGGGCACACCAGCCTTGGAGGCCCTGAGCGGGTACACAATCTGGGCCAACCGCTCCAGGATCGCTTCACCGATCCGGGTATTCAGCAGCCGGCTCACCAGGGTGACCGGCAGGCTGACCGACTGGTTCAGCAGCTTGGCAACGTCTGTTGGATTTTGTTTGGTGAAGCGCAGCACGTCGGCCAGTAACCCTTGGGCCTGGCCGGTTTGGGCCAGGTGCTCCAGCTCGGCCACGGCGATGGAGCGGCGGAAGGCACCACTGACAAACACCAGGTTTTCTGCCGCGGCCACCGGAGCCAGTGGTGCCGTGGGCAGCAAGCCCAGCAGGCTCAAGCCCAGGGCGATCACGGCCAAGCCTTGACGCTTGCGGCCTGGTTTTGGGTGGCGGAACGCGCTTTGCATGCGGCCAAGCCTACGGCGGTTGTTTCTGTGTTCAGGCCGGAACGAGCACATCCCGCACGAGCCGCACCACCCCCCGTTCCGCCAATCCGCGGGCCAGTTGCACGCCCATCTGGCGCAGTTGCGGTTCCCCAAGTAGTCGGGGCAAACGCCGCAGCACCATTTGGGGCTCAAAGCCCGGCAGGGCTTGAAGGATGCCCATCAATTGCCTCACCGGCTCGAGATCGAGCAGGGGTTCGTTGGCTTCGCTGACCCGGTGGCGCCGTAGGCCTGGTGGTTGGAGGCGTTCCGGGAGGCGTTTCCCCAGCCGCAGCGTGGTCTGCCAGGCCATCGCATCCATGCGGGCCACCAGCGCGTCCACCAGCTGCTGGCGCAGCAGGCCGCCGTTGGGAGAGAACAGGAAGCTGAGCACCTGATCCAGCAGCCCTTCAAGATCCAGCTGGGCGCCCTGGGAGGCGCTGGCGATCAGGTTGTCGAGCCGTTGCCAGCGGAAGATGTCGCCGTCGAAGAGCATCTCCTTGAGGCTCTGGCGCAGGCTGGGATCGGGATCCTCCATCAGTCGGCGAGCGAAATAGGGGTAGGCGGCGCCGAGGATCTTGAATTCGGGATCCACGCTGAGGGCGATGCCTTCCAGCGTCACCAGCGAGCGAATGATCAGGGCGTAGTAAGGCGGCACCTGGAAGGGGAAGCGATACATCACACCGCTGAGGTCGTCGGTGACGGCCTTGAAGTCCATGCGGCTGACGCCCTGCTCGATCGCCTGGCCAAACACCGTTTCAAAGGCGGGCACGATCGGCTCGAGGTTCACGTCCTCGGCCAGGAAGCCGAGGCTGACGAAGTCTTTGCTGAGCTTTCCGAAGCTGCGGTTCACCAGGTGCACCACCGCCTGGATCAGGCCGGTGCGCGACTCACGGCTCACCTCGCTCATCATGCCGAAATCGAGATAGGCGAGGCGGCCATCCGCCAGGGCCAGCAGGTTGCCGGGGTGGGGGTCAGCGTGGAAGAAGCCGTGCTCCAGCAATTGCTGCAGGCTGCAGTTCACCCCCACGTTCACCATGTCGTCGGGGTCGACGCCGATGCCGCGCACGGCTTCGAGGTTGGTGAGTTTCACTCCCTCGATCCACTCCATGGTCAGCACACGGCGGCTGCTGGCCTGGTGATAGATGCGTGGAACGGCGATGCGGGGGTTGTGGGCGTGCAGTTCGGCGAAGCGTTCGGCGTTGGCGGCTTCGTTGAAGTAGTCCATTTCTTCGAACACCCGCTTGCCCAGCTCGTCGATCAGGGCCACCAGATCGCTGCGGATCAGGCCGATGTTCTGGTTGAGCCAGGCAGCGATGTTGCGCACGATGTAGAGATCGAGCGTGATCTGCTCGCGCAGGCCGGGGCGCTGCACCTTCACGGCCACAGGCTGGCCGCCCTTGAGCACCCCCTTGTGCACCTGGCCGAGGGAGGCGGCGGAGATCGGTTCGGCGTCGAGCTGCTCGTAGACGTCGAGCACGGGGGCGCCCAGGTCCTCCTCGATGCAGGCCATGGCCAGCGCGGAGTCGAAGCCGGGCAGCTGGTCCTGCAGCTGGGCCAGTTCCTCCAGCAGCAGCGGCGGCACGATGTCGGGCCGGGTCGAGAGGGCCTGGCCGGCCTTGATGAAGGCAGGGCCCAGGGAGGCCACCAGATCGGCGGCTTCCTTGGCGCGGGCCCGGGCCCGATCGGTGGTTTTCAGTTGGCCGGTGAGCCAGTCGAAGCCAACCCCCAACAGATACAGGCCGATGGGTACGAGGGTTTGCCAGAGCCGCCGGATCAGCCGTTGCGGGTGGCCGGCATAGATGCGGGTGATGGTGGCTGGGTCGTACTCGAGTAGGCCGGCGACCTCCAGAAAGTCGCTGAGGTCGCTGGTGCTACTCCCTTCCGAGGGAGGCGGAGGTGCTGATGTGTGCACCCTCCCAGATTCTGAACGACCTGTACAGAATTTAGGAGACGCCTCTGGGGAGCTGCCTGGCGCGTCCTCACTCAGCACCCCGGGCGTCGGGGGGGCTGGAGGCTCTGGAGGGGCGCTCACCATGCCGCGGGCCACGGGGCCGGTTTGAAGTTCTCCCCTTCTAAACGAAACACACTGCCGCTACGGTCTGCTCCAACACCCGCTGGCCGCTGACCGCCACCCGCCGCGCCTGTGCTGACTGGACTGCGCCTCAGCAACATCGCCCTGATTGAGCGGCTCGAGCTCAGCTTCCGCGAGGGGTTCACCGTGCTCACCGGCGAGACCGGTGCGGGCAAGTCGATCCTGCTCGATGCCCTTGATGCCCTGCTGGGTGGGGCCCAGGGCAGTGCTGGTGCCCGCCTGCTGCGTCGGGGGGCTGAGCGGGGCGTGATCGAGGCCAGCTTCACCCTCTCGCCACCCTTGCAGGCCTGGATGCGGCAGCAGCAGCTGGACGCTGACGAGGAGGAGCTGCTGCTCAGCCGTGAGTGGCGCCTCAGCGAGGAACGGCTCAGCAGCCGCAACCGCCTGAACGGAGTGGTGGTGAGCCGCGCCCAGATTCAGGAGCTGCGGCCCCTGCTGCTCGATCTCACCGTGCAGGGCCAGACTCAGCAGCTCGCCCGGCCGGGTCAGCAGCGGCGCTGGCTGGATCGCTTTGCCGGCGCTGGCGTTCAGGCCCTGCTGGATCCGGTGGCGGCGGCCTGGCGCCAGTGGAAACAGGCGGCGGCGGCGTTGGAGCAAGCGCGGGCCGATTGGGATCAGGTGCAGGAGCAGCGCGCCCAGCAGGAGCAGCTGCTGGCCGATTTGGAGGCGGCCCAGCTGGAGGATCCCCTGGAGCGGCAGCGGCTGCAGGCCGAGGAAAACCGCCTGGCCCACGGGGTGCGGCTGCAGGAGGGGGTGATGGCGTTGCTGGGCCGGTTGCTGGAGGGGGCCGATCAGGCGCCGTCGGTGCTGGATCATCTGGCGGCCTGCGAGCAGGAACTGGCCCAGATGGAGGCCCTCGATGGCGACGTCGGCGCCCTGCGCAGCGGCTGCACCGATGGGTTGGTGGCGCTCCAGGATCTGGTGCGCGATCTGGAGCGCTATGGCGCCGCTCTCGAGAGTGATCCCGAAAGCCTCGAGGCCCTGCAGGAGCGCATGGCCCAGCTCAAGGCCCTGGAGCGGCGCCATGGTCAGGAGTTGGGAGAGCTGATCGCCCTGCGCGATCGCCTGCGGAAGCAGCTGGCCCCCGGTGGCGCTGAGGCCTGCCTCGAGGCCCTGGAGCTGGCGGAGCACACGGCCCGCCAGGCCCGCGACCAGGCCAATGGGCGGCTCACGGCGGCCCGGGCGGCGGCGGCTCGGCAGCTGGAACAGCAGCTGATGGAGGCGCTGCGGCCGATGGGCCTGGCCAACGTGCGGTTTGCGGTGGCAATCACGCCGGCGCCGCCGGCTGAAGAGGGCGCCGATGCGGTGCAGTTCCAGTTTTCCGCCAACCCCGGGGTGCCGCTGGCCCCTTTGGCGGAGGTGGCCTCCGGTGGCGAGATGTCGCGCTTTCTGCTGGCCCTGAAAACCTGCCTGGCCGCCGCCGATTCCCACGTCACCCTGCTGTTCGACGAGATCGACGCCGGTGTCAGCGGTCGGGTGAGCGGCGCCATGGCTGAGTTGCTGCAGCGCCTGGCCCAGCAGCGCCAGGTGTTCTGTGTCACCCACCAGCCCCTGGTGGCCGCGGCGGCCGACCATCACTTCCGGGTGTCGAAGCAGGTGGTGGAGGGGATCACCCACACGCGGGTGTCCCACCTGCGGGACACTCAGGCCCGCCAAGCCGAGCTGGCGGAACTCGCCGGCGGCGATTCCGGCGAAGCCCGCAGCTACGCCGCGAGCCTGTTGGACCAGCACGGTCGCTAGAACCGCCCCAGCGTTTGCTGCTGGAGCTCGATGGCGTCATCTCAGGCCGTTGCCGTTCCGGCCCGCTGGAGTGGGGCCGCTATGCCGGACCAGAGCGGCCGGCTGGCCCTGATCACCGGTGCCAACAGCGGCCTGGGCCTGGAGAGTGCCCGCGCCCTGCTGGCCCGGGGGGCCACGGTGCTGCTCGCCTGCCGCAGCCTGGAGCGGGCCGAGGCCGCCCGCCAAACCCTGCTGGCCCGGGAGTCTGGCGGGCCTGGAATGGGCGCGATTGAGCTGCTGGAGCTCGACCTGGCCGACCTCGACAGCGTGGTGCGGGCTGCCAACACGGTGGCCGAGCGCCATGGGCGTCTCGACCTGTTGCTCAACAACGCCGGCGTGATGGCGCCGCCGCGCCAGCTCACCCGCCAGGGCTTCGAGCTGCAGTTCGGCGTCAATCACTTGGGCCATTTCGCCCTCACCCGGTTGCTGTTGCCCCTCCTGCAGGCCAGCTCCGGAGCGCGGGTAGTGCAGGTGACGTCCGGGGCGCAGTATTTCGGTCGGCTGGATTTCGACGATCTGCAGGGCGAGCGGCGCTACGACCGCTGGGCTGCCTACGGCCAGAGCAAGCTGGCCAACGTGGTGTTGGCCCACGAACTGCAGCGCCGCTCCCCCGGGCTGCTCTCCGCGGCGGCCCATCCAGGCCTGGCGCGCACCAACCTGCAGCCCGCCTCGATCGCCGCCAGCGGCGCCCGCTTCGAGGTCACGATCTACCGGTTGCTTGATCCCCTGTTCCAGAGTGCCGCCCAGGGGGCTCTGCCCCAGCTGTTTGCGGCCACCGCAGCGGAAGCCCAGCCCGCCGGTCACTACGGACCCAACCAGCTCGGCGGCATGCGGGGCTGGCCGGCGGCGGTGCGCCCGGCGGCGGCGGCCCTCGATCCGCTCCAGGGGGAGCGGCTGTGGCAGGTGAGTGAGGAGCTGTGCCGCCGTGCCTGCCCGGCCTTCACCCCTGAGCCCTAACGGGGATCCGTAGACTTCTTTGTTCCCGAGCCGTCTGGATGCCCCGCGCCAAGAGCTCTGCTGCCGACAGCTCTACCGCTCCCAGCAGAACCCTCGCCCAGACGATTCACGAGAAGGCCCTCGACCCCAGTCGGGTGCTGAGCGGAGGCTCTCTTGAGGATGTGATCCGGGTGCGGGGTGCCCGCCAGCACAACCTCAAAAACGTTGATCTGACGATCCCGCGCAACCGCCTGGTGGTGTTCACCGGCGTGAGTGGCAGCGGCAAGAGCTCCCTGGCCTTCGACACGATCTTTGCCGAGGGCCAACGCCGCTACGTCGAGAGCTTGTCGGCCTATGCGCGCCAGTTTTTGGGGCAGGTGGACAAGCCCGATGTGGATGCGATCGAGGGGCTATCGCCGGCCATTTCGATTGACCAGAAATCCACCAGCCACAATCCCCGCTCCACCGTCGGCACGGTGACGGAGATCCAGGACTATCTCCGTCTGTTGTTCGGCCGCGCCGGGGAGCCCCACTGTCCCCAGTGCGACCGCTCGATCCGGCCCCAGACCATCGACGAGATGGTGGACCAGATCCTGGCCCTGCCGGAGGGCACCCGCTACCAGCTGCTCGCACCGGTGGTGCGGGGCAAGAAGGGCACCCACGTCAAGCTGCTCGGGGGCCTGGTGGCGGAGGGCTTCGCCCGGGTGCGCATCAACGGTGAAGTGCGCGAACTCGCCGACAACATCGAGCTCGACAAGAACCACGCCCACAACATCGAGGTGGTGGTGGACCGGCTGGTGGCCCGCGAGGGGGTGCAGGAACGGCTGACGGATTCTCTGCGTACCGCCCTCAAGCGCGGCGATGGCCTGGCCATGGTGGAGGTGGTGCCGAAGGCCGGCGAGGAGCTGCCCGAAGGGGTGGAGCGGGAACGTCTCTACTCGGAGAACTTCGCCTGTCCGGTGCACGGGGCCGTGATGGAGGAGCTCTCGCCGCGGCTGTTTTCGTTTAACAGCCCCTACGGCGCCTGTGCCGACTGCCACGGCATTGGCCACCTGCGCAAGTTCACCGCCGAACGGGTTGTGCCTGATCCGAGCCTGCCGGTGTATGCGGCGATCGCCCCCTGGGCTGATAAGGACAACTCGTATTACTTCTCGCTGCTCTATTCCGTCGGTGAGGCGTTCAACTTCGAGATCAAGACGCCCTGGAACCAGCTCAGCGACGAGCAGCGCGATGTGCTGCTCAACGGCAGCCGTGAGCCGATCCTGATCCAGGCTGATAGTCGGTATCGCAAGAGCGCAGGCTTCGAGCGCCCGTTTGAGGGGATCCTGCCGATCCTGGAGCGCCAGCTGCGCGACGCCAGCGGCGAGTCGATCCGCCAGAAGCTGGAGAAATTCCTGGAGTTGGTGCCCTGCGCCACCTGCCACGGTCTGCGATTGCGGCCGGAAGCCCTGGCCGTGCGGGTCGGCCCCTATGCCATCCACGAACTCACGGCCGTGAGTGTGGGGGACACCCTCAGCCGCATTGAGGCGCTGATGGGGGTGGGTGCCAGCGAGGGGGCCGAGCCCTTGCTCAGCCCACGTCAGATCCAGATCGGCGATCTCGTGTTGCGGGAGATCCGGCTGCGGTTGAAGTTTCTGCTGGATGTGGGGCTCGACTACCTGAGCCTGGATCGCCCGGCGATGACGCTCAGCGGTGGCGAAGCCCAGCGGATTCGGCTGGCCACCCAGATCGGTGCGGGCTTAACGGGTGTGCTCTATGTGCTCGATGAGCCGAGCATTGGTTTGCATCAGCGTGACAACGACCGGCTGCTCAACACCCTGTTGAAATTGCGGGATCTGGGCAACACCCTGATCGTGGTGGAGCACGACGAAGACACGATCAGGGCGGCTGATCACATTGTGGACATCGGTCCGGGGGCGGGGGTGCATGGGGGCCACATTGTGGCTGAGGGCAGCTTCGCCAACTTGCTGGCTGCCGAAGACTCCCTCACCGGGGCTTACCTCAGTGGTCGCCGGTCGATCCCCACCCCGGCGGAGCGCCGCGTGAGCGGCAGTCGCCGGATCACCCTGGTGGATTGCGCCCGCAACAACCTCTCCGGTTTCGATGTGGAGTTTCCGCTGGGCCGGCTGGTGTGCGTCACCGGTGTGAGCGGCAGCGGCAAGAGCACCTTGGTGAATGAGTTGCTGCACCCGGCGCTCGAGCACCAGCTGGGCCTGAAGGTGCCATTTCCGTCTGGCTTGGGCGAGCTGCGCGGCATCAAGGCGATCGACAAGGTGATCGTGATCGACCAATCGCCGATCGGGCGCACCCCCCGCTCCAACCCCGCCACCTACACCGGCGCCTTCGATCCGATCCGCCAGGTGTTCGCCGCCACGGTGGAGGCCAAGGCTCGCGGCTATCAGGTGGGCCAGTTCAGCTTCAACGTCAAGGGCGGGCGCTGCGAGGCCTGCAGCGGCCAGGGCGTGAATGTGATCGAGATGAACTTCCTGCCGGATGTGTATGTGCAGTGCGATGTATGTAAGGGAGCTCGCTACAACCGCGAGACCTTGCAGGTGACCTACAAGGGCTTCACCATTGCCGATGTGCTGGAGATGACGGTGGAGCAGGCCGC
>VGQC01000011.1 GCA_016882385.1 Cyanobacteria bacterium M_DeepCast_100m_m1_067 | reverse complement strand
TCCCACGCGCGGCGGCGGCTGCACCTGGTCGACACCGACGACGCCTCCAACCGGCCCCTCACCGCCAAGCTGCTGGAGCGGCCGGCTCTGTTGGCGCGGATCGCCGAGCTGCTGCGGCCGGGGCGCAGCTTCATCAACTGCTTCGTGGTGAGCGACCTAGAGCGCCAGCTCTCGGAGCGGCTGCAGGTGCCGCTGCTGGGCACCGATCCGGCCCTGGGCTACTGGGGCAGCAAGGCCGGCAGCCGCGAGCTGTTCGCCCGCTGCGGCATGCCCCACCCACCCGGCTCGCCCCTCACCCACAACCTTGACGACCTCACCGAGGCCACCGCCGAACTCTGGGAAACCCACCCCGAGCTGCGCCAGTGCGTGGTGAAGCTCAACGAGGGCTTCAGCGGCGAAGGCAATGCCCCCCTGCCGCTGGAGCCCCTGCAGCTCGCGGGGCTCAGCGGCGCCGAACGGCGGCGGCGGTTGCGGCAGGCGCTGGAGGCGCTGCCGATGCCCTCTCCCAGTTGGAAAGAGCAGCTGGCGGGGCAGGGGGCCCTGGTGGAGGCCTGGCTGGAGGGGGGCGACGACCTGCGCTCCCCCAGCGTGCAGGGCACGATTCACCCTGGCCACCCCGGGGCGGCGGGGCAAGCGGGCCAGGTGGAAGTGCTCTCCAGCCATGAGCAGGTGCTGGGCGGCGCCAGCGGCCAGACCTACCTGGGCTGCAGCTTCCCGGCGGCAGACCCCTACCGGCAGGAGTTGATGCGCCACGGGCAGGCGGTGGGGGAGGCCCTGGCGGCGGAGGGGGCGCTGGAGCGCTACGCGGTGGATTTCATCGCCCGGCGCTTTGGCGACAGCTGGGACCTGCAGGCGATCGAGGTGAACCTGCGCCAGGGGGGGACCACCCACCCCTACATGGCCCTCAGCGCCATCACCGGCGGCGCCCTGGATCCGGCCAGCGGGCTCTACCGCGCCCCCAGCGGCCCGGCGCTGCACTACAAGGCCACCGACAACCTCACGGCGCCGCACCTGCGCGGCCTGCTGCCGGTGGACCTGATCGACATCGTCGCGGAGGCGGGCCTGCACTTCGACCCGGCCCAGCTGCGCGGCAGCGTGTTTCACCTACTGGGCTGCCTGTCGGAATACGGCAAGCTCGGCATGACCTGCATCGGCCGCAGCGCCGAGGAGGCCGACGCGGTGTACGCCGCCACCGAGGCCGAGCTGCTGCGGGGCGCTCGGCGGCTGGGGCACGGATCGGCTTGACAGGCACCGCGCCGTCCGGTTGGTTGGAACGTGTTGTCTCTGCCCCATGCAGAAGTCGAAGGCTCTCTCCATCCTTCGCCTGAGCGCCCGGCCCAACACGCTGCTGGTGTGTGGTGCGGCAACCCTGCTGCTGGTGGGTTGCAATGGATTGGATTGGTTGCAGGCTGAGCGCCAGCGGGCTGCGGAAGCTGAGCGGCAGCGGCAACTGGATGCCCTGGTGAGCCGCTGCCGCCGACAGCAACCGGCGGTGAAACAGCAGGTGCAGAGCCTGAACGGCAGCAACGCCGCCCTCAACCAGCTCAACCAGCAGAGCTACGTACCGCTGCCCCAGCCCCCAGCCCCCGATCCGGCGTTACTGAAGCGCTACACCCGCGACGACCAGGAGCTGGAGCTCGAGCGCCACGACAAGGCGCTAGCCCGCTGGCGCGAACGGGATGGGGCGGAGCGTCGCCTCTGGGAACTGCAACAGGAGCGGCGGCGCCAGCAGCTCACGGCGCAGCAGCTGCAGGCCCGCAACGCCCTCGACAAGCTCGGTGTGGCCACCACGCCAGAAGCCCAGACCGCCTGGACCAGCTGCGATCGGGCCCAGCTGCAAGCCCTGGCCAAGCGCTGAAGCTTCACCCAAAGGACTTTTCGGTCCGGGCTGATCCTCCCGAGCCCATGGTCCGCGTGGAGAGCTCCAGCTCGATTGGCGTTAGCGCCGAACCCACCCCACCTCACAAACCCTCCTCACAAACCCCCGCATCCCCCCTGACAAAGGCCGGCCCGCCCGCCAGGATCGGGGCAGCAACGGCTCCCCTTGCCTTGATGACTCCAACCCCCGAGCAGCCGCAAGCCAACAGCCCCGCAGCCAGCACCTCGCCCGCGCCCCTGGCCTGGGTGCCCTGGCTGCAGGCCGGCGTGACCGCCATGCTGGTGGTGCTGTTTCTGGTGATCGTGGGCAAAGCCCGCCAGCAGAGCGCCACGATCCGCCAGCTGCAGGAGCGGGTGGAGGGACTGGAAAACAGCCGTGCCCTCGAGCGCACCACCGGCCTGGAACAGCAATTGCGTTCGGCAGTGGAGCGGCTCCAGGCGGTGGAACGCAACAGTGCCAGGATCGACGGGCTGAGCCGCGAAGCCGCCAGCCTGCGGGCCGAACTGTCCCGATTGCGGGGCACGGCGGGCGCCCCCAACGGCGCACCATCCCGCGGGGATGAACCACCCCTGCTGCCGCCGCTACCGCCCCTGAAAACACCGGCTCCTGCCAACTAAGCAGGTGCCGTAGGGCCCAGGCCTCAGCCCTTCACCGCATCGCCACTGGCGCTGGGCAGGATGTAGCGCTGCAGGCCGATGAACAGCACCAGCACCGGCAGGATCGAAATCACCGAGCCCGCCGCAACCAGGCGCCAGTCGAGCGAGAAGCTGCTGGCCAGCTGCTGCAGGCCCAGGGGCAAGGTGTAGAGCTGCGGCTCATCGAGAATCACGAGGGGCCAGAGGAAGTCGCTCCAGGTGCCGATGAACACGAACATCGCCAGGGTGATCAGGTCGGCCCGGGCCGCCGGAAGCATCACGTTCCACCACTCCCCCAGCGGCGTGCAGCCGTCGCAGCGGGCGGCCTCCTCCAGCTCCACCGGCACCCCCAGAAAGCTTTGCCGCAGCAGGAAGATGCCGAAAGCCGTGGCGGCCTGGGGAATGATCAGGGCCCAGAGGGTGTTGCGCAGGCCGATCTGCACCATCAGCAGATACAGGGGGATCATCACCACCTGGAAGGGGATCAGGATCGTGGCCACCACCAGGGCCAGCACCAGGCCGCGCCCCTTGAAGCGCATCCGCGCCAGCGGGTAGGCCGCCAGCGAGCAAAACAGCACATTCGCCAGCACCGCCAGGCCGCTCACAATCGTGCTGTTGAGCAGATAAGTGGCGATCGGATTGTCGGTGAACAGCCGCGTGTAGGCCTCAAGGCTCGGCTGACTGGGCCACAGCGCCGGCGGGCTGGTGAAGATGTCTTCCGCCGGGCCCTTGAGCGAGGTGCTCACCAGCCACAGCAGGGGTATCAACATCGCCAGGGCCACCAGCAACAGAAGCACCAGCTGGGCGGCGGCCGCCAGGCGCGAACGGCGCGGGCCGAAGAGGGATGGGCGCATGGCGGGGGAGGCAGGGGCTCAAGAGAACCGCGATGGCGGCGGGCTCAGATGGTTCAGATAGGAGCGGAGTGACTGGATAGGGCGCCACCCATGGTTTTTGTCGCTTGGCTTAGTTTTGGCTTAGCTAAGCAACCAAAACCACACCGGGGCACCCCACCTTGCCCAACGATCGCGCCCCCACCAGCGAGCCCACACCGGGTCAGACCCGCGGCCGGTCGGCCAGGGGCAGGTCGCCCACCACCGGCAGTGGTGCCTTCTGGGGGTGCAGGGGCTGATGGCGCCCCCCGGCCAGCAGGCGGTTGAGGGCATTCACAAAGGCCTGGGCGGCGGCCACCACGATGTCGGTGTCGGCGGCATGGCCCGAGTAGAGCACGCCGTTCTGGCGCAGCCGGATCGTCACATCGCCCATGGCGTCGATGCCCTCGGTCACGGATTTCACCGAAAACTCCACCAGCTCATTGGGCACGTTGGCCAAGCGGTTGAGCGCTTGACACACCGCATCCACCGGCCCTGTGCCGATCGCCGCCTCGGTGAGCTCGGCGCCGTCGGCGTCCACCAGGGTGACGGTGGCGGTGGGCTGCAGGCCCGTGCCGCAGCTCACCTGCACGCTCTTGAGCATGAAGCTGCCGTCATCCTGCTGCTGCACCTGCTCGCTCACGATCGCTTCGAGGTCGCGGTCGCTGATCTCGCGCTTGCGGTCGGCCAGCTCCTTGAAGCGGGCGAAAGCGTCGTCGAGGTCCTCGCGCTCGAGGCTGTAACCAAGCTCTTCGAGGCGGGCCCGGAAGGCGCTGCGGCCGCTCAGCTTGCCCAGGGAGATGCGGTTGTCGGCCAGGCCAACGGTGCGGGCGTCGATGATTTCGTAGGTGAGGCGGTTCTTGAGCACGCCGTCCTGGTGGATGCCGCTCTCGTGGGCGAAGGCGTTGGCGCCCACGATCGCCTTGTTGGGCTGCACGGCCATGCCGGTGAGATTGCTCACCAGCCGCGAGGTTTTGGTGATCTCCTCGGTGCGCACGCCCGTGAGCGGCTCGGTGGAGTCGGCCGGCCGGCCCAGGAAGGGGTTGAAGTAGCTGCGGCGCACATGCAGGGCCATCACCAGCTCCTCGAGCGAGGCGTTGCCGGCCCGTTCGCCGATGCCGTTGATCGTGCATTCGAGCTGCCGAGCGCCGTTCTTGACCGCCTCCAGGAAGTTGGCCACCGCCAGACCCAGGTCGTTGTGGCCGTGCACCGAGATCACGGCCTGGTCGATGTTCGGCACGCTGGCGTTGATGCCGGCGATCAGGGCGCCGAATTCCGCCGGGGTGGCATAGCCCACCGTGTCGGGGATGTTGATCGTGGTGGCGCCAGCGGCGATCGCCGCCTCGATCACCTGATGCATGAACTCCGGATCGCTGCGGCCGGCGTCCTCGCAGGAAAATTCGACGTCGTCCACCAGCGAGCGGGCGTAGGCCACCATCTCGGCGGTGATCGCCAGCACCTCGGCGCGGCTCTTGCGCAGCTTGTGCTCGAGGTGGATGTCGCTGGTGGCGATGAAGGTGTGGATGCGCTTGTGGGCGGCCGGGGCCACCGCATCGGCGCAGGCCTTGATGTCGCCGGCGGCGGCGCGGGCCAGGCCGCAGATCACCGGTCCTTCCGGCGTGCCGACGCTTTCAGCGATGCGCTGCACGGCATTGAAGTCGCCGGGGCTGGCGAAGGGGAAGCCGGCCTCGATGATGTCGACACCGAGCCGCGCCAGCTGCTGGGCGATCGCCAGCTTCTCTTCCAGATTGAGGCTCGCGCCCGGCGACTGTTCACCATCGCGCAACGTGGTGTCGAAAATAAGTACGCGGCCGGGGTCGCGGGCCATCGGGGCTCCTGGGGCGGACCAGCCCTTAAGCGGACTGGCTATGAGTTAGTCCCATTGTAGGGGTCGCCAGAACGTTGCGCCTACAGTGCAGTCACCGCGGGATGGTCATGGCCGCAGGCGATCTGGCCCTCGTTCTCCACGCGCATCTGCCCTACGTGCGCTCGAGCGAACCCGGATCGCTGGAGGAAGACTGGTATTTCCAGGCGCTGCAGGAGTGCTACCTGCCGCTGCTGGCCGTACTGGAGGCCGCTGCGGCCGACCGGCGTCAGCACCCCCGCCTCACCCTCGGCCTCTCGCCCACGTTGCTGTCGCTGCTGGCCGACCGCCAGCTCAACGCCCGCTTCCTGCCCTGGATCGCCAAACGCCAGGAGCTGCTGCAGCAGGCCCCGGAGGCCTGCGGCGAGGCCGCCACCCACCTCGCCCACCAGCTCGATGCGGTGGTGGAGCAGTGGATCCAGGCTGAGGGGGCCCTGATTCCCCGCTTCCGGCGGTTGCAGCAGCAGGGCGTGCTCGACCTGATCACCTGTGGCGCCACCCACGGCTACCTGCCCCTGTTGCGCCAGGTGCCCGAAGCGGTGCGGGCCCAGCTGATCACCGCGGTGCGGGAGCATGAGCGGCTGCTCGGCGAGCGGCCCCTGGGCATCTGGCTGCCGGAGTGCGCCTACTACGAAGGCCTCGACCAGCAGCTGGTGGCCGCCGGCCTGCGCTACTCGGTGCTCGACGCCCACGGCCTGCTGCATGCCCTGCCCCGCCCCCGCTACGGGGTGTTTGCGCCGATCTGCTCGCCGGCGGGGGCGGCCTTCTTCGGCCGCGACAGCAGCGCCACCCTGCCGGTGTGGAGTGCCCGCGAGGGCTACCCCGGCGACGGCGCCTACCGGGAATTCCACCGCGACATGGGCTGGGACCTGCCCGAAAGCGAACTCACCGACCGCGGCATCCACAGCCGCCGGCCCCTGGGCCTGAAGTTGCACCGGGTCACCGCCCAGGGCTGCCCGCTCGACCAGAAACAGCCCTACGCCCCCGCCATCGCCGCCGAGCGGATCGAGCAGCACGCCGCCGCCTACCTGGAGGGGCGCGCCGGCGAACTGGCAAACCTGGCCCGCTCGATGGAGCGTCGGCCCCTGCTGGTGGCCCCCTTCGATGCCGAACTATTCGGCCACTGGTGGTTTGAGGGGCCCCAGTTCCTGGCGGCCCTGTTCCGCCAGGCTGCCAACGCCGGCGTACGCCTGGTGACCCTGCGCGAGAGCCTCGCCGGCGGCGACCCCCTGCAGGTGTGCCGTCCCTCGCCCAGCAGCTGGGGCCAGGGGGGATACCACGACTACTGGCTCAACGAGACCAACGCCTGGGTGGTGGCCGAGTGGCAGCGGGCCTCCCAGGCGATGGTGGCGCGGGTGCAGCGCGGCGTGGCCAGCGAAGCCCAACGCCGCCTGCTCACCCAGGCCGGCCGGGAGCTGCTGCTGGCCCAGAGCTCCGACTGGAGCTTCATCCTGCGGGCCGGCACCACCACCGAACTGGCCAAGGAGCGGATCGAGCGCCACCTGGATCGCTTCTGGCGTCTGCTCGATGCCATCGACAACGGCACCGAGCTACCCGCCGAATGGCTCAAGGCTGTGGCGATCGAAGACGGCCTGTTCCCCCTGCTCAACGCGGCGGATTGGCTGCCGGCACCGACTGCGAGCTAGGGCTAGAGCCAGGGCTAGGGAAGGCAGGCCAGATCAGCCCGAGACCGAGCTGAAGCTCCCGCCCCTGCATGCCCATCAAGCCTGCTTTGACGCTCCAGGGGGCGGTGGCAAACAGCTGCACCATCGCCGCCAGCAGCTCCGGCACGGTGGCGGTGTTGGCCAGGAACCCATACCACTGGGCACTGGGCAGCGAGAAGAAGGTGGCGAAGTGAGCGCGTAGCTGGGGCTCGCTGAAGCGCATCAGCTTCTCGAGCCCGAATTGGTAGAGCGCATGTTTGCGGCGCAGCTCCAGGGGCCACAGGGCCTGCCAGCCGGCCTGGGCCAGCGCCGCCGAGGGAGCCGCGGGATCAGCCGCCATCGCTGCGGCCACCGCCTCCGCCACCACGGGCGCTCGGCGCAGCAGCGCCCCCACCATGTAGCCCGAGGCCGGATGCACCATCGCCGCGGCCCCACCGAAGCCCAGCACCGGCTGCTCCAGATCCGGCAGAGGCAGATTCATCGGGAACAGGCAGAACTCCTCGTGCTCCACCTGCTCGATCGCCACGCCGCGATGGGCCAGTCGCCGCTCCAACCGCTGCTGCAGCAGCGCATAGGGCACGGGCGGCGCCAGGGCGAGGGAGGTTTCCTCCACGAAGAAGCGACCGCCGCCCAGGTCCATCGCATACAAAAACGTGGGGGGCTCCTGCCGCTCCGCGTCGCTGAGATGGTCAGCGCGGTAATCCATCAGCACGAATTGCCCCGGCTCCACCGGCGGCGCCGTAAACCGGCCCACCACCCCGTAGGCCGCCTGCCCCGCCACCGGCCCCCGGTCGGGCCGCTGCACAAACACCGCCTGGTGGCCGCTGGCATCCACCACCAGCCGCGCCTCGATCACGGCTGGAGCAGTAGGGGCTTCACCATCACCAGCGGCGGCAGTGCGCACCTGGCTGCGCCCCCCCTCCACCGCCAGCTCCTGCGCCAGCCCCCGCAGCCACTGCACGCCAGCCGCCTCGCAGCGCTCCAGCCAGAACTGCTGCAGCCGGGTTTTGTCGAACAGGCCGTAGTCACGGCCGTGGCGGGTGGGGGTGTTGGCCGGATGGGCAGGATCGCTGCTGCCGGGGCCGAAGTAGCTGCAGGTGTGGCTCCAGCGGTGCTCCAGCAAGTGGCCCAGGCCAAGGGCATCCACCTCATCGCCCCAGATGCCGTAGGTGTTGGGCCAGGGATCGCGAGGATCAGCCGCCGCCAGCACGGCCACGGCCAGCTTGCGCTCCGCCAGCTCAGCGGCGATGGCCAGGGCCGCCGGGCCGCCGCCCACCACCAGCACATCAATGGGCATCACACCGGTCGAAACAGAGCTCATGCTGCATCACAGGGGCAGATAGAGGCGTCGTGGGGTGTCCTGAAAGGGACGGAAACCGTGGTGCGCATCAAACGCCACCGCAGCAGGAGTCTTGGCATCAACAACCAGGGCATAGCCTCCGACCGAGGCCCTGCCGCTGCCAGCGCTGATCGCGGGCCAGGCGCCCCATTCGAAAACAGGGAACCGGGTAGGGCGGGAGTGGCTTGGCATCACCAGGCTGCAGATCCGCCAGGGTGATCTCCGCTGGCGCCAGCGTGTAGAAGCCAGCGATCTGGCCAGGGGCTTCTGCAGGAACCAGCACAAACGTCTGGCTCACACCACGGCGCATGTTCTGGTGCGCCTGCTGTTTCAAAAAGCGATCGAGAGCGGGCTCGCCACAGCAGAACGCCTTGCGGTTGTGACGGGTTGGGTCGAGCTGCTGCTCCTCAAACACGGCTCACGCGCGTGCGCGCCTGCTCCAACGCATCCCGCAGGGCGGCGTTGGGCTCAAACGGCTGGGCGATGGCGGCATGAAAGGCCTTGAAATCCTGTTGTGACAGGGTGATTTGCTGATCGCGCTGGATGGCTTCAGCCGCACGGGCCTTGGCCGCAAGCCGCACAAACGCCGCCATGGTTACGCCTTCGATGGCAGCGGCCTGGGCAAAGAGCTGCTTATCGGCAGCGCTGAGCTTGAGATCCAGGCGCTCATCGGCGGCCACGAATTCACTGCCGACTGGGCCATCTATTGATACGGCAAAAAACCGTATCAGCGCTTCACTCTTCGGTGGTGAGGGCGGGAGCTTCCTCGGCGGGCACCTCCTGCTCCTCCTCTTCCGGCGCCGGCGGCACCAGCACCACTTCGGTGAGGCGGTCGCCGGAGTCGAGCTTCTGCAGGCGCACGCCGGTGGCAGCGCGGGACTGCTGGGGAATGGCGTCAGCCTGGGTGCGCACGATCACGCCCTTCTCGCTCACCAGCAGCAGCTCCTCGCCGGCGCCGAGCACCTTGAGGCCCACCAGCACGTCGCCATCGCGGCGGAACTTCATGCAGCGCAGGCCCATGCCGGCCCGCTTCTGCAGCCGGAACTGGTTCACCGGCACCCGCTTGCCCAGGCCGCTGGCGCTGGCCACCAATACCCACGGGCCCTCGCTCGGCGCCACCTCGTCACCCTCCTCGGCCTCATCGCTGCCATCGTCCCCGGCGCTGCTGGCCACCTGGTCGGCGAGCTCGGCCGGGATCACATCCATGCTCACCAGCTGGTCGCCAGCGCGCAGGTTCATGGCCCGCACGCCGCGGGCAGTGCGCCCCAACGGCCGCAGCTCCTCATCGCTGAGCCGGAAGTGGATCGTCATGCCGTTGCGCGAGCCGATCAGCACGCTGTCGCCGGGCTGGGCCAGCCGCACCCAGGTGAGGGCGTCGCCATCCTCGAGGGAGATGGCGATCAGACCGTTGGAGCGGATGTTGGCGAAGGCTGAAAGCCGGGTGCGCTTCACATAGCCACCGCTGGTGAGCATCACCAGCACGGCGTCTTCGGCGAATTCGCTCACCGCCAGCAGCGAGGTGATCTGCTCCTCGCGGGGGATCGGCAGCAGTTGCACGATCGGCGTGCCCTTGGCGGCCCGGCTGCAGATCGGCACCCGGTAGGCCGGCACGGTGTACACCACGCCGCGATCCGAAAACAACAGCAGGTTGTCGTGGTCGTTGCAGCTGATGAACAGCCGCACAGCCTCCTCACCCTGGCTCTTGGTGCCGGCCTTGCCGCGGGTGCCGCGGCTGGTGGCTTCGAATTCGCTCACCGGCATCCGCTTCAGGTAGCCGTTCTCGGTGAGCAGCACCACCGAGCGCTCGTTGGCGATCAGGTCGATGTCTTCGAGGCCGCCCTCGAGATCGAGGATCTCGGTGCGGCGGGGGGAGAGGTAGCGGCTGCGGATCACCCCGAGCTCCTCGGTGATGATCGTGAGCACCCGCTCGCGGTTGGCCAGGATGTCCTTGTAGTCGGCGATCTTGGCCACCAGATCCTCGTGCTCGAGCCGGATCTTGTCGGCCTCCAGGGCCGTGAGCCTCCGCAGCTGCATCTGCAGGATGGCGTCGGCCTGGATCTCGCTGAGGCCGTGGCGCTCCTGCAGCTGCTGTCGGGCCGTGGCCGCATCCGAGGCCGCCCGGATCAGGGCAATGATCGGATCGAGCTGGTCGAGGGCCAGCAGCAGGCCCAGCAGGATGTGGTCGCGCTCTTCGGCCTTGCGCAGGAAGTAGCGGGTGCGGCGCTCGATCGTCTCGACGCGGAAGTCGAGGAACACCTGCAGCATCTTGCGCAGGGTGAGCAGCACCGGCTCCGACTTCACCAGCGCCAGCATGTAGGCGCTGAAGTTGTTCTGCAGCGGGGTGAGCTTGAACAGGTTGTTCAGCACCACCTGGGGATAGGCGTCGCGGCGCAGCTCGATCACGATCCGCATGCCGTCGCGGTCGGATTCGTCGCGGATGTCGGCGATGCCCTCGAGCTTCTTGTCGTTCACCAGCTCGGCGATGCGCTCGATCAGCGAGGCCTTGTTGGTCTGGAAGGGCAGCTCGGTGATAATCACCGCATCCCGGTCGGGGCGGCCTTTCACTTCCACCGTTTCGATCGAGGCGACGCCGCGCATCGTCACCGACCCGCGACCGGTGGTGTAGGTCTCGCGGATGCCGCGGCGGCCCAGGATCTGGCCGCCCGTGGGGAAGTCGGGACCCGGGATGATCGCCATCAATTGGAGATCGTCGATCTCGGGGTTGGCGATCAGCGCCAGCGTGCCGTCAATCAGCTCGGTGAGGTTGTGGGGCGGGATGTTGGTGGCCATCCCCACGGCGATGCCGGTGGAGCCGTTGAGCAGCAGCTGCGGAATCCGCGCTGGCATCACGGTGGGCTCCTGCTGAGAGCCATCGAAGTTGTCGGCGAAGTCAACCGTTTCGGCTTCGATGTCTTCGAGCAGGCTGTCGGTGGTGAGCGCCTGCAGCCGCGATTCGGTGTAGCGCATGGCGGCCGGGGGATCGCCGTCCACCGAGCCGAAGTTGCCATGCCCGTTCACCAGGGGCATGCGCATGTTGAAGTCCTGGGCCATCCGCACCAGGGCGTCGTACACCGCCGTGTCGCCGTGGGGGTGGTACTTACCGAGCACCTCACCCACCACACGGGCGCATTTGCGGTAAGGCCGGTCGCTGGTCAGGCCCAGCTCGTACATCGCGTACAGGATGCGCCGGTGCACCGGCTTGAGGCCGTCGCGGGCATCGGGCAGGGCCCGGCCCACGATCACGCTCATCGCATACTCCAAGTAGGAGCGCGACATCTCGTTGCGCAGATCGGTCTGGATGATCCGCGAATCGCCGTTGCCGCCGGACTCCCCCGGTGAGCCAGCACCGGGTCCGCTGGGGTCCGCCATGGATGACCGTCTTAAGCAAAGGTCAGTTTATCGAAGCCCCCCGGGAAATGCCCAAATCCGGCCCATGTCCGCTGTAAACGCCCGCGCATTCCCACCGCGCTCGGAGGCGGAGCTGCGCCTGAAGCAGGAGCGGGGCCAGCTGCAGGTGCGCGCCGCCGCCGCGTTCCGGAGCCTGGTGCAGCAAGCCGGGCTGGCGGAGGCCTACGCCGCCACCGATGTGGTGGTGGCGGCCGATGCGGGCTTCACCGACCAGGCCAGCCTGCTCCTGAGCCTCGGTCCCACGGACCCACCGATTCGCCTGCGCGCTGGACAGCTGGCCGGCGTGCAGGGGCTGGCGGGCTGCGGCAGCGGCGAGCTGGTGCTGCCGATCGGCGGCGGGCTTGGAGACGCCCCTGGCGGCGCCGAGCTGCTGGCGGCCCTGCTGCAGGGCCGAGCGCTGCCGTTCGACGCCCGTGGCGAGGCCACCGCCCTGCATCCCCGCCGCGAGCTGCACACCGAGCTGGGCCTGGAGCAGATCGGCACCGGCCGCTTGCTGCTGCACCGGGCCATCAGCGAAAACGGCGTGGTAGCCCTCAGCCAGGCCGAAGGCCCCTGCCCCAGCCCCTACGGCACCCTGCTGGGGCCGGCCGCCAACGCCCTTTATTCCTGCAGTGGCGCCGGCAGCATCGGCCTCAGCATGCCGGGGCTGTCGCTGCTGGGCCCGGGCTCGCCTGTGCTGGTGGGCGGCGCCCTCGGCTGGGTGGTGGGGGCCGGCAGCGGGCACCAGCCCGGCTGCCGCCGCCAGGCCAGCGGCCATGCCCGCACTCCGGGGGCCGCGGCCGCCGTGAGCGTGGATCTCCACGACCTGCGGCCCGAGTGGGTGCGCCCCTGCTTCTTTGAGGGCCACGGCAGCGCCCTGCTGGTGGCGATCGCGGCGCCGGTGCCGCTGATCAACGCCGACGTGGCCCGCCAGGCCGCCGCCGGCCCGGAGGCATTGGAGGCCCCCGTGCTCGACCTCTCGGTGCCACGGCGGGTCAAGCCGAGCCTGGGGGCGGTGACCTACGCGGAGCTGCTCAGCGGCACGATCACGGTGCGGGGCCGTTCAGTGGGCTGCGCCCCCTCCCACAGCCCGCGGCTGGCCGCCGCCGCCGCCGAAGCCCTGGCGGAAGCCCTGCTCAGCGGCGCCTTCCCGCTGCGGCTGCCCCTGGTGCCACTCAGCCCGCGCCCCAGCCTGCTGCCGATCGAAGCCTGAGCTGGTGGGAGGCAGGGTGCTGGGCTGCGAGGTGTTGGGCTGCCGGGTGTTGGTGACACCGCCAACCACACGTAAGCTCCCGCCATCTCCGTGCACCCGCGGCGCCGCCTGCCATGGCCGACGACACCACCAGCAACCCCGACCCAAGCAGCCCCGACCCGAACACACCCGAGCCGGCTGGACTTGTTGAACAGGGTGTTGAACAAACCGCTGAAGCACCGGTTGAACCACCGCTCGACGCGGTTGCTGCCACGCCCACACCCGAACCGGTGAGCGCACCCCCCGAGCCCAGCGTCGCCACAACCCTGGTGGTTGAGCCCACACCCGCCCCCCTCGCCACCCAGCCAGGCCCATCGGCCGACGGTGAAGGCGACGGGGAGGGCGGCGAATGGGAGCTGCTGCTGCAGAAGCTGCGCCAGTGGCTCAACCAGGGGGAACTGCAGAGCCTTTGGAGCCAGGCCCGCAAACCCGTCACGCTCCTGGCTGCACTGGTGGGCCTGCTGCTGGTGCTGCGCGTCTACAGCGCCGTGCTGGGTGCCCTCGACAGCCTGCCGCTGGTGCCAGGGCTACTGGAGTTGGCTGGCGTGGTGTGGTCGGTGCGCTATGGCGTGCCCAAGCTGCTGCGCAGCAGCGAGCGGGAACGGCTCTTGAGCGGCCTGAGCAACCGGTGGAAGGCCTTCCGCGGCAAAGGCTGAGCCGAAATCGCTGCCAAGGAATCGGTGCCCATCGATTGATAGCTTGGCCCGAATACGCACAGTTCCGGTGAACATCCAGCTCGGTCGCAATCGCGTCGTCCGCCGCGCCTACGGCATCGACGAGATCGCCCTGGTTCCGGGCGGCCGCACCGTTGACCCGGCCGTTACCGACAGCAGCTGGACCCTGGGCGGCATCACCCGCGAGATCCCGATCATCGCCAGCGCCATGGATGGCGTGGTGGATGTGGGCATGGCTGTGGAACTCGCCAAGCAGGGCGCCTTGGGCGTGCTCAACCTGGAGGGCGTCCAGTGCCGCTACGACGACCCCAACCCCGCCCTCGACCGCATCGCCGCCGTCGACCGCGACAGCTTCGTGCCGCTGATGCAGGAGCTCTACAGCCAGCCGGTGCGGGAAGACCTCATCCGCCAGCGCATCGCTGAAATCAAGGCCGGTGGCGGTATTGCGGCCGTGAGCGCCACCCCCGTGGCGGCCCTGAAATTCGGCAAAGCGATCGCCGAAGCCGGCGCCGATCTGTTTTTTGTGCAGGCCACGGTGGTGAGCACCGAGCACGTCGGACCTGAAGGCCAGGAAACCCTGGATCTCGAGGCCCTCTGCCGCGACTTCGGCGTGCCCGTGGTGATCGGCAATTGCGTCACCTATGACGTCGCCCTCAAGCTGATGCGGGCCGGCGCCGCCGGCGTGATGGTGGGCATCGGCCCCGGTGCCGCCTGCACCAGCCGCGGCGTGCTGGGCATCGGCATCCCCCAGGCCACCTCGGTGGCCGACTGCGCTGCCGCCCGCGATGACTACTGCAACGAAAGCGGCCGCTACGTGCCAATCGTGGCCGACGGCGGCATCGTCACCGGCGGTGACATCTGCAAATGCCTGGCCTGCGGCGCCGACGCCGTGATGATCGGCTCGCCGATCGCTCGCGCCGCCGAGGCCCCCGGCCGCGGCTTCCACTGGGGCATGGCCACCCCGAGCCCGGTGCTGCCCCGCGGCACCCGCATCAAGGTGGGCACCACCGGCAGCCTCGAAAAAATCCTGCGCGGCCCAGCCTCCCTCGACGACGGCACCCAAAACCTGCTCGGCTGCATCCGCACCTCCATGGGCACCCTGGGCGCCCGCACCATCAAGGAGATGCAGCAGGTGGAGGTGGTGGTAGCCCCCTCCCTGCTCACCGAGGGCAAGGTGTATCAAAAGGCCCAGCAGCTGGGCATGGGCAAATAGACCGCGGCGTTAGCTTGAAGGCGTGGGGGCTTCGGCTCACACACTCCTCACACCCTCCGGCCCGGCGCGTCCGGGCCTTTTGTCTTCCCCGGCAGCCACCGAGCCAGGTCGGATCACGACCTGCAACGGACCATGGTTGCCCTGAAATAACCTTGCTAGATTTGCTGAAACCCTGATCCAGCAAGGATGTCCAGCGCTGCCGCTGTCACTGACACTTCCTTTGAGCAAGACGTGCTCAAGAGTGATTTGCCCGTGCTGATTGACTTCTGGGCCCCTTGGTGTGGCCCCTGCCGCATGGTCGCGCCGATCGTCGATGAGATCGCCGCCGAATTCGAAGGCAAGATCAAGGTGTTCAAGCTCAACACCGACGAAAACCCCAACGTCGCCAGCCAGTACGGGATCCGCAGCATCCCCACCCTGATGATCTTCAAGGGCGGTCAGAAGGTTGACACTGTGGTGGGCGCCGTCCCCAAAACCACCCTCTCGGGCACGATTTCCAAGTACCTCTAAGCATCCCTGCTGGTTGAGGGCAGACATCTGAGCGACCCATCCCGTTTCGGCCAGAGTCCGCTGCAGGTTCTGGCCCAGGAGCTCGAAAACCACCCCCAACGGCACCTGATCGAGCGATCGCTGGTGTCGCTGTTGCAGGTGGGTCGCCACGAACGCGGTCAAGATGAGTGGCGTCTGATCAGCGGGGCCCTTGCCGATATCAGCGAAGCCCTGGAGGTGTTTCACCCCCATCGCGACACCCGCAAGATCGCCGTCTTCGGCTCGGCCCGCACAGTCGCCAGCGATCCCTGTTATGGCCTGGCCGAGCAGCTGGCCCGCTGTGCTGTTGAAGCCGGCTTTGAGGTGATGACCGGAGCCGGTGGCGGCATCATGGAAGCCGCCAACAGCGGTGCCGGCTGCGAAGCCAGCATCGGTCTCAACGTTGATCTGCCGTTCGAGCAGCACGCCAATCGCTTTGTGAGCAGCTGCGATGGCCGGCTGCTGCACTTTCGCTATTTCTTCACCCGCAAGCTGTTCTTCCTGCGGGAGAGCGACGCCCTGGTGGTGTTGCCCGGGGGCTTCGGCACCCTCGATGAGCTGTTCGAATCGCTCACCCTGATTCAGACCGGCCGCACCCCACCGATCCCCCTGGTGCTGCTGGCACCCGAAGGCGACAGCTTCTGGAGCGGCTGGCAGCGGGATCTCAACGAAGGACTGGCCGCCCGCGGCGTGATCTCACCGGAAGACGGCGACCTGCTGAGCGAGGCCCACACGGCCGAGGAGGCGGTGGCCCGCATCAGCCACTTCTACCGGTTGTTCCACTCGGCGCGGCTCGGCGACGATCGCATCGAGCTGCTGCTCAACGCCGCCCTCCAGAGCGAACAGCTCAAGGCCCTCAATCTCCAGTTCGACGATCTGGTGGATGAGGGCGTCATCCAGGCCCGCGACACCGTTGACGATGCCGGCCTGCTGCGCCCCTGCCTGAATTTCCACTTCAATCGCCGTCGCATCGGCCGGCTCTACCAGCTGCTCGATGCCCTCAACAGCCTGCCCGTTCCGCCCGGCCAGGTGCTGGAGCAGCCTGGTCGGCGCCAACCCATCACGCCCCCATGACCCGCCTTGGCCTGATCGACTACGGCATGGGCAACCTGCACTCGGTTCAGCGAGCGTTTGAGCGGCTCGGCGCTGTGGTGCAGCCCGTGTCCAGCGCCGCCGAGATGGACGGCTGCACGGCCCTGGTGCTGCCGGGGGTGGGGGCTTTCGACCCGGCCATGGAGCGGCTGCGCCAGGGCGGCCTGGCCGAGGCGATCACCAGCTGGTGCGCCGCGGGCAAGCCCCTGCTGGGCATCTGCCTGGGGCTGCAGCTGCTGTTTGAGGCCAGCGACGAGGGCACGGCGGCGGGCCTCGGCCTGCTCAAGGGCCGGGTGAAGGCCCTGCCGCGCCAGCCGGGCCAGCCGATTCCCCACATGGGCTGGGAGTCTCTGATCGCCGCCAGCCCCAGCCCGCTGCTCCCCGCCAGCAGCCCAGACACCTGGGTGTACTTCGTGCACTCCTACGCCGCCGAGCCCAGCGATCCGGCCTGCAACACCGCCCTGGTGCGCTTCGGCGACACCGCCGTTACGGCCGCGGTGTGGCAGGGCGCCATCGGGGCCTGCCAGTTTCACCCGGAGAAATCCGGCCCCCACGGCGAGGTGATCCTGCGCCGCTGGCTGGACTGGCTCGCCCAGCCATGAGCCTGCGGCTGAGCGGTGGCCGGCGCCTGCAGAGCCCCCCCGGCAACACGGCCCGCCCCACCAGCTCCCGGGTGCGGCTGGCGGTGATGAACCTGCTGGCCGCCGAGCTGCCGGGCTCCGCCTGGCTGGATCTGTGCAGCGGCAGCGGCGTGATGGCCTGCGAAGCGCTGCAGCGGGGTGCTCGCCGCGTCGTGGCGGTGGAGCAAGACCGGCGGATCGCCGCTGTGGCCAAGGCCAATCTGGCCGCGGTGGCCGAGGGTCTGGATCGGGCCGCCGGGGCGACTCCCCCCTGGGAGGTGCACTGCCGCGAGGTGAGCCGCTGGCTGGCCCAGCCTGCAACCGAAGGCAGCGAAGGCTTTGATCTGATCTACGCCGATCCGCCCTATGCCGCTGGGCTCTACGCAGCGATCGCCGCTGGCGTGGCAGCCGGCGCCTGGCTCAAGCCCAGCGGCACGTTGGTGTGGGAATGCGCCAGCTCAGCGGTGCCACCCACGCCCGAGGGATGGCAACGGAGCGCCGAACGGCGCTATGGCAGCACCAGCCTTGTGCTGCTGCAGCGGGCCTGACGGCCGTAAACAAGCAGTCTGGCCTCAGTCGCGGAGGGCCTCAGTCGAGCAGGGTGCCGCGGCGATACTGGTTCCAGGCCGCCACAAACAAGCCCGCCAGGGTCACGGGAATCAGACCGAGCACGATGCCGCAGAGCAGGGGTTCGATCATGGGGCGGTTACCGCGGCAATCTGGGCACAATTGTTCCATGTCCGTGGCTCTCACCGCGAGCCTGCTGCACCAACTGTGACCGGCCAACCCCTGACCCCCACGGTCTCCCCAGCACCCGTTGCCCCGGCAGCCGTTGCCCCCAACGGTCGCCGCGGCCTGATCGCCGCCCTGGTGGGGATGGCGGCGGCCGCCTGCATCGTGGCGGTGCTGCTGGTGCTGCCCGCAGCCCAAACCGACCCCTACACGCGCCAGACCCTCGAACTCAGCGGCTCCAGTGAAAATGGCGGCCGGCTGTTCCGGCTCAACTGCGCCGGCTGCCACGGCATCGCCGGCCAGGGGCTGGTGGGGCCCAACCTGCACGGGGTGTCGGAACGCAGGAGCTCCCGGCAGCTGATCCAGCAGGTGGTGAGCGGTCGCACCCCGCCGATGCCGCGCTTTCAGCCCGAGCCCCAGGCGATGGCCGACCTGCTGGCCTATCTCAACGGACTGGTGTGAGCGGGCCTGGTGTGAGCGCCACAGCTCAACAGCCCCCCCCGCTCGCCGTGGTGCTGGTGGAGCCAGCCGGCCCGCTCAACGTCGGCAGCATCGCCCGACTCTGCGCCAATTTCGAGGTGGCGGAGCTGCGCCTGGTGGCGCCCCGCTGCGACCATCTGGGCGAAGAGGCCCGGCGCATGGCCGTGCATGGGGCCTGGGTGCTGGAGCAGGCCCGTCTGTTCCCCAGCCTCAGCGCCGCCCTGGCCGACTGCCACCGGGTGGTCGCCACCAGCGGCCGGCGCGCCGGCGAACCCCTGCCCCTGCTGACCCCGGAGCCGGCCTTGCACTGGCTGGCCCAAGGGCCGCCAAGCCCCCGGGCCCTGGTGTTCGGGCGGGAAGACCGCGGCCTCAGCAACGACGAGCTGCTCCAGGCCGGTCGGCTGCTGACCCTGGGCAGCGGCGAGGCCTACAGCTCCCTCAACCTCTCCCACGCCGCCGCCCTGGTGCTGCACACCTGGCACGGCCTTGGCGCGCAGCTCGGCATGCCCGAGCCCACCCTTCCCGACCCCGGCGCCCGTGAGGCCCTTGAGGCCATGCTCGGCGACGCCGAAGCCCTGCTGCTCGACGTGGGCTTCCTGTATCCCCACACCGCCCACGCCCGCATGGCCAAGCTGCGGGCGCTGCTGCAGCGGGCCCAGATCTCGGCCGAGGAGGTGGCCCTGGTGCGCGGCATGGTGCGCCAGCTGCGCTGGGCCACGGAGCGGGGGACTGGCCAGCGAGGCAACAAGCCTGGCCAGACCCCTTAGCGTCGAGTCACTTCGACTGCATGGCCCTGTGACTGCCGGCCGTTCGCCCCGCAGCCCCAAAAGCCGCTGGGGCCAGCCCCTACGGCTGGTGCTGCGCTTGATGGTGATGGGCATCGGTCTGGGGGTGATCACCGGCACCAGCCTCAAGCTGCTGGCCCCCCGCCTGGCCCAGGGCGCCATTGAGGCCCCCAGCCTCGACCTTGGGGCCGCCAACACCGGCAAGGGGCTCGACCCGGGGCAGTTCGAACCCCGCACCGAGCTCACGGCCCTCAGCCAGCGCTGGGCCCAGCTCGCCGCCGCCCAGAAAGGCCTGCAGAGCTCGGCCTTCCTGCTGGTGCTCGACGACGGGCGCTTCGCCCAACTGCAGCCCGACCTGCCCCTGCCGGCCGCCAGCTCAATCAAGACGCCGATCCTGCTGGCGGGCCTGGAAGACCTCGACAGCGGCAAGCTGCGCTGGAACGAGCCGCTGCCCCTCACCAAGGAGGTGGTGGGAGGGGGCGCCGGCTGGATGGCCAGCAAACCGGTCGGTACCCGCTTCCCGTTCTTTGAAGCGGCCACCGAAATGATCCGGGTGAGCGACAACAGCGCCACCAACCTGGTGATCAAACGCCTGGGCGGCAAAACAGCCCTGAATGAGCGCTTCACGGCCATCGGCCTGCCTTCCACAGCGGTGAACAACTGGCTGCCCGACCTCGAGGGCACCAACACCACCAGCAGCCGCGACCTGGCCCGCTCAATCGCCCTCGTGGACACCGGCGAGAAGCTGAGCCCCCGGGCCCGCGACCTATTCCGGGAAATCATGGGCACCTCCCGCACCAACACCCTGATTCCGCTGGGGCTGCTGCTGGGGCTCGGCAAGGATTCCGCCGACCCCGACAGCGAGCTGCTCAGCTTCGGGATCACCACCTACAACAAAACCGGCGACATCGGCATCGCCTACTCCGATGCGGCCTTGATCCAACTGCCCAATGGCCAGCGGGCCGTGGCGGCGTTCATGGTCAAGGGCCCGTTCAACGACCCCCGTTCCGCTGATCTGATCCGTGCCATGGCCGGCGAAGTGTCCAAAACCCTGGTAGGCCGCAAATGAGCCAGCTCACCTGGCGGCGCACCTGCCTGCCCCTGCTGCTGACCGCCCTGGCCGCCCCAACCAGTGCGCTGGCCCAGCCAGCTCCCACAAAGCCCGTCACCCCAGCCCCTGCACTGCGCCCCCAAACCGTGGCGCCCCTCAGCGGCGGCCTCGACCGGGTGCTGCTGGTGAACGACAACAACCCCGAGCTGATCCGCGAGCCGGGGATCCTCCTCTCCACCTTCCCAGGCAAGGGCCGCGGCGTGCCGGCGGCCCACCTGGATGTGGCCCTCAGCGGCCGCTTCGACCTGTTCAGCCACCACGTGTATGCCGGCAAGTCGGAGAGCCTCGATTCCACCCTGTGGCTGGCGGTGCTGGCGGCTCCCCGCGGGCCAGAGCCGGTGGTGCTGAAGCTGCTGAGTGGCTCCACGGCCCTATCGCAGGCGGTGGAACCCGGCCAGGCCAGTGCGCCCTTCCTGCCCCTGCCGGCCCTGATGGTCCAGGGCAGCACGCCGGTGTGGGCCGGGCCCGGCAGCCGGGTGGCCACCGAACTGCTGGGCCGCCAGCGCAGCCCCGAACTGCCCGCCAGCTGGACCCTGCCGCCCGGTGCGCCCAGCACCCTGGTGGTGCTGCCCCTGCCGGTGCGGGGCCTCGACCCCCTGCTTAACGGCCGCAATCTGCAGCTGCGCCTGGAGAGCTCCGGCCCCGTGAGCCTGGCCACACTGGCCGCCTTCGGCCGCGGCAATGAGCCGCCGAGCGCCTCCAGCTGGGCCGCCTTGCTGGAGGGGGGGCTGAGCCCACGGGAGCACGCGCCCACCCCCCGGGGTAGCAAGGCGGGAATGATCTATTCGCGGGTGAGCGGGGTGCAGGTGGGCAGCACCTGGCGCACCCGGCTCACCGATCCGGGCCAGCGTTGGCTAAGCGTGCGCCGCGCGCCGATCTCCTGGCCGATCGCCTCCCTGGAGCGGGGCACCCTGGGCAGCGGCCAGGTGCAAACCGCCGAGCTGCAGGCCTTCTACCCCGGCACCGCCTGGGCCGCCCACGGCAACTACGGCGTCGAATACGACCTGAGCATCCCCCTGCGCAACGACACGTCCGAGCCGGTGGCGCTGCAGCTGGCGCTGGAATCGCCGATCAAAGGCGACAGCGCGGCAGGCGGGCTGCGCTTCCACAGCACCCCCACCAGCAGGCCGGTGATGTTCCGCGGCACGGTGGAGGTGACGGGCCTCGATGGCGCGCCCTCCCCCTCGGGTGCACCAGGCCGCCCCGCAGGCCGCCGCAGCTTCCACCTGGTGCAGCGAGCCGGTGAACCCGGGCCTGCCCTGGGCACGGTGAGCCTGGCGCCGGGGGCCAGCCGCCAACTGCAGGTGCGGTTGATCTATCCGGCCGATGCCACACCGCCCCAGGTGCTGAGCCTGCTGCCGATCTCCGAAGGACTGGCGCCACAAGCTCAGAAATAACCTGTGCAACAAGCTGTGAAACAATCCAAAACCACGTCAGCCAGCCGTCCGTGACGCCAGCTCCCCGCAAGCGCAGGGTCTTCCCCTTCACCGCGATCGTCGGGCAGGAGGAGATGAAGCTGGCCCTGCTGCTCAACGTGATCGACCCGCGCATCGGCGGCGTGATGATCATGGGCGACCGCGGCACGGGCAAATCGACCACGATCCGGGCCCTGGCCGACCTGCTGCCCGAGATCGACGTGGTGGCCGGCGACCCCTACAACAGCTCCCCGGACGACCCCGACCTGCAGAGCGCTGAGGTGCGCACCCGGGCCGAGCAGGGCGAACAGCTGCCGGTGGAGCCCCGCCAGGTGCCGATGGTCGACCTGCCCCTGGGCGCCACCGAAGACCGGCTCTGCGGCACGATCGACATCGAAAAAGCCCTGAGTGAGGGCGTGCGGGCGTTTGAGCCCGGCCTGCTGGCCAAGGCCAACCGCGGCCTGCTCTACGTCGACGAGGTGAACCTGCTCGACGACCACCTGGTGGACGTGCTGCTCGACTCGGCGGCGTCGGGTTGGAACACGGTGGAGCGCGAGGGTGTGAGCGTGCGCCACCCGGCCCGCTTCGTGCTGATCGGCTCCGGCAACCCGGAGGAAGGCGAGCTGCGGCCCCAGCTGCTCGATCGCTTCGGCATGAGCGTGGAGGTGCGCACCGTGCGCGATCCCGAGCTGCGGGTGCAGGTGGTGGACCAGCGCACCAACTTCGACAGCGATCCCGACGGCTTCAACAACGCCGTGCAAACCACCCAGGACGCCCTGCAGGCGCGGGTGGTGGACGCCCAGCAGCGGCTGCCGCACGTGGCCATCGACGACGACCTGCGCATTCGCATCTCGGCGGTGTGCGGCGAACTGGATGTGGATGGCCTGCGCGGCGACATCGTCACCAACCGCGCCGCCCGCGCCCTGGCGGCCTTCGAGGGCCGCACCGAGGTGAGCGAAGACGACATCGCCCGGGTGGTGGCCTGCTGCCTGCGCCACCGGCTGCGCAAGGACCCCCTCGAGCAGATCGACTCGGGCGACCGGGTGGTGAAAGTGTTCTGCAAGGTGTTCGAGCGCCCCGACAGCAGCGACCGCAGCGCTTTCGAACTGGCCCTGGCGGCCTGACTCCGCGCCCCCGGCATTGATAACGGCATATGATGCCGATATCAATCAGAACCGTGGGGGTGCGGGCCCGATGCGCACGATCATCGATCTGCCCGACACTGATCGGGAACGGCTCGACAGCCTCTGCCGCCAGCGCGGCCTGTCCCGTGCCGAAGGCCTGCGCCAGGCCCTGCGCAGCTGGCTCGATCATCAGGGCGTTCAGCACCAAAGCGTCTTCGGGCTATGGCGCAACCGCCCGGAAGACGCTCTGAGCCTGGAACGGGCCCTGCGCAGCGAATGGGAGCGCTGACGTGGCCGCTGGGATTGCGACGGCAGGGCTGCTGCTCGACTCCAACATCCTGATCGACCTCTTACGCGGGGAAGCCCAGGCCCTCGCCTGGATCGAGGCCCACGCCGGGGCAACCTCGATCAGCGTGATCAGCTGGATGGAAATCCTGGTGGGCTGCCACGACGACGAATTGGGCGCCGTGGAACCCTGGCTCAGCAGCTTTCCCCGCCTGGAGCTGACCCAGGCCATCGCCCGGGAGGCGGTGGCCTGCCGCCGCAGCCTGGGCCTGAAAATCCCAGACGCCATCATCCTCGCCACGGCGCGCTGCCATCGTCTGCAGCTGGTGACCCGCAACACCCGCGACTTCCCAGAGTCCCTCGGCGGTGTGCAGGTTCCTTACCGACTCAGCCCCGAGGCCTGAGCGATGCGCATCCTCGGCATCGATCCCGGCCTGGCTCGCGTGGGCTACGGAGTGATCGACACCGGAGGGGGCCGTCAAGCGCTGCTCGACTGCGGGATCCTGCGCACCGAGCCCGGCCGCAGCGAGGGGGAGCGGATGGTGGAGATTGCCCGCGACCTGCGGGTGTTGATCCGCACCTGGCGGCCCGAGCTGGCGGTGGTGGAAAAGTTTTTCTACTACCGCTCCAGCACCACCATCGCCGTGGTGCAGGCCCGCGGCGTGCTGATGATGACCCTGGCGCGCTTCCAGGTGCCAGTGGTGGAGTTTCCGCCGATGCAGATCAAGCAGGCCCTCACCGGCCACGGCCACGCCCAGAAAGACGAGGTGCTCGAGGCGGTGATGCGCGAGCTCGACCTCGACACCCCACCCCGCCCCGATGATGCCGCCGACGCCCTCGCGGCCGCCCTCACGGGATGGTTCCAGCGATGAGCGCCGCGGATGACGCCACCGCCAGCACCAAAGCCGCGCTGCGCCAACAGTTTCGGGCCCAGCGCCAGGCCCTGCTGCCGGCGGCCCAACCCGCGATTGAGACCCAGGCGCTGCGGCATGTGCCCGGGTTGCTGAGCCCGGGTCAGCGTCTGGGGCTCTACTGGCCCCTTCCCGGCGAGGTTGATCTACGAGCCCTGCAAACCCTGCTGCCCGGCCGGGTGGCCCTGCCGGCCATCACCCACACCGCCGAGGATGGTGACGCCCAACTGGTGTACCGGCTCTGGGACGACGCCAGGGCCTTGGCGCCCGATGGCTGTGGCATCCCCGCCCCAGAGGCCTGCACGAAAGCGCTGGGAGGGGGTGGGCTGGGAGGAGGCGCGCTGGAGCCGGAGATGCTGGGCTTGCTGCTGATCCCAGCCCTGGCCTGCGACGCTGCCGGGATTCGGCTCGGTTATGGCGGCGGCTGGTACGACCGGTTGCGGGCGGATCCGACCTGGGCGCGGGTGCCGGCGCTGGCGGTGCTGCCCGGGGGCTGCCGGGTGGAGCAGCTGCCCCGCGACCCCTGGGACGTGCCCCTGCAGGGCTGGCTGGATGAAAACGGGCCGTGCTGGCTGGAGGCCGCGCCTCGGTGTAGAACCGGTGAGACAGGTTGTTAAACAACTTGTTCAACAAAGGCTTCACGGGCGGCGCAGTCGCTGCCCCCGTTTGCCAAGATCAAGTTCATTCCACCGGCATCGCCTTGGACCTGTCTGCGTCGCGCATTCCCAGCAGCCACGCCTCAGCCCCTGAGCAGGTGCTGGCCGCCGAACTCCAGGAGCGCGGCCAGAGCCACGACGCCCTGTCCATGATGGTGAGCTCAATGGTGCGGATGGTGCAGGCCGGCAAAAGCAGCGATAGTCGCTGGAAAGCGTCCTGATCCAGCCATGACCCTGCGCCACCCAGCGGTCCGCTTCAGCGCCGCCAGCAGCCTCGCAGCGGTTGCAGCCCTCCTGCTTGGGCCAGCGCCTGCCCGCTGTCATGCCCTGGAAAGCAGCCTCGAGCGGCTGAGCAGCCTTACGGACCAATTGGTGCTCGACAGCCGCTTCGGCAACGGCGAACCAGCCGACGATGCGGTGGTGCGGCTGATGCCACCGGGTGGCACCCCGATCGACGTGGGCCGCACCGACGCCAACGGCCAGCTGCGCTTCCGCCTGCCCCAAGAGGCGACTGCCGCCTGGGAAGTGCAGGTGGACAAGGGACCCGGTCACCGCGACTACCTGGAACTGCCCGGCGCCAGTCCCACCACCACCAGCTCACGCGCCGCTGGCTGGAAGCCGCTAGACCTCAGCGCCATCGGTGGTGTTCTGGGCGTTGGGACCCTGGGCATGGGAGCCCTGGGTGGGACCCTGGCCTGGCGCCGCGGCCGGCGCACGGGACGCCGCTGATGGCAGCAGTCCCCACCGGCAGCCCTGCCCTCGATCAAATCGTGGCGCGTCTGGCCGGCACCGCCGATCCCCGACGGCGCTACGAATACGTGCTTTGGCTGGCCAAGAAGCTCGAACCCCTTCCGGAAGACTTTCGCCACGATGCCTTCAAGGTGAAGGGCTGCGTCTCCCAGGTGTTCGTGGTCGGGGAACTGGTGGACGGCAAGCTCCACTGGCGGGGCGATTCCGATGCGGCGATCACCAAGGGGCTTCTGGCCCTGCTGATTCAAGGACTGGAGGGGCTCACGCCCGAGCAGGCCGTCGCGATCGATCCGGCGTTCATCGCGGCCACGGGTCTGCAGGCCAGCCTGACGCCGTCGCGGGCCAACGGCTTCCTCAACATCCTGCGGCTGATGCAGGCCCAGGCCCAGGCGCTGGCGGGCTGATGTCATCACAAGCGGGCTGATTTCTAGGATCGCTTCTCTGCAATCCCCCAGCGCATGACCATCGGCATCGGCTTGCTCGGCCTCGGCACGGTTGGGGCAGGCGTGGCCGGCATCCTGGCGACCCCCTCCGGGCGCCATCCGCTGGTGGCTGAGCTGGAACTGCGTCGAGTGGCGGTGCGCGACCTGGCCAGACCGCGGCCGGTGGAGCTGGCCGCCGCGCTGCTCACCACCGATCCCGAGACGGTGGTGGATGACCCTGCCGTGGACATCGTGGTGGAGGTGATGGGCGGCCTGGAGCCGGCCCGCTCCCTGATCCTGCGGGCGATCGCCGCCGGCAAGCCGGTGGTGACAGCCAACAAGGCCGTGATCGCCCGCTACGGCGAGGAGATCGCCGCGGCCGCCGCCGAGCAGGGCGTCTATGTGCTGATCGAAGCGGCCGTGGGCGGCGGCATCCCGATCATCGAGCCGCTCAAGCAATCCCTGGGCGCCAACCGCATCCAACGGGTGAGCGGCATCATCAACGGCACCACCAACTACATCCTCAGCCGCATGGCGGCCGAGGGGGCCGCCTACGCCGACGTGCTGGCCGACGCCCAGCGGCTGGGCTACGCCGAAGCCGATCCCGCCGCCGATGTGCAGGGCGGTGACGCCGCCGACAAGATCGCCATCCTGGCGGGCCTGGCCTACGGCGGCAGCGTGCCCCGGGCCGCCATCCCCACCGAGGGCATCGACCGGCTGGATGCCCGTGACGTCGCCTATGCCGCCCAGCTGGGCTACGTGGTGAAGCTGCTGGCAGTCGCCCAGGCGATGCCCAGCGAGCCGGAGTCGACCCAGCTGCTCGATGTGCGCGTCCACCCCACCCTGCTGCCCAAAGCCCATCCGCTGGCCGGGGTGAACGGGGTGAACAACGCGATCCTGGTGGAGGGGGATCCGGTGGGCCAGGTGATGTTTTACGGCCCTGGGGCCGGCGCCGGCCCCACCGCCTCGGCTGTGGTGGCCGACATCCTCAACATCGCCGGCATCCGCCAGGCCACCGGCAGCGGGGCCAAGGTTCCCCTCGATCCCCTGCTGGCGGCGGGCAGCTGGCGGGCCTGCCGCCTGGTGGACAGCGCCGTCACCACCCACCGCAACTACGTGCGGCTGCGCACCAGCGACGAGGCCGGCGTGATCGGCAAGATCGGCACTTGCTTCGGCGAAGCGGGGGTGTCGATCCAGTCGATCGTGCAGTTCGAAACCCAGAGCGCCGGCGACGCCGAAATCGTGGTGATCACCCACGACGTGTGCGAAGCCAACTTCCGCCAGGCCCTCGCCGCCATCCAAGCCCTGGCTGGCGTGCAGACCGTGGCCGCCTGTTTGCGCACGCTTAAGGGAGCAGGCTCGCTATCGTGATAGCAGTGGAGTGTGGCTGCGGTGGCTCAACTTTTGGTGCGCAACCTGGATGAAGCGGTCAAGGAGGCCCTGCGCCTCCGTGCACGACGCCATGGCCGCAGCATGGAGGAGGAGGCGCGGCTCATCCTCAGTCAGGCAACCCAAGATCAGGACTCAGCCACGACGCCTGCGGGTCTGGGCCTCGGAAGCCGCATGGCCGCACTGTTTGCGGGCCTTGGGCTGGACGACGCGATTCCGCAATGGGAAGGACAAGAGGCTGAACCAGCCGATTTCGGTGGGTGAGCCTGCGGGAAGCCGATGATCTTGCTGGATACCAATGTGGTGTCTGCGCTGATGCAGAACCGCCCCAACCTGGATGTTGTGCGCTGGCTCAATGAGCAGTCAGCTGACGAGATTTGGCTTCCCAGTGTTGTGGTGTTTGAGCTGCGCTATGGCCTCGCCACACTGCCTCTGGGTGCTCGCCGCACCCAGCTTGAGCAGGGGCTGGAGCAGCTCCTGAGCCAACTGGTGCAGGGCAGAATTGCCCCGCTGGATGGATTGGCAGCCCAGCGGGCGGCGCAGCTGGCTGCGCACCGCAAATCCAAGGGCACACCCGTTGATCTGCGCGACACCCTGATCGCCGGCATTGCCTTGGCCCGTTGCGCCTCGTTGGCGACACGCAACATGCGCCATTTTCAGGACCTTGACCTGGCGGTGGTCAATCCATTTCGCGACTGATCAACGCCATCAGGTCTGCAAATCGCCACCCGCTGGGCGAAGGGCCCCATGACAGGCCACAGTGGGTGCATCAATCCGAAGCAATCCTTAAGACGCCTCTCGCCCGGTGACTGTGACGATCCCCTCACCAGGCCGGCCTTGGTAACGACACGAACAGTTTCAGCCTCGCAAGACCTCCAGGATTCCGTTGTGACAAGGGCTCCCACGACAATCCTTCACGACTCTGTCCCGATTCCCACCCTCCAGCCCCGTCATCTATCCCGCCGGCGTCCGTCGCCGCCTTCCTCCATGACTGGTCCCACCTGCTCCACGGCCACCGCGACTGCCGCAAGCGCCCTTCACCAGGGGGCTTGCGTGCAACTCGGCAGCGATGAGCAGCTCTACCAGGTAATTGGCATCGACGACCACCACGACCGCTGCTGGCTGCGCCGCTGGCCCCTGTCGCGCCAGGGCTCGGAGGTGTTTGAAATTTCCCTGCAGCAGGTGCGTCCAGCCCGGCCGCATCGGTCTTGAATGACATCGCTTTGACGGCCGCCCCTTGCCCCGCGCTCCGCGGCTGAACCGCACCCAGGCTGCTGCCCTGCTGATGGCCGGCCTAGGGGTTGGCAGCCTGGGGATGGGCCTCCTCGGGGGCTGCCAACCCCGCCGTGAGACGCCCGCCACCCCCCAGGCCAGCAACCGCCTGGTGGTGGCCAGCAAAAACCGCATCGACACGGTCGATCCAGCAGGCGCCTACACCTTCGGCGCCATGCAGCTGCTCAGTGCCATCGGTGATCCGCTGTACGCGATCGACACCCGCGGCCAGCTGGAGCCGCGGCTGGCGGTGGCCCTGCCCCACGTGAGTGCCGACGGGCTCACCGCCCGGGTGGCGCTGCGCCAGGGGGTGCGCTTCCACGACGGCACGCCGTTCAACGCGGCGGCGATGGTGTTCACGCTGGAGCGGTTTCTGGCGATCGGCAAGCTCAGCTACCTGCTCGGCGATCGGGTGAGCGCCGTGCGGGCCGTAGGGCCTTACACGATCGAACTCACGCTCAAGCGCCCTTACAGCGCCCTGGCTGAGCTGCTCAGCGCCGTCAACCTCACGCCGCTCTCCCCCAGCGCCTACCGCACGCACCACCGCAGCTTCCTCAACAACCGCTTCGTGGGCACGGGCCCCTACCGGCTCAGCTTCTTCACCGACCAGCAGCAGCGGCTGGAGCCCTTCGCCGGCTACTGGGGGGCCAAGCCCGCCAACGGCGGCCTCGACCTGGTGGCCCTGAGCAACTCCACCGCCCTATTTGGCGCCCTGCAGAGCGGCGAGGTGGATGTGCTGCTCTCCACCAGCCTGGAGATCGACCAGCAAGCGGCCCTGCGGCGACGGGCAGCGGCGGGGGCGCTGCGGGAGGGCAGCGGCCCGGCCCTGGAGATCGGCTACCTCACCCTGCTCACCGACCAGCCGCCGCTCAACGATCCGCGGCTGCGCCAGGCGGTGGCCTACAGCCTCGATCGCGCCACAATCAGCCGCCGGGTGACCCTGGGCCTGCGGCCGCCGCTGCGCGACCTGGTGCCGCCCAGCCTCAAGGGCGCCGATCCCCAGGCCTGGCCCAACTACAACCCAGCAAAGGCCCGCCAGCTCTACCGCCAGGCCGGTTACTGCCAGGGCAAACGGCTCAGCCTGCCGCTCACCTTCCGCTCCAACGTGCCCGCCGACAAACTGTTTGCCCTCACCTGGCAGGCCCAGCTGCGGCAGGATCTGGGCGACTGCGTGCAGCTGGAGGTGACCGGCATGGAGGCCACCACCGCCTACCGCCAGCTGGGCGATGGCGCCTTCCCGCTGATCCTGCTGGAGTGGATGGGCGACTTCCCCGACGCCGACAACTACCTGGTGCCGCTGCTGGGTTGCGACCAGGCCGAGGGGGACCGCTGCCGCAAGGGAGCCAGCGCCGCCAGCGGTAGCTTCTGGAGCCGCCCCGGGCTGCAGCAGGAGCTGGAGCGCAGCGCCGCCCTGGCCGGTCCGGCGCGCACGGCCCTGCTGCGCCGCATCCAGCGCCAGACCGCTGCCGCCAACCCCTACCTACCGGTGTGGCTGGTGGCGCCGCGGGCCTGGGCCCAGCGCCAGGTGAGTCAACCCCGCTTCGATGGCTCCGGCCGGCTGCTGCTGCAGGAGCTCAGCAAGCCATGAGCCGCCGCCGCACCCTGCTGCGCTACCTGGCGGCCCGGCTCGCCCTGGCGCCGGTGATGCTGTGGCTGATCGCCAGCCTCGTGTTCCTGCTGCTGCGGGTGGCGCCGGGCGACCCG
>VGQC01000010.1 GCA_016882385.1 Cyanobacteria bacterium M_DeepCast_100m_m1_067 | reverse complement strand
GGGGCTAAGCGAAGCCTTAGCTAAGTCTTGGCCAAGGCACGACTGACCATCACCCACCTCCTGCGAAGTCTCACAACCAATGGTGCGGATAGGGCAGAGCCCCCTTCACCCAGCGGCTGAAGGCCGCGGCGATCAGCACCAGCAGCAGCGAGCCGCTGAGCACGGGCGTCAGCACAAACGGCGGGCTGGCCCCCAGGGCCACCCCCAGAAAGGCCAAGCCACCGGCGGCGCCGCCAACAGCACCATGCCGCTCCAGGCGCTGAGCAGGCCCAACAGCGCAAGGGCCAGCAACGCCCCCAGCCAGGTGACCGAGAGATGGCGACGCCGAAAGCTGGGCTGATAGGCCCGCCCGCGACGCCGCTGCTCCACCAGCCAGGTCTGCAGCATCACGATTCGCGCAGCCGCGGCAACAGCTGCACCAGGTTGCAAGGGCGGGTAGCAGCATCGAGCTGGGCGCGGATCAACCGGTCCCAGGCGGTTTCCACCGCATCGAGGGAGCCCGGCAGCACAAAGATCACTGTGCCGTTGGCCACCCCCGCCAAACAGCGGCTCTGCAGGGTGCTGGTGCCGATCGTGTCAAACGAGAGCACCCGGAACAGCTCGCCGAAGCCCTCGATCGTCTTGTCGAGCAACGGAGCCACCGCTTCCGGGGTGCCGTCGCGGCCGGTGAGGCCTGTGCCGCCGCTGCTGATCACCACCTGCACCGCCTCATCGGCGATCCAGCGGCTGAGTTCGGCGCGGATGCGATAGCGGTTGTCGGGCACCAGCGCCCGCTCCGCCAGGCAGTGGCCGGCCGCCTGCAGCCGCGCCTGCAGGGCATCGCCGCTGCGGTCGTCGGCCAGCGTGCGCGTATCCGACACCGTGAGCAGGGCAATGGCAAGGCTCACCTGGGCGTGCGGCAGCGATCTCAACATTGTGCGCCGGCCGAACGCCCGCCCCAGGCGCTGGCGCTCCAGACTGAACACCATGCCGCACCTGACAATGCTGCAGCCCCTGCCTACCGCTGCTGAGCCGACCCAGCAGGTGCGGGTGCGACTGTTCGCCTCCCTGCGCGACGCCATGGGCTGGAGCGAGCAGCTGGTGCGTCTGGAGACGGCCACCGCCACCCCCCTGGCCCTCTGGCATCAGCTGGGCCTGGGGCCCGAACACCAGGGGCCAGACGAACCGCCCACCGAGGTGCGGGTGGCGATCAACCAGCAGTTCGCCGCCTGGGATGCCCCGCTGCAGGCCGGCGACGAGCTGGCCTTCCTGCCGCCGATCAGCGGTGGCTGAGGCAAATCCACCCATGGCCGCCCCATGGCGGAGCATTCGGCTGGAACCTGAGCCCTTCGAGCCGCTGCAGGCCCTGGCCGCCTGGCACGCCGCCCTGGCCACCGCCCTGGGCGCTCTACCGGCGGCCGAAAGCCATTTCATCGGCCGGGTGCGCCCGAGCAGCGCCAGCGGCGAACCCCTGGCCGCCCTGGAACTCGAGCACTACCCCGGCATGACTGAGGCCCAGCTCCAGGCCCTGGCCCAGGCTGCGGCCGCCCAGCACGGCGCCACCGCCGTGCTGGTGCACCACCGGGTGGGGCGGGTGCTGCCGGGTGAACCGATCGTGCTGGTGGCGGTGGCCGCCGACCGCCGCGGCCCAGCCCTGCGCTGCGGCCAGGAGCTGCTGGAGGCGCTCAAGCACGAGGTCCCCTTCTGGAAGCGGGAGTGGCTGGCCGATGGCCGCAGCAGCTGGGTGACCGGCAACACGCCGCTGTGAGCTCCGGCCCCGGGTCAGGCCGCCCTCAGAAGATCGGCAGCCGCAGCAGCTGGGCCCAGAGCTCGGTGCCGGCGGCGAGGCTGCCCAGCTCCGCCGGGATCTCCAGCAGCAGGTCGGCCCCCTGCAACGAGCCGATGCGGGAGGAGGCCTGGGAGCCCTCCACCCGGGCCAGCAGAGCGCCATCGGAGGCCACCACCAGCTGAGCCCGGGCCAGTTCCGGCCGGCCGGCGCCCCGCCGCAGTTCCCGCTCCAGCCGCACCTTGAGGCGAGGGAGCTGCCGAATCTCAACGCCCTCCAACCGCTGCAGGGCCGGCCAGAGCAGCTGCAGGGCGGTGATCGCCGCCGCCACCGGGTTGCCCGGCAACCCAAAGAACGGCACCCCCGCCACCTGCCCCCAGGCAAACGGCCGCCCCGGCTTGAGGAAGAGCTTCCAGAAGGCCACCTCGCCCAGCTCCGCCACCAACTGGCGGATCCAGTCGCTGTCGCCGGCGGACACACCACCGGTGCTCACCACCACATCGCAGCAGCCCGCCAGCTCCAGCAGGGCCTTTCTCAGCGCCTCGGGTTGATCGGCCACCACCCGCCGCTCGGCCACCGCGTAGCCGAGCCGCTCCAGCAGGGCGGCCAGCAGGACGGAATTGCTCTCCCAGATCTGGCCAGGGCCGCGCGGCTGCCCGGGCGGCAGCAGTTCATCGCCGCTGATCAGCAGCCCCAGCCGCGGCCGCGCCCACACCGCGAGACGCTCCACACCGCAGCTGGCCAGCCGCCCCAGCTCCGCCACCCCGAGCCGCTGGCCCGCCGCCACCAGCTCCTGGCCCGGGGCGGCCTCCTCCTGCGGCCCGCGGATCCAGGGGTTGGCGCCGCAGGCGCCCGTTAGCTCGATCGCCCCGGCCTGTGCGCGCACCAGCTCCTGGGGCAGCACCCGGCCGCTGCCCTGCGGCACCTCCGCTCCGGTGAGAATCCGCACCGCCTCGCCCGCTGCCAGCGCACCGGCATGGGGAGCCCCCGCCGCCGAAACCCCCACCAGCTGCCAGCGCGCGCCCGGCTCCGGCAAGGCCTCGCCGGCAATGGCGTAGCCGTCCATGATCGAGGCGCGGAAGCCCGGCACCGCCGCCGCTGCCAACACCGGTGTTGCAGCCGTGCGGCCCAGGCAGGCTTGCAGCAGAAGCTCCTCCTGGCGGCCCAGGGGCTCCAGGGCAGCCAGGATCCGGGCGCGGGCCTGATCAAGCGGCAAGCCCTCGCGGCCGTAGGGCTCAGCGGCGGCGGCCGGCTCAGCCATCGCTGCAACCCTCGGGGCGCACCCAATCCCCCCCACGCCCACCGGATTTGCGCAGCAACCGCACCGGCCCGATCGTCATCGCCCGATCGGCGCTCTTGAGCATGTCGTAGAGGGTGAGCAGGCCCACCTGCACGGCGGTGAGCGCCTCCATCTCCACCCCGGTGGGGCCGGTGGTGCCCGCCGTGACCTCACAGCGCAGGCCCACACCAGAGCCATCCGGCAGCGGCGCCTCCGCGATCGCCACCTGGAGACTGCTCAGCGGCAGCGGGTGGCAGAGGGGGATCAGCTCGGCGGTGCGCTTGGCCCCTTGAATCGCCGCCACCCGCGCCACCGCCAGCACGTCGCCCTTGCCGGCCCGCCCCTCGCGCACCAGCGCCAAAGCCTCCGGAGCCAAGGCGAGAAAGCCCTCCGCCACGGCCTGCCGCACCGTGTCCGGCTTGGCCGCCACGTCCACCATGTGCACCTCGCCACGGCTGTTGAGGTGGCTGAGGTGGAGGGGAGTCAACTCCGGTGCAGCCATGGCCGCCTGGCATCCGATACCCAAGCATGAACCGCCCAGGGCAGCTGCAGCAGGGGCTCGCCCCATAACGTGAGGGTCCCCGAGCCAGTGCCATGACCGCACGCCCAGCCACCACAGCCCTGGCGCTGCTCCTGGCCGCCGGTCTTGGCCTGCTCGCCGCGCCGGAAAGCCAGGCGGGCCCGCTGCCGCGCCGCGCCCAGGAACGCAAGGCCTGCCAGGAGTTCGCTGGCAAGCTCCAGGGCGCCCAGGGCAACCCGGCCCCCTGAACGCCACCCCTTCGCCACCCGCCGATTCCGCCTTGTCGCTCTCCCGCCCCTCCACCTTCTTCTGCGCCTTTCTGACGCTGCTCAACGACCGGCTGGGGGAGTCGATCGTGTTCCCGCTGCTGCCGTTTCTGCTGGCGGGTTTCACCAACGACGGCCGCGTGCTGGGTCTGCTGGCGGGCAGTTATGCCATCGCCCAGTTCGCCTTCACACCCCTGATCGGCGCCCTTAGCGACCGTTTCGGTCGCAAGCCGGTCATCTCTGTGTGCGTGGCGGGCTCGGTGCTGGGCTTGGCCCTGTTTGCCCTCACCATCAGCCTGCCCTGGGCCACCCTCTGGCCCGCCGCCCAGGCCGCCGGTCTGCCGCTGGCCCTGCTGTTCGGGGCCCGGCTGATCGACGGGGTGAGCGGCGGCACCGCCGCCACCGCCAGCGCCGTGCTGGCCGACATCTCACCACCGGAGAAGCGCGCCAAGGCCTTCGGCCTGATCGGCGTGGCCTTCGGCCTGGGCTTCATCCTCGGCCCTGCCCTGGGGGGCGTGCTCGGCCGGTTGAACGTCACCCTGCCGCTGCTGGTGGCGGTGGCGATCGCCGTGCTCAACCTGGTGCTGGTGCTCACCCTGCTGCCGGAAACCCACCCGGTGGAAGCCCGCCGGGCAATGCCGCGCAAACGGGATCTCAACCCGTTTGCGGCCCTGCAACGGGTGTTCACCAATCGCCAGGTGCGGCGCCTGTGCGTGGCCTTTTTCCTGTTTTTCCTGGCCTTCAACGGCTTCACCGCCGTGCTGGTGCTGTATTTCAAGCAGGCCTTCAATTGGGGGCCCGGCCTGGCGGCCGCGGCCTTCCTGGTGGTGGGCGTGGTGGCCACGGTGGTGCAGGGCGGCCTGATCGGACCGCTGGTGAAACGCTTCGGCGAATGGCGACTCACCCTGGCCGGCCTGGGCTTTGTGATCGCCGGCTGCCTGCTGATCCCAATGGCCACCAGGGCCAATGCCCAGCCGGTGGTGTTCAGCGCCGTGGCGATCCTGGCCCTGGGCACGGGCTTGGTCACCCCATGCCTACGCAGCCTGGTGTCGCGCCGGCTGGATAGCGAGGGCCAGGGGGCCGCCCTGGGCAGCCTGCAGGGGCTGCAGAGCCTGGGCAGCTTCCTGGGCCCACCGCTGGCGGGCTTGGCCTACGAAACCACAGGGCGGCAGAGCCCCTTCTGGCTGGGCATCATTCTGCTGGTGGGCGTGGCCCTGCTGGTGGCCGGCGGCCTACCGGGCCGGCCCGCAGTAGCGATGGCAGCTGGAACACACAGCTCAGACGGGTGAAATTGCTACGTTGCGGCTCACGAGGGGTGGGTTGGCATGGCGGTTCACGAGGTAGATCAATCCCAGGCTGACGCGCGGGTCGGCCCCGAGCTCTACATCAACCGCGAGCTCAGCTGGCTGGAGTTCAACTACCGGGTCTTAGCCCAAGCCCTGGACGAGCACACCCCGCTGCTGGAGCAGGCGAAATTCAGCGCCATCTTCAGCAACAACCTCGATGAATTCTTCATGGTGCGGGTGGCTTCGCTGAAGTCGCAGATTGAAGCGGGCGTCAGCAGCCTCAGCGACGACGGCCTCACCGCCCAACAACAGCTCCAGGCCATCCGCACCAAGCTGCGTCCGCTGCTGGAGATGCAGCAGAAGCACTACCGCCACTCACTCAAGAGCCACCTCTCCGACTACGGCGTCCACCTGATCGACTACGCCAACCTCAATGGCGATCAACGTGAGTGGCTGAACAGCTATTTCCAGAACGCCATCTTTCCAGTCCTGACCCCCCTTGCGGTGGATCCCTCCCACCCCTTCCCGTTCATCAGCAACCTGAGCCTCAACGTGGCCGCCCTGGTGCGCGACCCCGACTCCGGCCAACAGGAATTCGCCCGGGTCAAGGTGCCGCAGAAAAACCTGCCCCGCTTCGTCCAGATCCCCCCCCACCTGAGCGGCAAACAACCCGAGCCCGTGTACACGGCCGTGCCGCTCGAGCAGGTGGTGGCCTTCAACCTGGGCCTGCTGTTCCCGGGCATGCACGTGGAAGGGCACTACTTCTTTCGCGTCACCCGCGACGCCGACCTGGAACTGCGCGACCTCGAGGCCGACGACCTGATGGAGGCCCTGGAGGAGGGCCTGCGCAAACGCCGCCGCGGCGGTGAAGTGGTGCGCCTGGAGGTGGCCGATGAGATGCCCGAAGCGGTGGTGCAGCTGCTGATGGACGGCACCGCGGTGGAGGCGGAAGACGTGTACCGGATCAACGGCCCCCTGGGCCTCGACGACTTGATGAGCTTGTTGGCCATCCCCTTGCCCCAACTCAAGGAAAAACCCCACAAGGGCCGCACCAGCCCAGCCCTGGCGCGCACCCAGAAGAGCCAGCTGGAAGACGGCTCAATCAAGGCCGAGGAGTTTGAAAGCATCTTTTCGGTGATCCGCCGCGGCGATGTGCTGCTGCATCACCCCTACGACCTGTTTTCCACCTCCGTGGAGGAATTCCTCAACCAGGCCGCCGACGACCCCTCGGTGCTGGCCATCAAGATGACCCTCTACCGCACCTCCAAGGATTCTCCGGTTGTGAAGGCCCTGATCAGGGCCGCCGAAAACGGCAAGCAGGTGATGGCCCTGGTGGAACTGAAGGCCCGCTTCGACGAAGACAACAACATCCAGTGGGCCAAGCAGCTGGAGGCCTCAGGCGTACACGTGGTGTATGGCGTGCTGGGCCTGAAAACCCACACCAAAATCCTGCTGGTGGTGCGCAAGGAAAAGGAGCGTCTCAACAGCTACGTGCACATCGGCACCGGCAACTACAACTCCAAAACCTCCAGCCTCTACACCGACATCGGTCTGCTCACCGCAAGGCCGGAATTCGGCGCCGATCTGGTGGAGCTGTTCAACTACCTCACCGGCTTCTCCAAACAACAGAGTTTCCGCCGGCTGTTGGTGGCGCCGGTCACCCTTCGCAACCGCATGGAGGGACTGATCCGCCGCGAGATCGAACACGCCCAGGCCGGCCGGGGCGGCCACATCCGGGCCAAGATGAATGCCCTGGTGGATCCGGCGATCATCGCCCTGCTCTACGAAGCCTCCCAAGCCGGGGTGACCATCGAGCTGGTGGTGCGGGGCATGTGCAGCCTGCGGCCCAACCTGGAAGGGATCAGCGACAACATCAGCGTGGTGAGTGTGATCGGCCGCTTCCTCGAACACTCACGCCTGTTCTGGTTTGCCAATGGCGGCGAACCTGAATTGTTCATCGGTAGCGCCGACTGGATGTCCCGCAACCTGGACCGGCGGGTGGAAGCGGTCGCTCCCATCGAAGATCCCCGGCTGCGGCATCAACTTGAACAGGTGCTCGAGCTCTACCTTCAGGACACGGGGGCCTGGCATATGGACAGCCAGGGAGATTTCAGTCAGCGACAGCATGCTGGCGAAGCAAACCTCGCGCAACAGCAGATGGTGCGTCGCTGGCGAGGCGGCTTGGCACCCACCAACTGATGCTGCAAAAACACAGGCATCCGTGTTAATCGGCAGCAATCCATACAGGAATTCTTCCAAATCAAACCGTTGCAGCATGCGTTGCAGTGCTACATTCCAGCCAAATCCAATACGGAGGCTGGGGTGTGGGGACGCCTTTGCAATCCGCTTCAGCCGTTGTTGACAACAACGGTTCGGGGCTTTCAGCAACGAAACTGGCAAAGGTGCGCGCAACCGGTCCCCGGGCCGGCGGACGTCTCAGTGCCGATTCAATTGGTTGGTATCTGAGCACCATCGGGCGTGTGCCCCTGCTCACAGCCGCCGAAGAAATCGAGCTGGCCCACCACGTGCAGGCCGGTAAGCGGCTGCAGGAACGTCCCGCCGAAGAGATCACGCCCAAACACAAGCGCCAGCTGCGGATGGCCCAGCGGGCCCGCGACCGCATGATGGCGGCCAACCTGCGCCTGGTGGTGAGCGTGGCCAAGAAGTATCAAAACCAGGGGCTGGAACTGCTCGATCTGGTACAGGAAGGGGCGATCGGCCTGGAGCGCGCCGTCGACAAGTTCGACCCGGCCATGGGCTACAAATTTTCAACCTATGCCTACTGGTGGATCCGCCAGGGGATGACCCGGGCCATCGACAACAGTGCCCGCACGATCCGCCTGCCGATTCACATCAGCGAAAAGCTCTCGAAGATGCGGCGCATCAGCCGAGAGCTCTCCCACCGGCTCGGCCGCCAGCCCAACCGGCTGGAGCTGTCCCATGCCATGGACATGGCCCCCCAGGACCTCGAGGAGCTGATGGCCCAGAGCGCTCCCTGCGCCTCCCTGGATGCCCACGCCCGCGGCGATGAGGATCGCAGCACCCTGGGCGAACTGATCGCCGATCCGGCCAGCAACGAGCACATGGACTCGATGGACCGGCACATTCAGAAGGAGCACCTGGGCGCCTGGCTCTCGCAGCTGAATGACCGAGAGCAGAAAATCCTCAAGCTGCGATTCGGGCTGGAGGGATCCGAACCCCTCACCCTGGCGGAGATCGGCCGACTGATCAACGTGTCGCGGGAGCGGGTGCGGCAACTGGAGGCCAAGGCAATCATGAAATTGCGGCTGATGAGCAACGTCCAGCAGGCCGCCTGAAGCCATGGCGATGGCCCTGGCCGGTGGCTGGCCGCAACAGCTGCTGGGTGTTGCGGCCGTGGCTGCCTGGCTGGCACTGCTGGCCGCGGCCGCGCTGACAGTGCGCCGGCGTTGGAACGGCCAGCGGGAATGGAGCCGCAAGCTGGTGCACATCGGCACTGGAGCCGTGGTGCCGATCGCTTGGGCCCTCGGCATCGACCGCCTGATCGCGGTGCCGGCAGCAGGCGTGATCACCCTGCTGGCCGCACTCAACCACCGCTTCCGGCTGCTGCCTGCCATTGAAGATGTCGGCCGCGCCAGCTACGGCACCATCGCCTATGGCGCCTCGATCACCCTGTTGTTGCTGCTGTTCTGGCCCCAGCAGCCGGCTGCGGTGGCAGCGGGCGTGCTGGTGATGGCCGTGGGGGACGGCCTGGCCGGTTTGGTGGGGCCATTGGTGGCCTCCCCGAGCTGGCACATCTGGGGTCAGCGCAAATCGGTGGCGGGCACCACCGCCATGGCCCTGGGCAGCCTGGCGATGCTGCTGGTGGTGCGCCAATCGGCCCAGGCGGCAGGGCTGCCCCAACCGGCGCTGGGAGCCTTGCTGGCCATTGCCGCCGCGGCGGTGCTGTTGGAGCAGGCGGCCGTGCTGGGCCTCGACAACTTCACCGTGCCGTTGGCGGCGGGTTGGCTGTGGGCGCGGCTCAGCTGAGCACCAGGGGACGGGCCGCCTGAGCCTGCCGCACCGCTTCGGCCAACGTGTCGAGCACCGACCCGGTGGTGGCCAGATCGATGCAGGCATCGGTGATGCTCTGGCCATAGGTGAGCTGGGCAAGATCGGTGGGGATCTTCTGGTTGCCGGCCACGAGATGGCTCTCGAGCATCACCCCCATCACGTGGGTGGACCCCGCGCGCAGTTGGTCGGCCACCTGGATCGCCACCTCGCCCTGACGGCGGTAATCCTTGTTGGAGTTGCCGTGGCTGCAATCCACCATCACCCGGGGGGGCAGGCCCGCCTTGGCCAGCTCCGCAGCGGCCTCCTCCACGGCCTCAGGGTGGTAGTTGGTGCCGCGCTTGCCGCCCCGCAGCACCAGGTGGCCATCCGGATTGCCCGTGGTGGTGACGATCGCGGCTTGGCCCTCCCCATTGATGCCAAGAAAATGGTGGGGCCGGGCCGCGGCCTCCATGGCGTTGACGGCGGTGATGGCACTGCCGTCGGTGCCGTTCTTGAAGCCGATCGGCATCGACAACCCCGAGGCCATCTCCCGGTGGGTCTGGCTCTCGGTGGTGCGGGCGCCGATGGCGGTCCAGCTGATCAGATCAGCGATGTACTGGGGCACCACCGGATCGAGCAGCTCGGTGGCCGCCGGCAGACCCATCTCCGCAAGGTTCAGCAGCAAACCGCGGGCCAGCCGCAAGCCCGTGTTGATGTCGTAGCTGCCATCGAGATGGGGGTCGTTGATCAACCCCTTCCAGCCAACGGTGGTGCGGGGCTTCTCGAAGTACACCCGCATGACGATCTCAAGCGCATCCTTGAAGCGCTCTTGGGCCGCAGCAATGGCCGTGGCGTACTCCTGGGCCGCCGCCACGTCATGCACCGAACAGGGACCGACGATCACCAACAGCCGGGAATCACGGCCATGCAGGATCGCCTGAATCCGCTGGCGGGCCTGCTGCACGGTGGCCGCCGAGCGCTCCGTGATCGGCAATTCGCGATGCAGCAGCGCCGGGGGCACCAGCGGCCGGGTTTCCACCACATGCAGATCGGAGGTGGTGGTGGTGGTCATGGGCCTGATGCCGCAGAAACGGCGCCGCGCAGGGGGATATCACCCTAGTCAGCAGCGATGGCGACCAAACGATGGCCCGGCCGCCAAGAACAATGGGAAACAGATTGACGCGACCGGGCATGACTGCAGCCAGCTTCCTCTCCAGCTACCGCGCCGCCGCGGCCGAGCGCGAGGCCCTGGGCATTCCGGCCCTACCGCTCAACGCAGAGCAGACCCAGGCCCTCACCGAGCTGCTGCAGGCCCCGCCCGCCGGCGAGGAATCCTTCCTGCTGCACCTGCTGAGTGAGCGCATCCCCCCCGGCGTGGATGAAGCGGCCTATGTGAAGGCCGATTGGCTCAGCGCTGTAGCCGAGGGCAAGACCGCCAGCCCCTTGGTAAGCCCCGTGGAAGCCGTGCACCTGCTGGCCACGATGATCGGCGGCTACAACGTGGGCGCTCTGATCGCGCTGCTGGAAAGCGCCGATCCGGCCATCGCCGAGGCTGCCGCCACCGGCCTGAGCCGCACCCTGCTTGTCTACGACGCGTATCACGACGTACTGGAGCTGGCGGAAACCAACGTTTACGCCAAGCGCGTCATCGACAGCTGGGCTGCCGCCGCGTGGTTCACCGCGAAGCCCGAGCTGCCGGCTGAGATCACCGTGACGGTGTTCAAGGTGGAGGGTGAAACCAACACCGACGACCTCTCCCCCGCCACCCACGCCACCACCCGACCCGACATCCCCCTGCACGCCACGGCAATGCTGGAAACGCGGATGCCCGGCGGCCTTGAGCTGATCGCCCAGCTGAAAACCAAGGGCCACCCGGTGGCCTACGTGGGCGACGTGGTGGGCACCGGCAGCTCCCGCAAATCCGCCATCAACTCGGTGCTCTGGCACACCGGCACCGACATCCCCCACGTGCCCAACAAGCGCGGCGGCGGCGTGGTGCTCGGCGGCAAGATCGCGCCGATCTTCTTCAACACCGCCGAAGACTCCGGCGCCCTGCCGATCGAGTGCGATGTGAGCGCCCTCAATTCCGGCGATGTGATCACGATCCGCCCCTACGCCGGCACGATCGAGCGCGCCGCCGTTGAACCGGGAGCCGGGGAGATCGTGGCCCGCTTCGAGCTCAAGCCCAGCACGATCACCGATGAGGTGCGCGCCGGGGGCCGCATCCCGCTGCTGATCGGCCGCTCTTTGACAGACAAGGTGCGCGCCCAGCTGGGGCTGAGCGCCAGCGACCTGTTCATCCGCCCGGTGGCCCCGGCCGACACCGGCAAGGGCTTCACCCTGGCCCAGAAGATGGTGGGCAAGGCCTGCGGCCTGAGCGGCGTGCGCCCCGGCACCAGCTGCGAGCCACTGATGACCACCGTGGGCTCCCAGGACACCACCGGGCCCATGACCCGCGATGAGATGAAGGAGCTGGCCTGCCTGGGCTTCAGTGCTGATCTGGTAATGCAGAGCTTCTGCCACACGGCCGCCTATCCCAAGCCGGTGGATCTGAAAACCCACGCCGAGCTACCCGATTTCATGGCCTCCCGCGGCGGCGTGGCCCTGCGCCCCGGCGACGGCATCATCCACAGCTGGCTCAACCGCATGCTCCTGCCCGACACGGTGGGCACCGGCGGCGACAGCCACACCCGCTTCCCGCTGGGCATCAGCTTCCCGGCCGGCTCCGGCCTGGTGGCCTTTGCCGCTGCCATCGGCGCCATGCCGCTCGACATGCCCGAATCGGTGCTGGTGAAGTTCTCCGGTTCGCTGCAGCCGGGGGTGACCCTGCGCGATGTGGTGAACGCGATTCCCTATGTGGCCATTCAGCAGGGGTTGCTCACGGTGGCCAAGGAGGGCAAGCAGAACGTGTTCAACGGCCGGATCATGGAGATCGAGGGCCTGCCCGATCTGAAGCTGGAGCAGGCGTTTGAACTCACCGACGCCACCGCCGAGCGCTCCTGCGCCGGCAGCACGATCAAGCTCAGCGTCGAAACCGTGAGCGAATACCTGCGCAGCAACGTGGCGCTGCTCAAAAACATGATCGCCCGCGGCTACGGCGACGCCCGCACCCTCGCCCGCCGCATCCAGGCGATGGAGGCTTGGCTGGCCAACCCGGTGCTGCTGGAGGCCGATGCCGATGCCGAGTATGCGGCCGTGATCGAGATCGATCTGGATGCGATCACCGAGCCGATCCTGGCCTGCCCCAACGACCCCGACAACGTCAAAACGCTCTCGGAGGTCGCCGGCGAGCGGATCGATGAGGTGTTCATCGGCTCCTGCATGACCAACATCGGCCACTACCGCGCTGCCGCCAACGTGCTCAACGGCCAGGGCGAGAATGCCGCCCGCCTGTGGGTGTGCCCGCCCACCCGCATGGACGAGGAGATGCTCAAGCAAGAGGGTTACACCGCCATCTTCGAAGCGTCGGGCGCCCGCATGGAGATGCCCGGCTGCTCCCTGTGCATGGGCAACCAGGCCCGGGTGGACGACAACACCACCGTGTTCTCCACCAGCACCCGCAACTTCAACAACCGCCTCGGCAACGGCGCCCAGGTGTACCTGGGCAGCGCCGAGCTGGCGGCGGTGTGCGCCCAGCTGGGCCGCATCCCCTCCAAGCAGGACTACCTGGCGATCGCCGCCGAGAAGATCGATCCCTACGGCGCCGAGCTCTACCGCTACCTCAACTTCGATCAGATCGAGGGCTTCGAGGATGCCGGCCGGGTGGTGAGTGCCGAAGACGAAGCGAAGGTGATGGCGGAGGTGTAGTGCCCCGGGGCCGGCACCCTTCATACCATTAATATGTTCATATAAAAACGCATATCATCCGTGCCAGTTGCTGCATCGAAATCTGAGCGCGTCACGGTGACCATGCCGGCTGATCTGCTTAATGGCATTGATCACTACGAACGCAATCGCAGCCGCTTCATCGCCGAAGCCGTTCGGCACGAACTCAAGCGACGCCGCCGCCTGGAGCTGCAGCGCTCACTCGACACCCCGCATCCCGACAGCCTGGCCACCGCTGGGCTTGGACTGCAGAGCTGGGCCAAGTCGCTGCCACGAGCTGACGGCGATCTGCTCGACCCCACCGCTGGCGTGGCCGTGCGCTGGAGCGCTGACCAGGGCTGGCAGGAGCCTGCCGCATGAGCCTGCAACGGGGCGCCGTGGTGCTTGTGGATCTGGAACCCACCCTTGGGCACGAACAGCAGGGCACCCGGCCCTGTGTGGTCGTCAGCGACGCCGCAGTCAACAGCAACCAGCGCTTCCCCCTGATCGCAGTGGTGCCAGTCACGGGCACCCCAGCCAATGGGGCCCTCTACCCCGCTCTTGCACCTGGCACAAGCGGCCTCACCAAGCCATCCACTGCACTGGTCGACCAGCTGCGATCCATCGACAAACAGCGAATCCGCAGGCGCTATGGGCAGATCTCGTCGGCTGAGCTGCAGGCCATTGATGCCGGCCTGTGCCTGTATCTGGGATTGGAGCCTGAAGGCTGAAGCCGTCGTTGAACCTCATGACACGCTGGGGACAGAACCGCTGACACGCCATCCCTGAACCAGGAAACCCTGCTGTTTGAGCCCGCCCAATCCGAGGCAGGTGCCCTCAAAGCGGTGCTGGCCTTTCCCAGCACCTACACGGTGGGGATCACCAGCCTGGGCTACCAGGTGGTGTGGGCCACCCTGGCGCAACGCGCCGACGTGGATGTGCGTCGCCTGTTCACCGACCAGGGCGACCCGCCGCACCGGCACTGTGAATTGTTTGGCCTATCGCTGAGCTGGGAGCTGGATGGCCCGGTGCTGCTGGATCTGCTGGAGCAGCAGCGCATCCCGATCTGGGCGCGCGAACGGGGCGACAGCGACCCGATCGTGTTCGGCGGTGGCCCCGTGCTCACGGCCAACCCCGAGCCCCTGGCGCCCTTTTTTGATGTGGTGTTGCTGGGTGATGGCGAACAGCTGCTGCCTGCCTTTGTGGAGGCCCTGCAACAGCACCGCGGCGCCCCGAGAGCCGAACGGCTGCGGTATCTGGCCCAGGTGCCGGGCGTCTACGTGCCAAGCCTTTACGCGCCCCGCTACAGCGCGGATGGCGAATTGCTCGCCTTGGAACCCACCGAGCCCGGCATCCCAGCCACCATCGCCAAACAGACCTGGCGCGGCAACACCCTCAGCCACTCCACGGTGATCACGCCGGAGGCGGCATGGCCCTCCATCCACATGGTGGAAGTAGTACGCAGCTGCCCTGAGCTGTGTCGCTTCTGCCTGGCCAGCTACCTGACGCTCCCTTTTCGCACCCCCAGCCTCGATGACGGCCTGATCCCGGCGGTGGAGAAGGGGCTGATCGCCACCCAGCGGCTGGGCCTGCTGGGGGCGTCGGTGACCCAGCACCCCCAATTTGCCGACCTGCTGGCCTGGCTGGATCAGGATCGCTTCGAGGGCACCCGGGTGAGCGTGAGCTCAGTGCGGGCCGCCACGGTGACGCCCGAGCTGGGACGGATCCTGGCGAAGCGGGGCAGCAAGTCGCTCACGATCGCGATCGAGAGCGGCAGCGAACGGATGCGCCAGGTGGTGAACAAGAAGCTCGCCACCGAGGAGATCTACGCCGCCGCCCGCTACGCCAAAGAAGGCGGCCTCACCGGCCTGAAGCTCTACGGAATGGTGGGGTTGCCCACCGAGGAAGACACGGATGTGGTGGCCACCGCCGAACTGCTGCTGGCCCTGAAAAAAGCGACGCCGGGCCTGCGATTGTCGTTGGGGGTGAGCACCTTCGTACCCAAGGCCCACACGCCCTTCCAATGGCAGGGGGTCCGCCCGGAAGCCGAAAAGCGGCTCAAGCTGCTGGCCAAGCGGCTCAAGCCCAAGGGCATCGAGCTGCGCCCTGAGAGCTACGGCTGGAGCGTGATCCAGGCCCTGCTGTCGCGCAGCGACCGGCGCCTGGCCCCGGTGATCGCCGCCGCCCGCGGCCGCCACGAGAGCCTGGGGGGATGGAAGCAGGCGTATCGGGCAGCAGTGGAGGCCTACCGCTCCGCGCCCGAGGCTCCCCCTCCCTGGGACGACGTGATCCACTCCACCTGGAACACGGAACGGGCACTGCCCTGGGCGCACCTGGAGGGGCCCCTACCGACAGCCACCCTGGCCAAACACCGCAGCGAAGCCCTGGGCGAATCGCACTAAAGGCCTAACCCAGGCCTCAATCAAACACCGCCGTCCGCCCCCGATACACCATCACCTGACGGCATAGATGGAGCCGCAGGGCCCTTGCGAGAGCCAGGCGCTCGCAGTCGCGGCCCTTGCGGATCAGGTCGTCCACGTCGTCGCGGTGGCTCACGTGCACGGTGGCCTGCTCGATGATCGGGCCGCCGTCGAGCTCCTCGGTCACGTAGTGGGCGGTGGCGCCGATCAGCTTCACGCCCCGCTCCCAGGCGCGGTGATACGGCTGGGCGCCCTTGAAGGCTGGCAGGAAGGAGTGGTGGATGTTGATCACCTGGTGCCCCTGCATGCCCTCGCCGCGGAAGCGGGCCAAAAAGCTGGGGCTGAGCACCTGCATGTATTTAGCCAGCACCACCAGCTCGATCTGGTGCTCGGCCAGCAGCTGCAGCTGGGCCTGCTCGGCCTCGTCTTTGCTGCCAGCGCTCACCGGCAGGTGCACGTAGGTGGCCCCGAAGCCCTCGGCCACCGCGCGCAGGTCCGGGTGGTTGGACACCACCAGCGGCACGGTCATCGGCAACTCACCGGCCCGGGTGCGCCAGAGCAGGTCCACCAGGCAGTGATCTTGCTTGCTCACAAAGATCGCCACCCGTGGCAGCTCGTCGGAGAAGTGCACCTGGCCCTCACCGCCCAGGCGCTCGGCCAGAGCCGCCACCGCCGGCGCAATCGCCTCTCGAGACAGGCCGAAGCCCTCCAGCGCCCACTCAATCCGGCTCAGAAACAGGCCAGCGCCCAGATCGGTGTGGTGGTCGGCATGGCGAATGTTGCCGCCGTTGGCCGCCACCCAGCCCGAGAGCTCACTCACCAGGGCGGGGCGATCCGGGCAGATCACCTGAAGGATGGCGGTGGGTGCAGACATGGCCGCGCGCTTCGTCAACTGCAGACGTAGCACCCCGAGGTGTCGCAAACAGGTTGCGAGGGGCTACAGAGAGGGGCTTGGAGCCAGGGGGCACCGATACACTCAGCGCCACGAATCTGGTGTTGGTGATGGTGATGGCTTCTGCACGGATCCCTGCAGTGATCTCTGCGGCAACCGCTGCGCTCGCCCAGCAGCTGCGCCGCTTGGTGGTGATCGCTGTGGCAGCAGTGCTCTGCCTGGGCCTCACGGCCTGCGACGGCGGCCAGAGCAAAAAGCCCCCAACCATCAGCCCGGAGGACATGGCCCTGATCGAGCGGCAAGCCGAAGGCTTCCTGGCCGCCCGCAACCGGCTGCCCGAGCTGGCCGCCCTGGTGAATGAGCGCAACTGGGTGTTCACCGCCAACCTGATCCACGGCCCCATGCAAGAAGTGGGCCGCGAGATGAGCTACATCAACCAGCGCCTGCTCCCCGCAGACCGCCCCGAGGCTGAACAGCGCGCGGCAGCTCTCAAAACCGCCCTGGCCCAGCTCGATGAGGCCGCCCGTCTCCAGGACGGCGACAAGCTGCGCAAGGCCTACATCAAGGTGGCCAGCGGCTTCGGCCTCTATGCCCAAGTGCTGCCCGCACAGGTGCAGGAAGACCTGAAGCAGGTTTGAGCGTTTGATCGCGCCGGGCGGGCCGATCCGCCCACCCGGATCGGTGATTGTTGTGGGAGCTGGCCTCGTGGGCCGAGCCTGCGCCTGGCAGCTCCAGCAGCGCGGCCACCAGGTGCAGCTGCTCGATCCCGGCCTGAACGGCAGCCCAGATCCCAACTCCGGCAGCTGGGCGGCCCTGGGAGTGCTGATGGCCCAGGTGTTTCACCGCAGCAGCGGCCGCGGCTGGCGCCTGCGCCAGCGCAGCCTGAGCCTCTGGGGCGAATGGCGCCAGCAGCTGGGCGCCCAAGGCTGGCCCCTGGCCTGGCAACCGGGCCTGCTGCTGCTCGCCAGCGGCGCCGACGACCTGGAGCGCCAGCAACGCCTGGTGGCCAGCCGCCAGCTCCAGGGCCTGCCCCTGGAGCTCTGGGGCCGGGCCCAGCTCGACGCCCTGGCCCCGGCCCTGCCCGCAGGGGCCGTGGGCGGCCTCTATTCCCCCGCCGACGGCCAACTGGATCCGGGCACCGCGATGGCTGCCTTGCTGGGAGACGGGCTGCGGTTGGGCCTGCAGCCCGTCTGCGACCGCGCCGAGCGGCTGGAGCGCCAGGCCGGCGGCTGGACGGTGCACACCAGCGGCGGCCAGACCCTGCGGGCCGATGCGGTGGTGGTGAGCGCCGGGGTGAGCAGTGCCTCCCTGCTCGAATCCCTCGGCCACAGCCAGCCCCAGGAGCCGGTGCTGGGCCAGGCGCTGGAACTGGAGCTGGCAGCCCCCACCAGCTGGGACACAGCTGGCCCCTGGCCCGGAGCCGTGGTGTGGCAGGGGGCCAACCTGGTGCCCCGCACCAGGGCCAGCGATCCTGGCGGCGCGCGGCTTTGGCTGGGGGCAACCCTGGAGCCCGGCGATCAGGCCGATCCCACCGCCCTCGCCCAGCTGCGCACGTTGGGCGGCACAGCCCCCGACTGGCTGGAGCAGGCCACGGTGGTGCGGCGCTGGCAGGGGCACCGCCCCCATCCGCTCGGCCAGCCGGCGCCGCTGCTCGCCGCGCTGGAGCCGGGCCTGCTGCTGGCCAGCGGCCACTACCGCAATGGCGTGCTGCTGGCCCCGGCCACGGCGGAGTGGGTGGCCGAGCAACTGGAGCTGTCTTAGGCAGGCCCTAACCTTCCGGCGAAGCAGCCAAGCCGCTGCCACCAACCCCTTTCCATCGCTCTCTCCATGGCCGTCGCCCGCTTTCGCCCCGCTGCGCTGACCGGGTCCGTCCTCGGCGTGGCGGCCCTGGTCAGCCTGAGCAGCTGCAGTGGTGGCGGCCCGACGCTCCAGGCCGCCGGTGCCAGTTTCCCAGCAGGTCTCTACCAACGCTGGTTTGCCGATCTGGCCAGCCAGGAGAAGATCCGGGTCAACTACCAGTCGGTGGGCTCAGGGGCTGGTGTGCGCCAGTTCCAGGCAGGCACCGTGGATTTCGCCGCCAGCGACAAACCCTTGGAGGCCGGCGAAGCCGCCGCCATCCAGCGCGGGGTGGTGCAACTGCCGCTCACCGCCGGCGCCATCGCCGTGGCCTACAACCTGCCCGGCTGCTCGCTCAAGCTCAGCCAGGCCCAGCTGGTGCAGATCTTCGAGGGCAAGATCAAGAACTTCCAGGAGCTGGGCTGCGCCAACCAGCCGATCCAGGTGGTGGTGCGCTCCGACGGCTCCGGCACCACCTACAACTTCACCAACTCCCTGGCCGTCTTCAGCCCCAGCTGGAAGAACGGTCCGGGCGTTGGCAAATCGGTGAACTGGCCCACCGGTGTGGGTGCGAAGGGCAATGAGGGCGTCGCCGCCAGCCTGCTGCAAACCAAGGGCAGCCTCGGCTACGTGGAGGCGGCCTATGTGCGGGGGGTGCTTCAGGCCGCCGCGATCGCCAACCGCACCGGCACCTACGCCCGCCCCGATGCCGCCAGTGCCAGCCAGGCCCTGGCCACCATCAACCTGGGTGCTGACCTCACCGGCAGCGATCCCAATCCCAGCGCTGGCTACCCGATCGTCACCTTCACCTGGGTGTTGCTCTACAAAAGCGGCAACGGAGCCAAGCTGCCCGCCTTGCAACGCACCTTCAGCTACGCCCTCAGTGCCGCGGCCCAGCAGCAGGCCCCTGCCCTCGGCTACATCCCCCTGCCGGCACCGGTGGTCACCAAGGTGAAAGCAGCCCTGGCCGGCGTTGGCGCCTGAACACAGCACCCTTCCCGCTCAGGGAAGGCCAGCAAAAAGCCCCCCTTGCGGGGGGCCGTGGAGCTCAGGTGATCAGCGTGACCTGATATCGGTCACTTGGCTATCGATCACTTGCTCTCGGTGAACTCAGCGTCGATGACGTCGTCGCTGGCGGAACCGCTGCCCGCCTCGGCGCCCGCACCGTTGCCTCCGGGAGCAGCGCCGCCGGCTTCAGCGCCCGCAGCCTGCTGATACACGGCGGCACCGGCGGCATAAAGGGCCTGCTGCAGGGTTTCGAGTTCTGACTTCATGGTGTCGAAGTCGTCCTTCTCAATCGCCTCCTTGAGCTTGGCGGACAACGCCTCCACCTTGGCCTTGTCCTCAGCGCCCACCTTGTCGCCCAGTTCGCCGAGTTGCTTCTCAGCCTGGTAGACGAGGGTTTCGGCCTGGTTCTTCAGGTCGATTTTCTCGCGCTTCTCCTTATCGGCGGCGGAGTTGGCTTCCGCATCCTTCACCATCTTCTCCACCTCGTTTTCACTGAGGGTGGAGGCACCGGTGATCGAGATGCTCTGCTCCTTGCCGCTGCCCTTGTCCTTGGCCGTCACGCTCAGGATGCCGTTGGCGTCGATGTCGAAGGTGACTTCGATCTGGGGCACGCCGCGGGGAGCCGGGGGGATGCCGTCGAGACGGAAGGTGCCGAGCGACTTGTTGTCGCTGGCCATCTCGCGCTCGCCCTGAAGCACGTGGATCTCCACATTGGTCTGGCCGTCCACCGCCGTGGAGTAGGTCTCCGTTTTCTTGGTGGGGATCGTGGTGTTGCGGGTGATCATCTTGGTCATCACACCGCCGAGGGTTTCGACACCGAGGGAGAGCGGGGTGACATCCAGCAGCAGGATGTCCTTCACCTCACCGGCCAGCACACCGCCCTGGATGGCGGCACCCACGGCCACCACCTCATCGGGGTTCACGGTCTGGTTGGGGTCCTTGCCGGTGACGCGCTTGACCAGCTCCAGCACCGCGGGGATGCGGGTGGAACCGCCCACCATGACGATCTCATCGAGTTCGCCGGAGGACAGCTTGGCGTCCTTGAGGGCCTGCTCCACCGGCACACGGCAGCGGTCGATCAGCTTGGAGGCGAGCTCCTCGAACTTGGCCCGGGTGAGGGTGAGATCAAGGTGCTTGGGACCTTCCGGCGTCGCCGTGATGAACGGCAGGTTGATCTCGCTCTGGGTGGCGCTTGAGAGCTCGATCTTGGCCTTCTCGGCGGCCTCGGTGAGGCGCTGCAGGGCCTGCTTGTCCTGGCGCAGATCAATGCCCTCATTGGCTTTGAAGCTGTCGGCCAGGTGATCGACGATCACCTTGTCGAAGTCGTCGCCGCCCAGGTGCGTGTCGCCGGAGGTGGAGAGCACCTCAAACACGCCATCGCCCACCTCCAGCACCGACACGTCGAAGGTGCCGCCGCCCAGGTCGAACACCAGGATGCGCTCGTTGCTCTTGCGATCGAGGCCGTAGGCCAAAGCCGCCGCCGTGGGCTCGTTGATGATGCGCAGCACCTCAAGGCCGGCGATCTTGCCGGCGTCCTTGGTGGCCTGGCGCTGGGAGTCGTTGAAGTAGGCGGGCACGGTGATCACCGCCTGGGTGACCGTTTCACCGAGGTACTTGCCGGCGTCTTCAGCCAGCTTGCGCAAAACCTGAGCGCTCACTTCCTCCGGGGCGAACTGCTTGTTCAGCACCGGGCATTTGACCTTCACATTGGCGCCAGCCTTCTCCACGCCATAGCTCACCTCTTTCGACTCTTCGTTCACCTCATCAACGCGGCGCCCAATGAAGCGCTTCACTGAATAAAAGGTGTTTTCAGGGTTCATCACCGCCTGGCGCTTGGCGATCTGGCCCACCAACTGATCCTGGTTTTTGGTGTAGGCCACCACCGAGGGGGTGGTGCGGAACCCTTCAGCGTTGGCGATCACCGTGGGCTTGCCACCCTCCATCACGGCGACGCAACTGTTCGTGGTGCCGAGGTCAATACCGACGACCTTGCCCATGGGTTACCACCTCCTTACGGTGAATGAATCGGACTGGATGCATCTTCAGCAGCTGGGGCCTTCCCAGGCGAGGTGTGGTTCCCGAACAGCCCCTGCCGCCACCGCTTTCGTCCATGCCCACGCCGATCTCCGGACACACCGCCCTGGCTGGGGTTCTTGGGGATCCGGTGCGCCATTCGCTCTCGCCAGCGATGCACAACGCCGCCCTGGCGGAGCTGGGCCTCGACTGGGTGTACCTGGCACTGCCCACGCCGGCTGAGCAGCTGGACACGGTGGTGCGAGGGCTGGAGGCCCTGGATTGCCGCGGCCTCAACGTCACCCTGCCCCACAAGCAGGCCGTCGCCCGGCTGTGCCGCAGCCTCTCCCCCCTGGCGGAGCGGGTGGGAGCGGTGAACACCCTGGTGCGGCAGCCAGAAGGCGGCTGGCTGGGGGACAACACCGATGTGACGGGCTTCCTGGCCCCCCTACAAGCCAGCGGCAACGCCTGGCAAGGCCAGCGGGCCGTGGTGCTGGGCTGCGGGGGCAGCGCCCGGGCCGTGGTGGCCGCCCTGGTGGAGCTGGGCTGCGGGGCCATCCACGTCGCGGGCCGCAGCCCCGAGAAGCTGGAGGCCCTACTGGCCCCCTGCCGCAGTTGGGCGCCGCAGCTGGCGGGGCTCCCGTGGCAAGCCGCCTCGCCGGCCCTGGCCGACGCCCTCGCTACCACCGATCTGGTGGTCAACACCACGCCGGTGGGCATGGCATCAGCCACCAACCCAGAGGCAGCCCAAAAGAGTCCACTCACGTCGGCCGAGCTGGAGGCCCTACGGCCTGGCAGCACCGTCTACGACCTCATCTACACACCGCGGCCCACGGCCCTGCTGCAGGCCGCCAGCGCCCGGGGCTGCCACAGCCTCGATGGGCTGGAGATGCTGGTGCAGCAGGGGGCCGCCGCCCTCCGCCTGTGGAGCGGCCTTGAAACCGTGCCGGTGGCAGCCATGCGCGCCGCGGCTCTGGCCCAACTCGGCGGCGGCTAATGCGGCGGCAACAGCCGCCCTTAGCCTTGGGGCGACGGGACGTTTCAGGCGATGCAGGCACCACCGATCTGGCAACGGCTGCTGGCCGCCCTGGCCTACCTGCTGCCCTGGAGCGACGCCTTCCCCTTTGGCCGCGGCCTGTTTGGCCTGTTTCCGGCGCTGCAGTGGCTGGGGGTGCCGGTGCTGCCGGTGGCGCTGCTGGAGCAGGTCGTGCCCTTCGGCGGCCTGGTGCTGTTCCTGGTGCTGTTCCTGGCCGTGGTGCGCAACAACCAGGTGCCCTACCTGATCCGTTTCAACGTGCTGCAGGCGATCCTGATCGACATCGTGGTGGTGCTGATCACCCTGATTTTCCAGGTGCTGCAGCTGGCCGCCCTGGATTTCGTTGGCAAAACCCTCAGCAACACCGTGTTCATCGGCATCCTGGTGCTGGTGCTGTTCGCGATGATCCAGAACCTGCGGGGCAAGGACGCCGACATCCCCAGCCTCTCCGAGGCGGTACGGATGCAGCTGTAGGGTGGTTGATCCGTCGCTGGTGGGCGCCTGCCCGCTGGCCGCTGCCCCAAACCCTGAGGCGACACCTCCAGAGCGACCATGACGCAGCCCTATTACGAGACCATGTACATCCTTCGTCCGGACATTCCGGAGGAAGAGGTGGAAACCCATGTCGCCAAGTACCGCGACTTGGTCACCGAATCCGGTGGTGAAGTGCTCGATTGCCAGATGCGCGGCAAGCGCCGTCTCGCCTATTCGATCGCGAAGCACCGCGAAGGCATCTACGTGCAGCTCAACCACAACGGCGACGGCCAGCAGGTGGCTCCTCTTGAGCGCGCCATGCGCCTGTCGGAAGATGTGATCCGCTACCTCACCGTCAAACAGGACGGCCCCATGCCCGCCCCGCGCTCCCTGCCTGGAGCCGTCAGCGAAGCCGCTCCCATGGAACCGGCCGCGGTCTGAGTAGCTGCCCACATCGGTCCGGCTTGTAAAAAGCCGAGCCAAACCGTAATTTCCGCCCATGGAGCCGGATCGCAGCCCAGCTGAATCGGATTTGCAGGCAGAAGCGACGACAACGTCGCCTGCTGAGCACCCTGCCGGCCCCCTGATACCCCCTCCAGCACCGAAGTGGCAGTCTTCTGTCCCTTCGGTTTTTTTATGGCATCAGCAACAGGAACGCCGGGAGGTGCTGGAGCAGGAACTCGCCAAGACCCGCGAGGAGCTCCAGGCCATGCAAGCGCTGCTTGAAGAGCTGCCTGCCCTGTTTGAAGACAAATTCCGGCAGCGCCTGCAGCCCATGCTCGAGCAGCAGCAACGGCTGATCGACGACAACGCCAAACTCCGCCAGCACCTGCTTCAGCTGCAACCGGCCAGGGATTCAGGCCGCCAGCCGCTGCTGCATGCCTTCGGACTGAACGGCGACAGCCGCGCTGCCTAACGCTGACGCTGGTTGGCCGCCCAGAGGCGGGTGGGCAAACCCCACACGTAGATGAAGCCCTCGGCGGCCCGGTGGTCGAACTGATCGCCGGCGTCGTAGGTGGCCATATCGGGCACGTAAAGGCTGTTGCTGGCGCTGCTGCGACCCACCACGGTGGCGTTGCCCTTGTGCAGCTTGATCCGCACGCTGCCGTTCACCACCGCCTGGGTGCGCTCGATGAAACCGTCGATGGCGTCCTTGAGCGGGCCATACCAAAGGCCCTGGTACACCAGATCGGCCCACTGCTGCTCCAGCTGGCGCTTGCTGCGCAGCACGTCGGCGGCGAGTGTGAGGCTCTCGAGCTCCTGGTGGGCCTTGATCAGCAGCAGCAGCCCCGGGGTTTCGTAGATCTCGCGGCTCTTGATGCCCACCACCCGGTTCTCGATCATGTCCAGCCGACCAAAGCCGTGGCTGCCGGCCAGATCGTTGGCGCGGCGGATCAGGCTCACCGGATCGAGGCGCACGCCATCGATGCTCACCGGATTGCCCTGCTCAAAACCGATCTCCACCACCTGGGGCACCGCCGGGGCGTCATCCACCGAGCGGGTCATGGCGTAGATCTCCTCGGGTGGCTCCACGTTGGGATCCTCCAGAGGGCCGGCTTCGATCGAGCGACCCAACAGGTTGAGGTCGATCGAATAAGGCGACTTCTTGCTCACCGGCGAGGGAATGCCACAGCGCTCGCCGTAGGCAATCGTTTGCTCGCGGCTCATGCCCCACTCCCGCGCCGGGGTGAGCACCTTCAGATCAGGCGCCAGGGCACCGATGGCCACATCGAAGCGCACCTGGTCGTTGCCCTTGCCGGTGCAGCCGTGGGCCACCGCATCAGCGCCCACCTCGCGGGCGATCTCCACCAGGCGACGAGCGATCAGCGGCCGGGCCAGGGCTGTGCTGAGCGGGTAGCGGCCCTCGTAGAGGGCATTGGCGCGGATCGCCGGGAAGGCGAACTCGGTGATGAAGGGCTCGATCAGGTCGCCCACGATCGACTGGCTGGCACCGGAATCAAGCGCTTTCTGGCGAATGGGTTCGAGTTCATCGCCTTGGCCCAGGTCGGCAGCGAAGGTGATCACCTCCTCCACCCCCCACTCCTGCATCAGGTAGGGGATGCAGACGCTGGTATCCACGCCGCCGGAATAGGCCAGCACTGCCTTCTTCGCCCGACCCATCAACGCCGCTCCATGCACTCACTCGGACGATTCTCCCCTGTCGGGGTCGGGCAGCGACCAGCGGGCCAGCAACCACAGCCCCACCAGCAGGGGCGGCAACAGCACCAGCAGCCACACCAGCGCCGGCTGCACCGGCAACGGGGCCGGCCAGCGCTGGCCAGCGGCAGCCAGCAGGGCACTGATCGCCAGGGCCAGAGACCACAGCCGCAGAACCCCCGTCAACGGGCTGGAAACCATCGGTGCCATGGGGATTTTCAACGCTGACGCTATGGTGATTGATTGGATGTTTTTGGCGCAGCCTCCCGTATGAGCACACTCGCGACCAGTGGCAGCAGTCGACTCGACACCATCAACCCTTCGCTGACCCGCTACGGGCGCAGCGAGCCGGCACCGGTGCTGCCGCTGCGGGATGAGCCCGACCTGCTGAGCTGGTTGGAAACCAGTGGACGCTTGGTGGCCGACGAGGAAACCGCCAGCACCGACGTGAGCACGGTGGAAGAGGAAGAGCTCTCGGCGCTGATGGGTGAGAAGGAGGACTACAACAAGGACGACGAGCAGCAGGACGAAAACTGGGAAGATTGAGGCTGGGGCGAACGGCGCCGACGAGGGAAACTGGGACGCCCGACGTCCCAAGTTCTTGCTTGCGTCCTCCAAGCCCAGCAGTTCGGTCAGCGCGATCCTGCTGGCCCTGGTGATCCTGCTGGCCTGCGTGGTGTCTGACTGGCAAGCCCGCGCAGCCCAGCTCACCCCCCCTCTGCTGGTGGCTGGCCTGATCAGCGCCGGCGTCACGGCCTGGGGGGTGCCGCGGCTGCGGGAACTCAAACTCGGCCAGGTGATCCGCGATGAGGGGCCCCAGGGTCACCTGAGCAAGGCGGGCACGCCCACCATGGGTGGGCTGCTGGTGGTGCCGGTGGGGGTGCTGGTAGGTGGCCTGATCACCCCCAGTGATCCACGGCTGCTGGCCGTCGCCGCCGTCACCCTGGCCTATCTGGCCATCGGCGCCATCGACGACTGGCGCAGCCTCACCCGCCGCACCAACACCGGTCTCACCCCCCGGGGCAAGCTGCTGCTGCAGGCGGGGGCGGCGCTGCTGTTTTTAGTCTGGGCCGCCGCTGGCCAGTGGCTGGGGGGCGCTTCACCCGGCGATATTGCGCTGCCCCTGGGCTGGGTGCTGCCGATCGGACTGCTGATCTGGCCGCTGGGATTGTTTGTGTTTCTGGCCGAAAGCAACGCCACCAACCTCACCGACGGCCTCGACGGCCTGGCGGCGGGGTGTGGGGCCGTGGTGTTCACCGGCATGGGGCTGCAGCTGATGCTGCGCGGCCATGAAGGCGATGCCTCCCTCGCCGGCTTCTGCGCGGCGATGGCCGGCTGCTGGCTGGGCTTTCTGGCCTTCAACCGCAACCCGGCCCGCCTGTTCATGGGCGACACCGGTTCGCTGGCCATGGGCGCGGCCCTGGCGGCGGTGGCCCTGCTCTCCAACAGCCTCTGGCCGCTGCTGCTGATGGGCGGGGTGTTCCTGGCCGAGTCGCTCTCGGTGATCCTGCAGGTGTGGGTGTTCAAGGCCACCAAAAACCCAACCACCGGCCAGGGCCGGCGGCTGTTTCGGATGGCGCCGCTGCACCACCACTTCGAGCTGGGGGGCCTGAACGAACAGGTGGTGGTGATCCGGTTTTGGATCGCCAGCCTGCTACTGGTGGGAGTGGGTTTGGTGCTGCTGCCCTGAGCCCTGCCATCGCCCCTGATCCCATGGCCTACTTCACCTGGAAGGACACCGGCCTCAGCTCCGACTGCGCCAGCCTGGCGGCCATGGCCTCACGCTTCGAGGAGGCGGCCGCCCTGATGCGTCGCATGGCCAGCGAAGGGTTCCAGCTGGAACGGCATAGCGATGGCCAGCACATCACCCATCCCGACCCAACGGTGTTTGAGGCCTACGGCTTCATCAATGAGGAATCCCCCGTGCGTCAGCTCACCCTGCTGCCCTGAGGGATCTCCCCTAACCCCGGCGCAGGTAGCCGACCACCCACACCACCACAAAGGCCAACGAGGAGAGCCCGAGATAAATCAGGGCCCACTTCTGCAGGGTGGCGATATCCCAGCCGAACAACAACCCGTTGGCGGCATCCCCGGCGGTGCTGAAACCCAAGGGCAAATCCAACAGCCAACCCATCAGTGCGCCCCGGTGTGCAGGAAGATCGGCTCCATCTTGCTGTCCGGTGCCCATCCCGGACACCGACCATGCCCTCACCTGCCCCCACCTGCCTGCCCGCCACCCTGATGCTGCTGGGCAGCGGAGAACTGGGCAAGGAGGTGGCCATCGCCGCCCAGCGCCTGGGCTGCCGCGTCATCGCCGTCGACCGCTACGCCGGCGCCCCGGCGATGCAGGTGGCCGATGCGGCCGAAGTGATGGCCATGACGGATGCGGAAGCCCTCAAAGCCGTGGTGCGCCGCCACCAGCCCGATCTGGTGATCCCGGAGATCGAAGCCCTGGCGGTGGATGCGCTGGCCGAACTCGAGGCCGAAGGCATCACCGTGATCCCCACCGCCCGGGCCACCGCCGTGACCATGAACCGCGACCGGATTCGCGATCTGGCCGCCACGCAGCTGGGCCTGCGCACCGCCCGCTTCGCCTATGCCCGCAGCGCCGCAGAGCTGGCCGCCGCCGCCGCACCGCTGGGCTGGCCGGTGGTGGTAAAGCCGGTGATGAGCTCCTCCGGCAAGGGCCAGAGCGTGGTGCAGGGCCCCGAGGGCATCGCCGCGGCCTGGGACGCAGCGATGGCCGGCGCCCGGGGAGAAGGCGCCCAGGTGATCGTGGAGGAGTTTTTGCACTTCGAGCTGGAGATCACCCTGCTCACCGTGAAGCAGTGGACGGGTCCAACGCTCTTCTGCCCGCCGATCGGCCACATCCAGGAGCGGGGCGACTACCAATGCAGCTGGCAGCCAGCCGCCATGCCCGCCGAAGCCCTGGCGGCCGCCGAGGCGATGGCCCAGACCGTCACCGACAACCTGGGCGGCGCTGGCCTGTTCGGCGTGGAGTTTTTCCTCTGCCGCAAACCAAGCGGCAGCGGCGCCACAGCGGGGGAGCTGGAGGTGGTGTTCTCCGAGCTCTCGCCCCGCCCCCACGACACCGGCCTGGTGACCCTGGTGGGGCAGAACCTCAGCGAATTTGAGTTGCACCTGCGGGCGGTGCTGGGTTTGCCGATCCCGGCCATCCACAGCTCTGGCCCTGCCGCCAGCCGCGTGATCCTGGCCGACCGCCCTGGCGGCGCCGTGACCTATGACGGCGTGGCCGAGGCCCTGACGGAGGAGGACACCCAGGTGCTGCTGTTCGGCAAGGCCGAAGCCCGGCCCCAGCGGCGCATGGGCGTGGCCCTCGCCCGCGGCAGCAGTGAAGGGGAGGCCCGTCGCAAGGCCGATGGAGCAGCGGCCCGGATCGGGGTGCGACCCTCCAGCTGAGCAAGCGGCGCTGACCCCCTGGTGCGGCAGGGATCCGGCCCTTAAGGTGCGGCCAGCAAGAGCCGTCATGAGTCAGGCCCAACCCCGCCCGCGTCGCAGCCGACGCGACAGCAGCCGCGGGACTGTGGTCACCGACCTGCGCAACCTGCGCGAAAAGCGCCAAACAGCCCGCGAGCAACGCGAAACAGCCCGCGAGCAGCGCCAACCAGCTCCCCCAAAGGCCCGCCGCCGCCGGCCGCCGCTGCTGCCCTTTGCCCTGGGGATCGCCCTGGGCTACGGCCTGGCCGGCCCGCTGCCCCAACTGGTCTCGGGAGCGATGGCAGCGCTGCTGCAAGGGCCCCAACAACTCACCAGCCTGATCAATCCCTTCGGCCTGGGTGGGCGGAGCATCCTGGTGATCGGCACCGACAAGGTTGGCGAGAACACCGATGTGATGTTCACCGTGCAGCTCAAAGACGGGCTCACCCAGCTCACCCAGGTGCCCCGCGACACCTTCGTGGAATCAGCCGACTACGGCGTGCTCAAGGCCAATGCCCTCTTCGCCTTCGGCGGCATCGGGGCCCTGAAACAGGAGCTCACCACCCTGCTCGGTGCCCCGGTCGACCGCTACATGCGCGTCAACCTGCGGGCCGTCGAGCATCTGGCCGACGCGCTCGGCGGCGTCGAAGTGGATGTGCCCAAGCGGATGTACTACGTCGACAATGCCCAAAACCTCTACATCGACCTCTACCCCGGGCGGCAGGTGCTGAAGGGCGAGCTGCTGGAGGGCTTCCTGCGCTTCCGCAACGATGAAATGGGCGACCTGGGCCGAATGGAGCGGCAGAAACTGGTGCTCGCCGAGGTGTTCCGCAAACTGGCCCAACCCTCCACGCTGGCCCAGCTGCCGGAGCTGCTGAAGATCGCCGGCGAGGATGTCAAAACCGATCTCTCCCCGGTGGAAATGGGCCAGCTACTCACGGCCATGGCCGGCACCAAGCTGAGCACCCAGCAGCTGCCGGGCCGGCTGTTCTGGCACAACGACCTGAGCTACTGGATGCCGGACGGCAATAGCCACTACGCCGGCGTCGAAAGCCCCTAACGCCGCAGGAAGCGGTGGTGATCCAGACCCTCCAGCACCCCCCAGGCCTGGGGGGTGGAGGCAAAGAACACGCGCCGGTGGTTGCGCAGGCTGTCCAGGGCCGGATCGTGATCGCCCGGCACCACCCCGCAGGGCAGGCCCCGCAGCAACTCCCCATCCCCCTGCTGGCTGGCCTGCACCAGGATCGCGCTGAGGGGCAGCTGCCAGCGCAGGGCGATGTAACGCAGGGCCTCGGTTTTCGAGGCGGTGAGCGGCAACACGTCGAGGTACCAATGCTGGAACAAGTGGGGACGAGCCGGCAGATGGTGCTGCTGCAACGTTTGGCACACCAGCGGCAGGATGCCCTGGTCGGGTTCCTGCAGCAGAAAGCTCACCTTGAAGGGTCCCTGCTGAGCCGGGTCCTGGAGCCGCAGCCGCGGTTCGAGCGCTGCCCGTGATGGTCGGGCAGAGGGCCCTGGGGCGAACGGCTCGCGCGGCCGCTGGTGACACCAATGCCCAGCTGAGGCTCAGCCTGCAGGCGACGGCGCAACTCGGCCAAGCCGCCGGCATCGGGATGGGCCAGGCTGGCGTCCAGATCCAGCACCAACAGGCGCTCGGGACACGCCGACGGCCCCGTTTCTCCCTGTTGAAACCAACGGCTGGGCCGCAGGGTGAGGCCTAAGGGTTCGGTGAAGCCGGATTGACGAACACGCCGCCCAGGCGTGAGGCCCAGCGGTAGATGGACGGAATCTGGTGACGCTCGTGCTGCTTCAGGTAGGCCACCTGGCCGTAGAGATCGAAGCGATCCACCAGTTCAAACACCTGTTGGAACACCTCCCGCTGCTGCTTCTCCAGTTGGCGGGGGTCGTTGCGGCAGCCCAGCAACAGCACGAGGTTGTGCTGCCGGCGCAGGCGCTCCGAGCGGCCAAACACCTCCACCAGCGCCGGAGTGTTCTTGCGGTGATCGGCCCGGCAGATGGCGAGCACCGGCGGTTTGGCCGGATCGCGCAGAAACGGCCGTAACGGGCGTACTGCACCTCCAGCTCCTGGCGGGTGCTGGTCACCACCAGATTGCAGTGGGCCAGGGCCAGCTCCTCGGCATCGATCCGCCGGGCCATGGCGTAATGCTCCTCGATCTGGCGCGGATCGAGGCCGGCATCAATCAACCTCCGCCGCTTCTCTCGGCCCAGGGAATGGCCCGTGAACACCAAGGGAATGCCCAAGCGGCATCGGCGTAGTGGGCATGGATCCAATCAGGCCATTGATCCTGCTTCAGCAGGCTTTCGGCCAAGGCATCGGCCAGCTCATCGAGGTGGGGCCAGAGCCACAGCCATCACAACGTGGTGGGACGCGAGAGCTGCATCAATCACGCCGCCACAACCTCAGGAGGGTGCTGCTTGAGCACCTGCTTGAGATAACGCCCTGTGTGACTGGTGGGATGCTCAGCCACCTCTTCTGGCGTGCCCGTCACAACGATCTCGCCGCCCTTATCTCCTCCTTCGGGGCCGAGATCCACGATCCAGTCGGCACAGCGGATCACGTCGAGATTGTGCTCAATCACCAGGATGGAGTTGCCCTTGTCCACCAGCCGTTGCATCACATCCATCAACTTGTGCACGTCGTAGAAGCTGAGGCCGGTGGTGGGTTCGTCGATCAGGTAGAGCGTTT
>VGQC01000009.1 GCA_016882385.1 Cyanobacteria bacterium M_DeepCast_100m_m1_067 | reverse complement strand
GCTTTGAGCATGGCTGAAATCTACGGGCCGCAGGTCAAGCCATCCAGCAGCGAAAATGGTGGTCTCTGCCCTCCAGGCCGATTCCCACCCTCACCCCACCGCCGGCGGTGCCCAGCCAGTCCGTGGTACCTGGACCAGCCTCCAGCCCCAGCCCCAAAACCAGTCGGCCGCGCTGGCAGCGCAGGCGGGTGTGGGCCGGCGCCGCCGCCGCATTGGTGCTCGTGGCCGGAATCGCCGTGATGCAGCGCCAGCGCAGCAGCGGCCGCGCCAACCTCGCCCCGTACACCGTGGTAGCCGAATCGGGCGACCTGCCCGGCGTGGTGAGTGCCAGCGGCGAGCTCGAGGCCGAAAAGCGGGTGAATGTGAGCCCGAAGCGCCAGGGGGTGATCGAAGAGCTCTACGTCGAGGAGGGCGATCCGGTGCGCCGCGGCCAGGCCCTGGCCCGCATGGATCGTGGCGATCTCGACGACCGCCTCGGCGAACTCCAGGCCCAGCTGCGCTCCGCCCAGGCCCAACTGGCCCGCAGCCGCAGCGAGCTGGAGCGCAACGCGCGTCTCTACCGCCAGAACGCCATCAGCCTCAGCGATTACAACACCGAACGCAGCACCTTTCTGGTGGATCAGGCCGCCGAGCAGGCCGCCCGCCAGCGGTTGACAGCCCGTCAGGTGGAGCAGGCCGACCTGATCGTGCGCGCCCCCTTCGATGGGGTAGTGACCCAGCGCTTCGCCGATCCAGGCGCCTTTGTGACCCCCACCACCACCGCCTCGGCCACCGCCGGTGCCACCAGCTCCTCGATCGTGGAGCTGGCCCAGGGCCTCGAGGTGGTGGCCAAGGTGCCCGAGAGCGACATCGGCCGGGTGCGCCTGGGCCAAAGCGCCACGGTGCGGGTGGATGCCTTCCCCGATCAGCGTTTTGAAGCGCGGGTGAAGCGCATCACCCCGCGGGCCGTGAAGCTCAACAACGTCACCTCCTTCGATGTGGTGCTGCGCCTGGTGGGCGACACCCCCCAGCTGCGCATCGGCATGACCGCCGACGTCGGCTTCCAGACCGGCCAGGTGCAGGCCGACACCCTGGTACCCACCGTGGCGATCGTCACCGAGTCGGGCCGGCCAGGGGTGCTGCTGGTGGGCAAGAACAACCAGCCCAACTTCCAACCGGTGGAGCTCGGCATCAGCAGCGGCAAAAACACCCAGATCCTCTCGGGCCTCAAGAGGGGCACCCGGGTGTTCATCGACCTGCCGCCCTGGGCCAAGAAGCGGCCCTAGCCGGCCAGGAACGTGCGGGAAGCCTCGACGATCCGCCCTGAAGCCTGGCCGTCGCCGAAGGGGTTGTGGGCCCGGGCCATGGCCTCGTAGGCGGCCGGATCATCCAGCAGCCGGCTGGCCTCCGCCACGATGTCGACGCTGTCGGTGCCGATCAGCCGCGCCGTGCCCGCCTCCACCGCCTCGGGCCGCTCGGTGGTGCGGCGCAGCACCAGCACCGGCTTGCCCAGCGACGGCGCCTCCTCCTGCAGGCCGCCCGAATCACTGAGCACCAAGGTGGCGCCGCGCATCGCCGCCACCAGCTGGTCGTAGTCGAGCGGTTCCACCAGGAAGGCGCGGGGGTGGTCGCCGAGCAGGGCCTGCAGCGGCTCGCGCACGGTGGGGTTGCGGTGCAGGGGCAGCAGCAGGGCCGTGTCGGGGTAGTGGTCGAGCAGCTCGCGGAAGCCGCGGCCGATGTGCTGCAGCCGCTCACCCCAGTTTTCGCGGCGGTGCACCGTGGCCAGGATCACCCGTTGCGTGGCGAAATCGAGGCCGGGCAGCACGTAGGGGGGCGCCTGCTCCGCCATCAGCAGCAGGGCATCGATCACCGTGTTGCCGGTGGTGAGCACCGTGCCCACCACGCCAGAAGCGCGGCAATTCGCCGCCGACAGCGGCGTGGGGGCGAAATGCAGCTGGGCCAGCTGGGAGATCAACCGCCGGTTGGCCTCCTCGGGGAAGGGATCGAGCAGGTTGTCCGTGCGCAGCCCGGCCTCCACATGCCCCACCGGGATTTGCTCGTAGAAGGCCGCCAGGGCGGAGGCGAAGGCGGTGGTGGTGTCGCCCTGCACCAGCACCAGATCGGGTCGATGCTCGCCGAATTCCTGCTTCAGCCCCTGAAGCGCGCCGCAGGTGATGTGGGTGAGGGTCTGCTTGGGGGCCATCAGGGCCAGGTCGTGGTCGGCCGTCAGGCCGAACAGCCCCATCACCTGGCTCACCATCTCGCGGTGCTGGCCAGTGAGCACCACCCGGGTGCGGAAATCCTCAGCCTGCTGAAACGCCCGGATCACCGGCGCCAGCTTGATGGCCTCCGGACGGGTGCCCAGCACGATCGTGACAAGGGGCTTGGACACCAAAGCGCTGCAGACAGGCGGATCCTACGAACGTCGCCTGGATCCAGCTGAACGCTGACAGGAACGGCGGCGGCGGCGAAGCTGGGGCGATCCCGGTGGCCGCCGATGACGGCCTCACCCTTTCCCCCCTCTCCCTTCCCTCCCTCTCCGTTTCCTCCAGCCGCGGCCCCACCTGCCGTACCCGCTGCACCGGCTCCACCCGCTGCTGCCCAAGCCCCCATCGACACCGGCCGCCAACCAGCCAACCTCGGAGAGATCGTGCGGATCGCCAGCGAGAAGGGCTACTCCGACGTGCACCTCGGCGTGGGCGAAGAACCCCGCTACCGGGCCCGCGGTGAGATGGCCGGCACGGGCTGGCCGATCACCGATGCGGCCACCTTCAACGGCTGGATGCGGGAGATGCTCAGCCCCGCCGAGATTGATGCTTTCCAGCGCGACAAGGACGTCGACGGCTCCCACGCCTTTTCCTTCGTGCGGGTGCGCATCACCCTGCTGGATTCGCTGCGGGGGCCGGCGATGGTGCTGCGCCTCATCCCCCAGACAATCGCCACCCTTGAAGACCTCAACCTGCCTGCCGTGCTCAAGGAGCTGGCAGCGCGGCCCAAGGGAATGGTGCTGGTCACGGGCCCCACCGGCTCCGGCAAGAGCACCACCCTCGCGGCAATGATCGACTGGATCAACCGCACCATGAGCCGCCACATCCTCACGATCGAGGATCCGGTGGAGTTCGTGCACGAGAGCCGTCAGTCGCTGATCCGCCACCGGGAGGTGGGCCGTGTCACCGCCGAAGACGCCATCTCCCAAAGCCTCAAGCCCAATGAACTGGCCCAGGCCCTGCGCGGTCGCACCTGAATGACGAGGGCTAGTGGCTCGCCAGCCGGGCCACCAGCAACACCGACAGGCCGACCGACAGGCCCAGCATGGCCAGGCGGCCATTCCAGATCTCCGCCTGGGGCGTGAAGCCGCGCCGCCAGGCATTGAGCTCGGTCGGCGTCACGTGTTCAACGCCCTGTTGTACGGGCTCACCGTCGAGGGGGGTCATGGCGCCACACCGATCCCACAGGGCTCCCAGCCTACGGGCATCAAAAGCAAGGTTGCTGCTCGTACAGCCGATCCGCCTGCTCCAGCGGCAACCGTGCCGCCACTCCTAGGTCGAGGCAGCTGGTCTGGCCACCGGCCAGCCGCTGGGCTGCGGCCACGCCGATCATGGCGGCGTTGTCGGTGCAATAGGCCAGCGGCGCCACCCGCCAGGCGAGGCCATCGCGCTGGCAACGGGCCTCCAACAGAGCCCGCAGCCGCCGGTTGGCGGCCACCCCGCCCACCAACACCAGGGTGCCCAGCCCCTGCTCGCGGGCGCAACGGCAGCTGCGCTCCACCAGCACCTCCGCCACCACCTGCTCAAAGCTGGCAGCCAGGTCGGCCAGCGGCAGGGGCTCGGCGGCGGTGTCTGGGACAGAGTCCCGAGCCGCCTCCAACGCCCGCACCTGGCGGAGCATGGCCGTCTTGAGGCCGCTGAAGCTGAAGTCGTAGGGGTAGTACCCCCCCTCCGGCCGCGACACCCGGCCCTTGGGCAGGGCGAAGCGGCGGGGATCCCCATCGCGGCCGGCGGCCTCGATCGCCGGACCGCCCGGATAGCCCAGCCCCAGCAGCCGCGCCACCTTGTCGAAGGCCTCGCCGGCCGCGTCGTCGTGGCTGCGGCCCAGCCGCTGGTAGCGGCCCGGCCCATCCACCCGCAGCAGCTCGGTGTGGCCGCCGCTCACCAGCAGCACCAGGTAAGGCCCTGGCGGCAGTGGCTCACCCAGCTGCACCGAGCAGAGGTGGCCCTCCAGGTGATGCACCGCCACAAAGGGCTTGGCGTGGAGGCGGGCCAAGGTGCGGCCAGTCACCGAGGCCACCAGCAGCGCCCCCACCAACCCCGGTGCCGCGGTGGCGGCGATGCCATCGAGCTCAGCTAGGGCCACGCCGCTCTCGTGGCACACCTGCTCGATCAACTGGGGCAGGGCCTCGACGTGGCGCCGGGAAGCGATTTCCGGCACCACCCCGCCCCAGCGGGCGTGCTCCTCCACCTGGGACGCCACGGCGCTGGCCAGCACCGTCTGATCGCGCACAATCGCTGCCGCTGACTCGTCACAACTTGTTTCGAGGGCAAGAACCGTGGGCATTGATCTCGAGCGACTCCCGTACTGTCCGGTGGTGTCATCCTGCCCCGCGGCCTTGCGTCTGATGCGCCGTCTTTTTTCCCGCCGACTGTTCGCAGTTCTGCTCTCCGCCTTCCTGCTGCTCGGCTTCGCTCCCGTAGCCAAGGCCGATGTGGCAGGGCTGACCCCCTGCTCTGAAAACGCCCGCTTCCAGCAGCGTGCCGCCGGAGCCAAAACCGATCAGGCCAAGGCCCGCTTTGCGATGTACAGCCAGGCCGTTTGCGGCACCGATGGCCTGCCCCACCTGATCGTGGACGGTCGCTGGAGCCATGCCGGTGACTTCATGATCCCCGGCATCGCCTTCCTCTACATCGCTGGCTGCATCGGCTGGGCGGGCCGCAACTACCTGCGCGCCATCCGCGGCGACAAGGACGCCACCATGAAGGAGATCCAGATCGATCTGCCCCTGGCCTTCAAGAGCACCCTGGCCGCCGCCACCTGGCCCCTGGCCGCCTTCGGTGAGCTCACCAGCGGCAAGCTGCTCGAATCCGACGACAAGGTCACGGTTTCGCCTCGCTGAGCGGTTTCGCCTCGCTGAGCGATTTCGCCCCGCTGAAGCCCTGAGCTCCAGCGCCTCTTCTGGTTTCTTTTCTCTCCAACGTCCAGCCATGAAAAAGTTCCTCACCACCGCTCCGGTGTTCGCCGCCATCTGGTTCACCGTGACCGCTGGCATCGTGATCGAATTCAACCGCTTCTTCCCCGATCTGCTGTTCCACCCGCTCTGAGGTGGTTCAACCCTGGGGGTCTTGAACCTTCTGGTTTTTGAACCCTCAGCTTGTTTCACGTGGCGTAAAACACCATCAAACCCTCGAGCGGCCCCAAGAGGGCCGCTTTTTTGATGGCGCCAGACTCCCGCCAGGTGCGTTGGATGCGCTAACTGGCCAGACCCATCAACCGCTCCAGCTCCACCAGGGCGGCATCCAGGTCGCCATTGACCAGCACGGCATCAAATTCCGGCGCCGCCGCCAGCTCCACCCGGGCCCGCTCCAGCCGCCGGCCAATGGCCTCCTCGCTGTCGGTGCCACGGCCGCGGATGCGCCGCTCCAGCTCCGCAAAACTGGGGGGCTCCACAAAGATCTGGAAGCCGGCGGCAAAGCTGCGCCGCACCTGGCGGGCGCCCTCCAGCTCGATCTCCAGCAGCACCGGCCGACCTGCTGCGAGCTGGGCCTCCACCGGTTGGCGTGGGGTGCCGTAGAGGTTGCCAGCGAATTCAGCCCATTCCAGGAAGCCCCCCTCCGCCACCTGGCGCTCAAACGCCTCGCGGCTGAGGAAGAAGTAGTGCTCACCCTCCACTTCCCCGGCCCGGGGGGCCCGGGTGGTGGCCGAAATCGACAGCCAGATCTGCAGGTGGTGCGCCAGCAGCCGCTGCACCAGGGTGCCCTTGCCCACGCCACTGGGGCCGGTAATCAAGGTGAGGCGGCCGGGCGGGGCGCTCATGGCGGGCGTCAGCTCTGGCCTGCAGAGTAGAAGCCAGCCTCAAAGCCCATGGCCCCCTCCCGCCTCCAGGCACCTTCCCGCCTTCAGGCACTCGACGTGACGACCCTGCGGGCGGTGCTGGCTGAATGGCGGCCCTTGCTGCTGCCCAGCCGCTTCGAGAAGGCCCAGCAGGCCAGCCCCCACGCCCTGCAGATCGGCCTGCGCAGCCTCAGCGGCATTCACTGGCTCGAGCTCAGCTGGCAGGCGGAAGCGGCACGGCTGCACACGATCCCGCCGCCGCCGCGCCAGGGCGATGGCAGCACCCTGGCCCAACAGCTCCAACACGGCCTGCGGGGACTGGCCCTCGTCGAGATCCGTCAGCAGGGCTGGGAGCGCGTGGTGGAGCTGGGCTTCGCCAGGCGTCCCGGCGAACCGGTGCAGCGCTGGCTGGTGGCCGAACTGATGGGGCGCCACAGCAACCTGCTGCTGCTCGATGCCGAGCGCCAGGTGGTAGCCCTGGCGCGCCAGGTGAGGCCACAGCAGTCGCGGCTGCGGCCGATCGGCACCGGCGACCCCTACCAACCGCCCCCGCCCCTGGCGGGCGAGCCGCCGCGCCTTGAAGAGAGCTTCGAGGGCTGGCAGCGACGGCTCAAGCTGCTGCCCCTGCCCCTGGCCCAGGCCCTGCGCGGGGCGTACCAGGGCATCAGCCCGGCCCTGCTGCGCCAACTGCTTCCGACGGGCTGGGGGGAGCGGCCCGTGGACACGCTCAGCCCGTCCGAGTGGCAACAGCTCTGGCAGGCCTGGCGCGGCTGGCTGGAGGTGGTGGAAGGCGAGTGCTTCAGCTGGCAGCGCGAGCCTGAGGGCTTCCGCTGCTGGGGGGCACCGGACGCTGGTGCGGTGACGCCCACAGCGGCGCCCACGCTGACGGTCAACCAGGGCTTGGCGGCCTATTTCGGCGAGCACCTCACGGCCCAGGCGCTGCTGCAACGGCGCCAGCAACTGGCCCACCGCCTCCAGACCGCCGCCGAGCGGGAGCACCGCCAGGCCGAAGAGCAGCAAGCCCTGCTTGCGGCCGTGCCCGAAAGCGAGGCGCTGCAACGGCGCGCTGATGCCCTGCTCAGCCAACGGCAGCCGAGCCGTGCGTGCATCGAGGAAGCCCAGAAGCTGTACAAAACCGCCCGCAAACGCCGCCGCTCCGTGGCGGCGATCACCCCGCGTCTCGAGCTGCACCATCAGCGGCTGGCCTGGCTGGACGCGAGCCGCACCTACCTCGAGCAGGCCGACAGCCTCGAGCAGGTGGAGCAGCTGGTTGGTGAACTCGAAGCCCTGCTGGCGCAGCGCAGCCGGGGGGGCCAGCCCGATGATGGCCAGGGGGGCGGGGTCCAGAAAGGCAACCGCCAAGCGCGACGCGGCCCCACGACCGAAGGGGTACCCCAGCCCCTGGAGCTCCACACCGCCTCGGGCCTGCCGCTCCACGTGGGCCGCAACCACCGCCAAAACGAATGGATCGCTTTTCGCCAGGCCCGCCGCGGCGATCTCTGGTTCCATGCCCAGGAACTGCCAGGCAGTCACGTGGTGCTGAAAAGCTCGCAGCAGGACGCCAGCGAGGCCGATCTGCAGGCGGCCGCTGATCTGGCAGCCCACTTCAGCCGCGGCCGAGGCAACCGACGCGTGCCGGTGGTGATGGTGCCCACCGAAGAGCTGCAACGCATTCCAGGCGCCGCTCCCGGTACGGTGCGACATCGCGGCGGCACCGTGCTCTGGGGCGAGCCGCAACGCGCTCTTAGCCTTTTGCCAGAGCAGCGACCATGAGCGCCGAACCCGACTCCACCACCACCGAGCCACCCCTCGCACCGCCGCCGCCGATCCGGGTGCCTACCCCCTCCGGGGCTGGAGACAGACCCGACAACGACTTCCCTGACGAAGTCGAGATGAGCCTGGTGGACCACCTCGAGGAGCTGCGCCGGCGGGTGTTGCGCAGCCTGCTGGCGGTGGTGGTGGCGGCGGCGGCCTGCCTGGCGGCCGTGAAGCCGCTGGTGCGGCTGCTGGAGATGCCGGCCGAGGGCATTCGCTTCCTGCAGCTGGCCCCAGGGGAATTTTTGTTTGTGTCGCTGAAGGTGGCGGGCTACGCCGGCCTCACCCTCGCCCTGCCCTATGTGCTCTACGAAGGGCTCTGCTTCGTGCTGCCGGGCCTCACCCGCCGCGAGCGGCGCCTGGTGGCGCCTGCGGTCGCCGGCTCAGCGGTGCTGTTTGCTGCGGGCCTGGCCTTTGCCTGGTGGGCTCTGGTGCCGGCGGCGCTGCGTTTTCTGGTCAGCTACGGCGCCGATGTGGTGGAGCCGAGCTGGTCGATCGAGCGCTACCTCGACTTCGTGCTGCTGCTGATGGTGGCCACCGCCCTGGCCTTCCAGCTGCCGGTGCTGCAGCTGCTGCTCGGCGCCCTGGGGCTGGTGAAAGCCCAACCGATGCTGGCCGGCTGGCGCTGGGTGGTGCTGGCCAGCGCCCTGGCCGGCGCCGTGCTCACCCCCTCCACCGACCCGGTGACGATGCTGCTGCTCTCCGGGGCCATCACGGCCCTCTACCTGGTAGGCGTGGCGCTGGTGGCCTTCACCGAGCGATTGCGTCCCGCCTAGAGCAGAAACTCACTGGCCCGGCCGGCGGGAATCTCCAGCGCCAGCCCCATGGCCTTGCCCAGCCGCGGCTTGTCGCTGGTGGTGCGGAGCCAGCTGCGCACCTGGGCCGCCACCCCGAGCCCGTTGAGCAGCCCCACCAGCTCCTCCAGCTTCTGGCCGTAGCCCTCCTCACTCAGGGGAAAGGATTGCTGCTCCAGGTAAGCCCACATCACCTGCAGATACATCCGGCCGCGGCGCTGCACGAGCTGCAGGTCGTAGGAGGCCTGCCAGCGCTCCTGCAGCAGGTCCCAGAGCTCCTGGGCCAACAGGGGTGCGCCGTCATCGGCGGAGGCAGGCAGGGCGCTGGAGGGCAGGGACACGCCGGGGCGCACAGGGCGGATTGCACAACAGCATGTTGCAGGCCCAAGCGCGCGCTGGCGAGCGGGCCCCGAGGCTGCGCAGGCAAGGTTCATAATGGGCGCCACATTGTCCCGGCGCGTCTTCATGACCCAGATGCCAGCGAGCGCTTCAACTGGTGATGTGCCCGGAATGGGTCGTCGGCAATTCATGAACCTGCTGACCTTCGGGTCAGTGACTGGCGTGGCCCTGGGCGCCCTCTACCCGGTAGCCCGCTATTTCATTCCCCCCAAGGCAGCCGGCGGCGGCGGCGGCACCACCGCCAAGGACGAACTGGGCAACACCGTCACCGCCAGCGGCTGGCTCAGCACCCACAAGGACGGTGATCGCAGCCTGGTGCAAGGGCTCAAGGGTGACCCCACCTATCTGATCGTTGAAGGCAGCGACGCCATCGGCAGCTACGGCATCAACGCCATCTGCACCCACCTGGGTTGCGTGGTGCCCTGGAACAGCGGCGCCAACAAGTTCATGTGCCCCTGCCACGGCTCCCAGTACGACGCCACCGGCAAGGTGGTGCGCGGTCCCGCTCCGCTCTCCCTGGCCCTGGCCCACGTGTCGGTGGAGAACGACACCGTGTTCCTGAGCCAGTGGACCGAAACCGACTTCCGCAACGGCGACAAGCCCTGGTGGGCCTGATCCCCCGCCCGATCCCCGCGTTTTCCCTTCCTGTCTGTCGCCTGATCCCGTGATGCGTCGTTCCCTTTCCCTCCTGCTCGGCACCCTGATCGGCACCACCCTGAGCCTGGCCGTGCTGCTCAGCGGTGCCAGCCCCAGCTGGGCCTACCCGTTCTGGGCCCAGCAGAACTACTCCAGCCCCCGGGAAGCCACCGGCAAGATCGTCTGTGCCAACTGCCACCTGGCCAAGAAAGCCACCCGGGTGGAAGTGCCCCAGGCCGTCTTCCCCGACACGGTGTTCAAGGCGGTGGTCGAAATCCCTTACGACACCAGCGTGCAGCAGGTGTCCGGCGACGGCAGCCCCACCGGCCTCAACGTGGGTGCGGTGGTGATGCTTCCCGACGGCTACACCCTGGCTCCCCAGGATCGCCTCAGCGATGAGCTGAAGGAAGAGACCGCTGGGATCTATTACACCCAGTACTCCGACGACCAGCCCAACATCCTGCTGGTCGGTCCTCTCCCCGGTGATCAGCATCAGGAGATCGTCTTCCCGATCCTGTCGCCTGACCCCGCCACCGACAGCAGCATCCAGTTCGGCAAGACCCAGATCCACGTGGGTGGCAACCGCGGTCGCGGCCAGGTTTATCCCACCGGTGAGAAGAGCAACAACGGTGTGTTCAACGCACCCGTCGCCGGCACCATCTCCGCGATCACCCCTGGCGACAATGGCGCCACCGTGGTGGAAATCACCGCTGAAGACGGCAGCAAGACCACGGAAACCGTGCCCGCCGGTCCCACACTCACCGCAGCCGTGGGTGATGCCGTGCTGGCAGGTGCGGCTCTCACCAACGATCCCAACGTCGGTGGCTTTGGCCAGATCGACGCCGAGATCGTGCTGCAGAACCCCGTTCGGATCTACGGCCTGCTGGCCTTCTTCGCCGCCATCGCCCTGGCCCAGATCATGCTGGTGCTCAAGAAGCGTCAGGTGGAGAAAGTTCAGGCGGCAGAAGGCCTCATCTGAGCAGCGTGCTGGCCACCTTCACCTCACCGGGGCCCCTGGTTTTCCAGCTGGGCCCCTTTGCCTTGCGCTGGTACGGCCTGCTGATTGCCGTGGCCGTGCTGCTGGGCCTCAGCCTGGCCACCCGTCTGGGGCGGGCTCGGGGCATCGAACCCGCTCTGATCGCCGACCTGCTGCCCGTGCTGGTGCTGGGTGCGGTGATCGGCGCCCGTCTCTATTACGTCGCCCTGGAGTGGCGCCAATACTCGGGCAACTGGCTGGATGCCTTCGCCATCTGGCGCGGCGGCATCGCCATCCATGGTGCCCTGCTGGGGGGCGCACTCGTAACGGTGCTCTACTGCCGCTGGCGCAAGCAGCCCTTCTGGTCGCTGCTCGATGTGCTGGTGCCGGCGGTAGCCCTGGGCCAGGCGATCGGCCGCTGGGGCAACTTCTTCAATTCCGAGGCCTTTGGGCTGCCCACCGATCTGCCCTGGAAACTGAAGATTCCGGCCGACAGCCGCCCGGCCGAATTTCTCGAGCAGCTCTACTTTCACCCCACCTTCCTCTACGAATCCATCTGGAATCTGGGGGTTTGCATCCTGTTGCTGTGGCTGTTCCGCGCCGCCAGCCGCGGCCGCATCCAGCTGCTGCCCGGAGCGCTCAGCTGCGTGTATTTGATGGCCTACAGCAGCGGCAGGGTGTGGATTGAGGGCCTGCGGCTCGATCCGCTCTGCCTCCTCTCCAATCCCCCCTTCTGTGAGGGTGGTCTGCGCATGGCCCAGCTGGTGAGCCTGCTGCTGATCGCCCTGGGTGGCGTGGGCCTCTGGTGGCTCTACCGCCGCCGCCGTCCCCTTCCCGACCCCAGTGGAGTGTCTGCTTGACCCCAACCGATGCAGCTGAGCTGAGCTCGAAACCCGTGTGGATCGTTGGGGCCGGCCCCGGCGCCCCCGACCTGCTCACCCTGCGCGCCGCCAAGGTGCTGGAGCAGGCCGAGGTGCTGGTGTGGACCGACTCCCTCGTCAATCCCCAGGTCGCGGCCCTGGCACCCAAAGGCTGTGAGCAGGTGCGCACCAGCACCCTCACCCTGGAGCAGGTGCTGGAGGTGGTGCTGGATCGGGCCCGCGCCGGCAAAACCGTCGTGCGACTCCACGACGGCGACCCCTGCCTCTACGGCGCCATCGCCGAGCAGATCTGCCGCCTGGCCGATGCCGGCATCGGCGTGGAGGTGGTGCCCGGCCTCAGTGCTTACCAGGCGACCGCCTCAGCGCTGCAAAGCGAACTCACCATTCCCGGCCTGGTGCAGACGATCGTGCTCGGCCGCGCCGGCGGCCGCACCGGTGTACCGGAGCGCGAGAGCCTGGGGCGGCTCGCTGCCCTGCGGGCGTCCCTGTGCCTCTACCTGAGCGCCCGCCACGTGGAGGAGGTGCAGACCGAGCTGCTGCGCCACTACCCCGCCGACACGCCCGTGGCGATCGCCTACCGGGTGAGTTGGCCCGACGAGTGGATCCAAGTGGTGCCCCTAGCCGAGATGGCCCAGGTGAGCCAGGAGCGGCAGCTGATCCGCACCACCCTGTATGTGGTGAGTCCGGCCCTGGCGGCGCCGGCGGAAGCCCGCTCCAAGCTCTACTCAGCCAGCCACAACCACCTGTTCCGCGGCGGCATCTGAGACCGTCTCGCCGTAGAGCTCCTGGGCTAGGCGGTCGCGATCAAAGGCGCAGCCCAGCCGCGCGGCGATCGCCTCCACATCGCGGGCCGCATTGCCGAGGCAGCAGGTGCCGCCCGGTGAGGGGGTGACGTTGAACACCAGGCCCGGCCTAGCAGGGATGCTGGCCTCACCCAGCATCAGCTTGCGGTTGAGCTTGTCGATCAGCTGCGGACGCACGCCGCCATAGCCCTCGGCGAAGGTGAGATCACTGAGCTGCATGCCGGGCACGATCTTGCGGGCATCGGCCAGAAACAGCCGCCGCCGCAGCCAGGGCACCTCAAACAGCAAATTTTTAACGATGTAGTTGCGGATGTCGGCGATGCGGAAGAGCTGCCAGAACACGGCCAGCACGGCCCAGTCGAGCCGCAGCACCTGCAGAAACTCCCAGAACGACGCCGGCTTGTAGCGCTCCAGCAGCGGCAGCAGCAGGGCCGTGGGTCCGAAGCGGGTCTTGCCGGGGGCGCGCACGTCCGGGTCGCCGTGGATGGCGGCGAAGGGCAGCTTGTCGTTCTGCACCGTGTACACCTTGCCCTGGAGCAGGTCGGGCGTGAAGTAGAAGCTGCCCGCCACCGGCAGGCAGGAATACTCCAGGCCGTAGCCCATCCGCTGGGCCATCAGCAGGCTATGGGCGCCGGCATTCACCACCACGTGCCGGGCCCGCACCGAGCGGGGCGTCAGCGACGTGCCATCGGCGGCCAGGCCAGCACTGCAGCCTGGGGTGGGGGCCAGCTCCACCCGATAGCCGCCTGCCTCAGGGGTGATCGTGCCCACGCTGGTGCCGAGCTGCACCGTGAGCTGGCGCTCGGTGCCGGCCACGCCCTTGTTGGCCTGGGCCACAAACGAAGCCGAGAGCTCCTCGTAATCAACGGCGGTGTAGGTGCGGCGGATGCCGATCGCCACCAGCTCTTCCGGCCGCAAGGCGCCATTCACCAAGCCAACCTGGGGCTCCCACGCGGCGATCTGCTCCTTGTCCAGCAGTTCCATCGCCGGGAAGTGGGGCGAAAAGCGTTCAAACCGCTGCCGCAGGAAGGCGCACTCCTGCTCGCCCACCCCCAGCACCATCTTCGGGGTGCGGAACACGCAGCGCTCGCGGGTGGCCTCATCGAGCAGCTCGGCGTAGTGCACGATCATCTCGGCGGTGCGCTTGACCTTCACCGCCTTCTCGAGGGTGTAGTTGGTCTCGATGTCGCCGCAGTGGATCGTCTGGCTGTTGTTGGTGGCCTTGGAATTCACCCGGGCCAGCTGGTCGTAACGCTCCACCAACAGGATCCGCTCCACATCGGTGTAGCGGGCCAGCTCAAACAGCAGAGCCGTGCCACACACGCCACCGCCCACGATCAACACATCGACGTCTGCCTCCCCCTGTGCAGAAGCGGCCGGCTGTGCAGCAGGGTCTGGCTGTGCGGCACTGGCTGGGGAAGAGAAGGGGGTGGCGCTCACGCGAGACGGCTGGTTCTGAACCCATGCTCGCCGATGGGGTGCCGGTGGTGTTTTAAGCTCTCGTGGTGCGGGCGATTAGCACAGCGGTAGCGCACTTCCTTCACACGGAAGGGGTCACTGGTTCGAATCCAGTATCGCCCATTTGACTTGCTGATTTGAGGCCAAGGCCTCTGAGAAGCCTCTGAGAAGCCTCTGAGAAGCCTCCGACAAGCCTCTGACAAGACTGCTCCAAGCCTCTGGCGCGCTCGAATCAGCCGCTTGCACGCTCGGCTCAACTCAGCAAACTGGTTTAGCTCTGTGTTTGGTTTGGACGATTCGGTGTCGGACTCCACTCACCACGAGCCCATCGCTGCCCTGCAGGGCCTCGGCCAAGCGCTGCGCCAAGGCCGTGAGGGGCAGGGGCTTGCGATCGCCGAACTGGCCCAACGGCTCAACATGGGCCAAGAACAGCTGCAAGCCCTGGAAGATGGCGATGCCGACCGGCTCCCCGAGCCTGTGTTCGTGATCGCCCAGGCCCGCCGGGTGGCCAATACCCTGGCGATCAACGTTGATGCCCCCTTGCAGACCCTGCGGGAGAGCGGCGGGTTCCAACCCAGGCCGGTGAAGGTGGCCGAACTCGCCCCGCGGGCAGAGGCCCCTGGGACCGGTCGGCCGTGGCCCATCCAGGCCATCGGTCGCCTGGCCCTGGCGTCGGGAATTGTGGCGGCCCTGGGCATCGGTGGCACGGCAGGCTGGCAGCAGTGGCAGCGCCTTCAGGCGGCCCGTCCAGCCCAACCGACCACCCTGGCCCCCGCCACACCGCCGGCAACGACAGCGGTCCCCACTCCCAAAGCCAGCACTCCCCAACCCTTGAGCAGCCCCGAGCTGTTGCTGAGCAGCAGCCAGCCCAGCTGGCTGGAGGTCAAGCAGCAGGGCGGCGCGAGCCTGTTCCGGGGCACCTTCAAGGGTGAGCAGAGCTTCCCTCTCAGCGGCGGGCTACAGGTGCTGGCCGGACGGCCCGATCTGGTGCAAGCCCAGCTGGGCAATGGGCCGGCCAAGCCTCTGGGCCGGATCGATCAGGTGCGCTGGCAGCAGTTCAAGGCTCCGGAACCCTGAGGGCCAGCCCACAGGCCTCCTGCACCACGTCGGCGCAGGAGCGCAGGCTCCAGCGCTCCAGGCTCAGATCCACCGGCTGCTCGCCCGGCCCGGCTGCCAGTGGCTCCAGGGCAATGCTCACGGCGCCAGCGAGGGACTGCACCTGCAGCGCTCCGATCACCGCAGCGGGGCGACGATCGAGGGCTACGGCCAGGCGTAGCAGCAACGCCATCGAGGTCACCCTGCGGCGCTGGTCGCGGTCTTCGATCAGCTGCCACGACTCATGGCGCTTCTTCGGCAGGCTGCGGCGGTGGTAACGGCCGATGGCCGCCACCGTCAGGTGCTCCGCCTCGGAGTAGCCCAGCAGCTCGCCGTGGCGGATCAGATACCAGCTGTGCTTGTGATAGGCAGAGATGTTGATGCTCTTGCCACAGGTGTGCAGCTGGGCAGCAGCCCAGAGCAACTCCCGACCCGGGCCGTCGTCGTGGTGCAACAGGCCGCGGGACTGGTCGTAGAGGCTGAGGGCATGGGCCGCCACCCGATCGGTCCGAGCCCGGTCCACGCCGAAGCGCTGGGCCAGATGCAGCACCGTGCGCTCGCGGATCGTGCTCTGGAAAGCAAAGCGATCCCCCAGCAGCCCATTGCGCAGCATCCAGTCGACGATCAGGCCTTCGCGCAAGGCCCGATCACACACCACCAGCTCCCGCACCTGGAGCATGGCCATCGCCGTCTGCAGGATCAGAGCGCCGGGCACGATGATTTCGGCGCGCCGGTCGTTGATGGCAGGCAAAGCGCGGCGCTGCTCCGGTGTCATCGCCAGCAGCCGGGCGGTGAGCTGGTCGATGCGCTCACGGCTGAGCCGGTAGCCCTGCAGCTTCAGCGGCGGCTTGGGATCCGCCGCCGCCGCCAGGGCCGCCAGGGCCATGGCCGTACCGCTGGTGCCCACCATCAACGGCTGCTCACCGCGCTTCAGGGCGGCCTTCACCTCCGCCACGGCCGGGTCGAGGGCCCCCTGGATGTAGGCCTGCAGAAAGGAGCGACGGTCTGCTGCTATGGGGTCTTGTTGGCAAAACTCCCGCTGCAGCCGCACCGCCCCAATCCGGGTGCTGCTGAAGCTGCGGGCATCGCGGCCATCGGCCAACACCAGTTCGGTGGAGCCGCCGCCGATGTCGATGATCAGATGGGGCTGGTTGCCGAAGGCCATGCCCGAGAGCACCCCCAGGTAGATCAGCCGGGCCTCCTCTGGTCCACTGACCAGATCCACCTCCAGCTCGAGTTGCTCCTGCAGGGCCAACAGGAAATCGCGGCCGTTGGGGGCCTCCCGAACGGCGCTGGTGGCCGCGGTAACGATCTGCTCAACGCCATGGCTCAGGGCGAGGTCGCGATCGTGGCGCAAGGTGCGGAAGGCCCGCTCGATCGCCTCGGCGCTGAGGTCGCCGGTGTGGGGATCGCGCTCGCCCAAGCGGGTGGTGGCCTTCTCGGCCAGCACCACCGAGAAGCTGCGCAGCTCCGGATCCACCTCCGCCACCAGCAGGTGAATCGAATTGGTACCGATGTCGATGGCGGCCACCCGGCGCCGGCCGGTCTGCTCGAGGTTGGAGGCCTGAACCATGGGGTTCGGCAGCAGCCACTGGGGCGTCACTTTGCCACCCGTGGGCCCCTCCACCGGCACAACTAGGGTGCCTCGCAACGGAAATGGGGCATGGCCAACTCCGCAAGCGGCACCAGGCTGGGGGCCTGGCTGGAGCTGGTGCGCTGGCACAAGCCGAGTGGGCGCTTGATTTTGTTGATCCCTGCGGGCTGGAGCCTGTGGCTCACCCCCAACGCCCCACCGACGCCGCTGCTGGTCGGGCTGATCGTGCTGGGGGGGCTGGCAGTGAGCGCCGCCGGCTGCATCGCCAACGACCTCTGGGACCGCCGCATCGACCCCCTGGTAGAGCGCACCCGCCACCGCCCCCTGGCCGATGGGCGCGTGACGGTGCGGGAGGCCGTGGTGCTGTTGGCGCTGGCGCTGCTGGTAGCCCTGGCGGTGCTGCTGGTGCTGATGCTGGGCCTGCCGGCCAGCGGTCGCAGCCTCTCCCTGCTGCTGGCGCTGGCGGCCCTACCGCCGGTGCTGCTCTACCCCTCCGCCAAGCGCTGGTTTGGCTACCCCCAGCTGGTGCTGGCGCTGTGCTGGGGCTTTGCGGTGCTGATCCCCTGGGCTGCCGCCACCGGCTCCCTGGCCGGCGGTTGGCCCCTGGCCCTGGTGTGGCTGGCCACCCTGCTGTGGACCTTCGGCTTCGACACCGTGTACGCCATGGCCGACCGCGACGACGACCGGGCCATCGGCGTGCGCAGCAGCGCCCTCAGCCTCGGGCAGCAGGCTCCCCTGGCGGTAGCGGTGAGCTATGGCCTGGCCGCTGGCGCCCTGGGGCTGGCCGCTGGGCTGCAAGGGGCCAGCTGGATCACCTGGCCCCTTGGGCTGCTGGCGGCCTTCGGCATGCAGCGCGAAGCCACCCTGCTGCGTCGCCCCGAGCTGCCCCGCTCGGCCTATGGCCGTCACTTCAGCCGCCAGGTGCAGCTCGGTGGGCTGCTGCTGCTGGCCCTGGTGCTGGGGCAACTGCCGGGAGCCGGGCTATGAGCCTCGCCCTCCGCTGGCCCGAACCCCTCCAGCCTGGGGATCGGGTGCAGCTGGTGGCCGCCAGCTCGGCCCTGCTGGGCGATGCCGCCCAGGCGCGGCTGCAGGCCGGCATCGCCGTGCTCGAGAGCTGGGGGCTGCAGGTGGAGCGGGATCCGCTGCACGGGCGCCAGTGGGGCTACCTGGCCGGCCGCGACCCGGAACGACGCGGCGACCTGGAGGCAGCGGCCCGGCGGGGGGCGGAGCTGCTGGCCTGCGTGCGCGGCGGCTGGGGGGCGGCCCGGCTGCTGGAGCAGCCCCTGGAGCTGCAGCCGCGCTGGCTGCTGGGCTTCTCCGACGTCACCTCGCTGCTCTGGGCCCAGCTGGCCCAGGGGCAGGGCGGGGCCATCCACGGGCCCCTGCTGACCACCCTGGCCGCCGAGCCGGCCTGGAGCCAGGAGCGGCTGCGGGCCCTGCTGTTCGGCGAGCCCCTGGCCGATCTCCACGGCGAGGGCTGGTGGGGCGGCCAAGCCGAAGGCCCACTGCTGGCCGCCAATCTCACCGTGGCCACCCACCTGCTCGGCACCCCCCACCTGCCCGATCTGCGCGGCGCGATCCTGGTGCTCGAAGACGTCGGCGAAGCCCCCTACCGCATCGAGCGGATGCTGACCCACTGGCGCCTCAGCGGCGCCCTGCAGCAGCTGGCCGGTATTGGCCTGGGGCAGTTCACCGAGTGCAGCGACGAGAGGAGTCCCCAACCGCCGGTTTCGGTTTGTGAAACAGCCTGTGAAACACAGCCGGAAACGCCGCGAGCAACCAGGCCTGGAACGCCCCGTGAACCAGGGCTGCAGCATGCGACTGCCACCCAACCAGATCGCTTCAGCCTGGAGCAGGTGCTGCGGGAGCGCACCGCCGATCTCGGCATTCCCGTGGTGAGCAACCTGCCCGTGGGCCATGTCGCGGGCAATGCAGCCCTGCCCCTTGGGGTCTGGGCGCGGCTGGATGCGGGCAGCGGCCGGCTGCGGGTGAGCCCGACCTAGCCCGTCAGCACCTGGCCGTCAGCTCCGAGCCGTCAGCACGGCCGCCGCCACGGTGAGATCGAAGGGGGTGGTGAGCTTGATGTTGGACGGCGGCGCCTCCAGCACCTGCACCGGCAGCCCCAAGCGTTCAAACAGGGCCGCATCGTCGGTGACGCTCCAGCCCTCAGCGATGGCGGTGGCGTGGGCATCCCGCAGCTGGGCCACCGGAAATCCCTGGGGGGTCTGGGCGGCCCAGAGGGCGCGGCGATCCGGGGTGGCGGTGATGGTGCCCGCGCCATCCACCTGCTTGATCGTGTCGGTCACGGGGGTGGCGGCAATCACGGCGGCGCCCTGGTGCACGGCGGCGGCACAGCGCGCCAGCAGGTCCGGCTCCACCAGGCAGCGGGCACCGTCGTGGATCAGCACCCCTTCGGCATCGGTCGGCAGGGCAGCCAGCCCGCAGCGCACCGAGTCCTGACGGGTGTCTCCACCCAAGATCCACTCCACCGGGCGTTCGGGGCGCGCGCCCGCCACGATTGCGGCGATCGCCTGCGCATCCACGGGCTGGCCGACGATGCCGATCCAGTGAATCGCCGGACAGGCCAGCGCCGCCTCGAGGGTCCAAGCGAGCACGGGCCGGCCCGCCACCGGCAACAGCAACTTGTTGCCCTCGGCCCCCATGCGGCGGCCACTGCCGGCGGCGGCGATCAGCAAATGCACAAGCGACTCCCTCGAATCAGGCCAATCCGAATCCAATCCATACAATCAGGCCGCCGAACCGTGCCTTTGCGATGCGCGCCCTGTTTTTGATTCCGGGCGGCAGCAGCCAGCAGCTGCAGAGCTTTGCCGCCGTGGCGGCGGTGGCCGAGCAACTCAAGGCCGAGGTGCAGGTGGTTTGCCCGGTCGCCGCTGTGCCCCTCTGGAGCCTGCATCCAGCGGTCGGCCGCGCCCTTCCCTTCGCCTACGACCAGGCCACCCTGGCCGACTGGGCCAACCTGCTGGGCAGCGTGCGGGAGCCCGATTTCCAGGTGTGCCTCAACCTGGCGCCCAGCCGCCAGATGGACCTGATGCTGTCGATGAGCCACATCCCCACCCGGGTGGCCACCGCCGGCTTCTCCGCCACCGAACGGGTCAGCCCTGGGGCGGGCGGCTGGCCCAACCAGGCCCTGGAGGCCTTCCTGCGGCCGATCGGCGTCGAGCTCAAGGCCGATGCCTTCCGCCTGCCGGTGGCTCCCAGCGATCTCGAGGCCGCCGCAGCCGCCCTGCCAGACGGAGACGGCCCGGCGCTGCTGCTGGCTCCCTCGGCTCGCGCCGGCGACTGGCCCGCCTCCCAATGGCAAGCCCTCCCCGCCGCCATCCAGGCCAAGCTGCCCAACCTGCGGGCCGTCGCTGCCCTGGGGGGCGAGGGGGCCAAACCCCTGCGCCAGCGGGCAGCCCAGATCGCCAGCGCCGATGTGGTGCTGGCCAGTGATCCAGTCGCCATCGAACTCGCCCTGTTGCTTGGCCTGCCCCTGGTGGCCCTGGGCCGGGAGGCCTCCAGCCTCCCCAACCGTGGCGGCGTGCAAGGGGTCGGCGCCGGCAGCTCCTTGGAGCAACTGACCGCAGCCGAGGTGCTGGCGGCCCTGGGGCTGGCGTAGCCGGGCCATACGATCGGCGCCACTGGATGCCTTGCGCCGTGATGACGAGCTCTGCCCCCCTGGCCGCGCAAGTGGCCCTCGTGACCGGCGCCAGCCGGGGCATCGGCCGCGCCATCGCCCTCGAGCTGGCGGCCGCCGGCGCCCAGGTGGTGGTCAACTACGCCAGCTCACCGGAGGCTGCCGAAGCCGTGGTAACCGAGATCACGGCGGCTGGAGGCCAGGCCTGGAGCCACCGGGCCAACGTCGCCGACGAGGAGCAGGTGGACGCCATGGTCAAGGCCGTGCTCGAGAAGGCCGGCCGGCTGGATGTGCTGGTCAACAACGCCGGCATCACCCGCGACGGTCTGCTGATGCGAATGAAAACGGCCGACTGGCAGAGCGTCATCGACCTCAACCTCACCGGCGTGTTCCTCTGCACCCGCGCCGTCAGCCGGGCGATGCTCAAGGCCCGCACCGGCCGCATCATCAACATCACCTCGGTGGTGGCCCTGATGGGCAACCCCGGCCAGGCCAACTACAGCGCCGCCAAGGCCGGCGTGATCGGCCTCACCCGCAGCAATGCCGCCGAATTCGCCGCCCGTGGCGTCACCGTCAATGCGGTGGCCCCCGGCTTCATCGAGAGCGACATGACCGCCGAGCTCGACAAGGAGCCGATCCTGGCCGCCATTCCCATGGGCCGGATGGGGAGCACCGCCGAGGTGGCCGGCGCCGTGCGCTTCCTGGCCGCCGACCCCGCCGCCGCCTACATCACCGGCCAGGTGCTGCAGGTGGATGGCGGCATGGTGATGCGGTAGCTCCTCAAGCAGGAGCCTCTCAAGGGTTGGTAATCGGCTGACCCAGCTCCTCGCGCAGGCGGCGAATCCGCTGCAGCAGCCGCAGGCGACGGCTGCGGGCTGTGATTGTGAGAAACACTCGCACTGGTACGTAAACCAGCGCCATCACCACACCAAACGCCGCCACCAGCACGAAGACCATGGCGTTGGCGCTGGTGACCGGATCCAACGAAATGGCTTCGTCGGCGCTCTCCAGGGCCGTTTGGAGCAGATCTTCCATCGCCCGACCCTATCGAGCCTGGAGCGGTTCAGCAGCCCACGGGCTCGCTGCGATTCGGCTTTCCCCACCCCGCACCACCTCGCTGGCGGCAGGTCGCTGTGGGACCCTGAATCCCATTGAATCCGTCCCGTTGTCATGGCCAAGCTGATCAGCTTCTCGGATGCCTCCCGTGGCGCCCTGGAGCGGGGTGTCAACGCCTTGGCCGACGCGGTGAAGGTGACCATCGGTCCCCGTGGCCGCAACGTGGTGCTGGAGAAGAAGTTCGGCGCTCCCGACATCGTCAATGACGGCGTCACCATCGCCAAGGAGATCGAACTCGAGGATCCCTTCGAAAACGTCGGCGCCAAGCTGATGCAGCAGGTGGCCAGCAAAACCAAGGACACTGCCGGCGATGGCACCACCACCGCCACCCTGCTGGCCCAGGCCCTGGTGCGCGAAGGCCTGAAAAACGTGGCGGCCGGAGCCAGCCCCGTGGGCCTGCGCCGCGGCATGGAGCAGGCGACGGCCCACATCGTCACGGGGATCGCTGAGCGCTCCCAAGCGGTGAGTGGCGATGCCATCCGTCAGGTGGCGGCCGTGAGCTCCGGCAACGACGACGAGATCGGCCGGATGATCGCCGAGGCCATGGCCAAGGTGAGCGCCGACGGGGTGATCACGGTGGAGGAGTCGACCTCCCTGGCCACCGAGTTGGAAATCACCGAGGGGATGGCCTTCGATCGGGGCTACAGCTCCCCCTATTTCGTCACCGATCAGGAGCGCCGGGAGTGCGTCTTTGAAAACGCCCTGATCCTGATCACCGACCGCAAGATCAGCACCATCACCGACCTGGTGCCCGTGCTGGAAGCGGTGTCGAAGAGCGGCCGGCCGCTGCTGATTCTGGCCGAGGAGGTGGACGGCGAAGCCCTGGCCACCCTGGTGGTGAACAAGAACCGCGGTGTGCTGCAAGTGGCGGCCGTGCGGGCGCCTGGCTTTGGCGATCGCCGCAAGGCCATGCTGGCCGATATCGCGATCCTCACCGGCGGCACCGTGGTGAGTGAAGACCAGTCGATGAGCCTGGAGAAAACCGGGCTCGCCGAGCTGGGGCAGGCCCGCCGCATCACGATCACCAAGGACAGCACCACGATCGTGGCCAACGGTGAGCACCAAGCCGCCGTTGGCGATCGGGTGGCCTCGATCAAGCGCGAGCTCGACAACACCGACTCCGATTACGACCGCGAGAAGCTGCAGGAGCGGATCGCCAAACTGGCCGGTGGCGTGGCGGTGATCAAGGTGGGGGCCCCCACCGAAACCGAGCTCAAAAACCGCAAGCTGCGCATTGAGGATGCCCTCAATGCCACCCGCGCCGCCGTAGAGGAGGGAATCATCGCCGGCGGCGGTTGCACCCTGCTGGAGCTGGCCGAAGGTCTCACCGCCCTGGCGGCTTCCTGTGAGGGAGATGAGCGCACCGGTGTGCAGATCGTGCAGCGAGCCCTGGCGGAGCCGGTGCGGCAGATCGCCTCCAACTCCGGTGCCGATGGCGCCGTGGTGGCGGCCGAGATCCTGCGCCTGGGCAAGGGCTACAACGCCCTCACCGGCGTCTATGAAGACCTCCTCGCCGCCGGCATCCTCGATGCCGCCAAGGTGGTACGCCTGGCCCTTCAGGATGCGGTGTCGATCGCCTCGCTGCTGATCACCACCGAGGTGGTGATTGCCGACAAGCCCGAACCCGAAGCGGCACCCGGCGGCGACATGGGAGGAATGGGTGGCATGGGCGGCATGGGTGGAATGGGCGGCATGGGCATGCCCGGCATGATGTGAAGCCCGGCCCCTGGCCCGCTCCTCAGCAGCCCTTGACGTAGGCCGCCACCTGCAGGTCCACACCGGTGATGGCCGTGCCCACCACCACCGCATCCGCGCCGGTGTCGAGAGCCTGACGGGCCTGCTGGGGGCTGGCAATGCCGCCCTCGCAGATCAGGCTCACGGCCGGGGGCAGCTGCTGCTTCAGCTGGGGCAAGAGCGCCCAGGCCGGCGGCTGGCATTCAGCCGTGGCCTCGGTGTAGCCATACAGGGTGGTGCCCACCCAGTCACAGCCGAGAGCGGCGGCCCGCAAGCCGTTGGCCAGAGAGTCGACATCGGCCATCAGCAGGGCACCCAACTCCCGCCGGGCACGGCTGATCAACTGCTCGAGATTTTCACCCCCCGGCCGGTGGCGTTCCGTGGCATCGATCGCCACCGCGTCGGCGCCCGCCCCCCACACAGCGCGGATCTCCTCCCAGCCCGGGGTGATGTACACGGAGCTGTCGGGGTAGGTGCGCTTCCACAGCCCCACGATCAAGGCATCGGGGCAACGGCGCCGCACAGCACCGATGTGCTCAGGACTCTCCAGCCGTACGCCACTCGCACCATTGCGAAGGCTGGCCTCCGCCATCGCCGCAATCACATCGGGATCGCGCAGGGGTGAGCCCTCGGGGGCCTGCACCGACACGATCAATCCAGAAGCTTTCACTCAGCTGGCGAAGGGAAGGGAGTCGGCATCGGGAAGCCAGGCCCGCAGGGGCGCCAGGGCACAGGGTGTGGGGGCCGGCTCCCCGTCCGGCACCACGGCGAGCTGGGGCCAGGAACGCGAGAGGACCGCCGCAGGGAGGGGTTCAACTTCGTCTGCATCGCGTTGTTCAACAAGCTGTGCAACAACGGTGGCACCCGCCTGCTCAACAACCTGATCAACAACCTGTTCAAAAGAGTGTTGAACAACTTGTTCAACAACTTGATCAACAGACTTTGCAGTCCATTCAGCCTCGGCCTGCCGGTCCGGATCCACCAACCCAAGAGAGCCTGCTTCGAGAAAGCCTGCTTCGACAGAACCTGCTCCGGCCCGCTCCTGCAACCACTGGGCGGCCTCAGCCCCCTGGCTGGCCAGCAGAGGCCCCGCCATCAAGGCCTCCAGGGCAGGGAGGCCGCGGCGGTGCACCCACTGCTGCACCAGTCGCTCGGCCATCGGCTGGTCCCGTTCGGCCACCGCCGCCAGCAGACGATCCGCCAGGTCGGGGCGGGCTGGCGGGGGAAAGCTGGGGGGCAGGGTCACGGGAGGGGTGGCTAGGTGAGCTTGCGATCCAGCAGGGGCCGAATCAGCAGGAACAACCCTGCGGCCAACACGGCGAGCACCCCCAGGCAGGTGGCGCTGCTGAGCTGGCCGTAGGGGGCCTCCAGCACCACGGCGGTGAGGGAGACCTGTCCGGCGTAGGCGGCACGGATCGGTTCAATCGCGAAGGTAAGGGGATTTAGGGCCGCTAGCCAGCCCAGCCAGGCCGGCATGAACGACAGCGGCGCCAAAGCGGTGCTGGCAAACAGCAAGGGCAGGTTGGCCACGAAGATCACCGCGATCAGCTCGATGTGCCCCGGCAAGGCGAAGGCCAGGCCCAGGCTCAGGGCCGTGACGGCAAACACCAGCAGCAGCAGCGTCACCAGCACCAGCAACAATCCGGCGCCCCCCGGCCAGCCGTAGCCCAGCAGGGCAGCGGTGCCCATGATCGCCAGGCTCTGCACCAGGCTCAAGGAGGTGATGTAAAGCACCGACGCCAACACAATCGAGCTGCGCGAGCGCAGGGGCGCCACCAGCAGGCGGTTGAGGAAGCCGAATTCCCGATCAAACATCACCGGCAGACCGGCATTGAGGGCCGCACTGAAGGCGGTGAACACGATCACGCCGGCCCCCAGAAAGCGTCCGTAGCTGACGCCGCCAGGCAGCAGGCCCGCCGGGGCCTTGGCGAACAAAGCCCCGAACAGCACCAGCCAGATCAGCGGTTGCAGCACGCCCGCCACCAAGGTGGAGGGACGCCGTTGCAGCTGCACAAACAGGCGCCGGGTGAGCGCCAGGGTTTCCTGGCTGATCTCAGCAGACGCAGAGGCCTCAGGCTGGGGCCCAGGGGCGGGATCGCGGACCGGGACGGGAACGGGAAGGGTGGTGGTCATCACATGCTCGCTTTGCGTTCGGCCTTGGGGTCGCGACTGCCGGCTACGGCCAGCTCCGCATCCATCAGGGTGCGGCCCGTGGCCTGAAGGTAGACATCATCGAGGCTGGGGCGGCTCTGGGCCAGGGCAAACACCGGTAGGTCGGCCTCAGCCAGCTGACGGCGCAGCTGCTCGATCACGCCGTCGTGCTCGATCACCAGGTTGAGGGAAAAGCCCTGGGCCTGGTTCACCACCACCTGGCGCACGCCGGCACAGGTGTGCAACAGGCGGCGCACCCGCTCGGCCTCGTCGGCGTCGCTGAATTCCCGCACCCGCAGGGTCACCCGGTCGCCACCCAGGGCCGCCTTCAGCGCCGAGGGCGCCCCTTCGGCGATCACCTTGCCGGCTTCGATGATGGCCAGGTGGTCGGCCAGGGCATCCACCTCCTCGAGGTAATGGCTGCTGAGCAGCACCGTGGTGCCGCCATCCCTCAGCTGGCGCAGCACACCCCAGATGGCCGCCCGGCTCTCGATGTCGAGGCCCACGGTGGGCTCATCGAGCACCAGCACCTGGGGGCGATGCAGCAGACCCGCCGCCAGATCCAGCCGGCGCCGCATGCCGCCTGAATAGCCGCCGCAGCGCCGATCGATCCACTCGGCCATGCCCAGCAGCTCGATCAACTCGCCGATCCGCTGGTTCCGCGCCGAGGCCTGCAGGTGATACAGATCACCCTGCAGCTGCAGCAGTTCGCGGCCGGTGAGGATCTTGTCGATCGCCACCTCCTGGGCCACGTAGCCCAGCAGGCGCCGCACCGCCCGCGGCTCGGCCAGGGCATCAACGCCGCCCACCCGCACGCTGCCGCTGTCGGGGGCCAGCAGGGTGCAGAGGATGCGCAGGGCGGTGGTCTTGCCGGCGCCATTCGGCCCCAGCAGGCCGTAAAGGCTGCCGGCCGGCACCTGCAGCGTCAGCCCATCGAGGGCCTGCACGCCACCACCCGCTTTGGCGCCACCTCTGGCCTTGCCACCCCCGTAGCACTTCCGGAGCTGCTGCAGTTCGATCACCGACTCAGACCGCCCAATCAACCGACCAATGTAGGCAGTGCATTCAGCGAGACGCTGAACAGATCAGGGCCCATCAAAGCCGCCTGGGGCAACCGGGCCAGCAGCAGCAGCAGGCAGATGCCGAAGAGATAGAAGATCGACCAGCGAAACAGGGCGCGGGCCCGCTGCGGATCGTCGGGTTGGGCGCGCAACCGACCGCTGAGCTGGAGCAGGCGACCGTTGAAGGGCAGCACCATCAAGCCGTAGAGCAGGCCGCCGCTGGGCAGGGCCAGCACCCCGAGCAGGCTGAAGGCCACCGTGGCCCAGGCGTAATGCCTGATCGCCCGGGTGGTCACCACCACGCCCTTCACCACCGGCAGCATCGGGATGCCCACCGATCGGTAATCGTCCTTGAGCAGAAGGGCTAGGGCCCAGAAGTGGGCTGGTGTCCACAGCATCACCAACGAGAACAGCCACCAGGACGACCAACCCAGGCCACCAGTGGCAGCCGCCGCCCCCACCAGGGGCGGGATCGCTCCGGCCACCCCACCGATGACGATGTTCTGGGTGGTGCGGGGCTTGAGCAGGGCGGTGTAGAGCAGCACGTAGCTGCACAAGCCCAGCAGCGACAAGCTGGCGGCCAGCGGGTTCACACCGATCACCAACACCGCCACCGACAGGGCCGTGAGGGCGATGGCCAGGGCGAAGGCCTGGCGCTGGGCCAAGCGCCCTGAGGGCAGAGCGCGGCGACTGGTGCGCTGCATGCGGCCGTCGAGCTCCTGCTCCCACAGGCAATTCAGCACCCCGGCGGCCGCCGAAGCCAGGCTGCCGCCCACCAGGGTGCAGGCGATGGTGGCGCCGCTGGGAGAGCCGCCGGCACTGAGGGCCATGCCACCCAGGGTGGTGGCCAGCAGCAGGGGAATCAAACGGGGCTTGGCCACCTCCAGCCAGGCGGGCAGCTTCACCGAAGGGCGGATCGCCGTGGGGGCCACGGCCGTTGCAGGCACTGCTGCACTAACCATGAACCACCTCGGAAGAGACTTCAGACGTCAGTAGGGATGCGGCCGGGCGACGCCCCAAACAGCGGGCGACCACGGCAGCCAGCAAGCCCACGAGCAGGGCCGCAGTGAGCTGGTGAGCAATCGTCACCAGGGGCACCGCAAGCTGGAGCCGCAGGGTCCAGACCCCGAGGGCAACCTGGGCCACAACCAGCGCTGCGGAGCCGAGAGCCAGCGCTGGCAACTGCCCGAGCCCGGCCGGCAGCAGGGGGGTTGATGCCGCCAGGGCCAGCACGGCCAGGGCCGCGGGCATCGCCAACTGGCGGTGGGCCAACAACCAACGGCAACCCTCTCCTGAACTCAGGCATTGGTCGGCGGCCCATTGGCTGGCCATGGAACCGCCCAGCAGGCACTGGGCCAGCACCAGCACCAGGGCCGTCGACGCCAGCAGAGCCCACCAGAGCGGCGGCACCCCGAGGCCACGACCAGCCATGGCAAGGCGCTGGTAGAGGGCACTGGTGAGGGCCACCAACAGCAGGGCAGTGGTGAGATGGGCCGTCACCAGAGGAGCCGCCAGCAGTTGGGTGACGGTGAGGGCCCCCAACCCACCCTGCACAGCCACCAGCAGCAGAGCTGCCCCGGCCACCCAGGGAAGCCACACCGGCAAGCGGCGGCGCCAGAGAACGCTGGCGCCGGTCAGCACCAGCAGGGCCACGCCCACCACGAAGGCATCGAGCCGATGAAACCACTCCAGAAACACCTGGAGGTTCATCTGGCGCCCCGGCAGCAGGCGCCCATAACAGAGCGGCCAATCCGGGCAGGCCAGACCAGCCTCCATCACCCGAGTGGCGCCGCCGATGCCCACCAGGGCCACCAGGGCCACCACCAGGTGGGACGCCAGCAGACCGAGGCGGTGACGCAGCACCAGGTCGGAAGCTGGGCCTGGATGGGATTGGAGATCCGCCGCCATGGCCAAACCATTCCCGCGAGTGGGGTCAAGTTAGCCAGCTCGACCAAAAGCAGGGATCAGGGTTCCCGCACATCCCAAGACTGAAACGTTGCCCCCGAGACCCACTGCGATCGCGTTGTTTTGCCAACCAAATCAACATTGTCCCCGCAGCCGAAGGCAGGCGCCCATAGGCTGGCTTCAGGGGCAATGTGCACCGTGCCGATTCGTACCGTCCTCACTGTTATCACGGCCACCACAGCGCTTGTGCTGACAGGACTTTGGGTGGGTTACAACGTCAACATGCTGCCGCTGGACGCCAGCAGCAACGCTCCCACCTATGACGCCCTCTTTAAGGTTTTGTTCAGTATTGGCATGGTGCTGTTTCTCGGCATCGTGATCCTGCTGGTTTACAGCTTGTTTCGGTTCCGCCGCCGCAGCGGCGACCTCAGCGACGGCCTCGCCATTGAGGGGAATTTGCCGCTGGAAATCGTCTGGACAGCCATCCCCGCGATCGTGGTGTTGTTCGTCGGGATATACAGCTACGACATCTACGAGCGCATGGGCGGCATGGTGGCCCTCAACGACCACTCCGCCATGGCTCACACGGCGATGGACCATTCGGCGATGGACCACTCCGGCATGGCCTCAGGTGAGGTGAGCCAGGCCCGGGTATGGGGCGGCATCGGCGGAGCCGGCATGGATGCCGCACCCACCGGCGCCGTGCTGCCGGTGGAGGTGACGGCGATGCAATTTGCTTTCATCTTCCACTACCCCGACGCCAACATCACCAGTGGCGAGCTGCATGTGCCGACCGGCCAGCCCGTGGAGCTGCACATGGAGGCCCGCGACGTGATCCACGCCTTCTGGGTGCCCCAGTTCCGCCTTAAGCAGGACGTCATCCCCGGCCAGCCCACCGTGCTCTCCTTCACCGCCACCAAGGCCGGCAGCTACCCGATCGTCTGCGCCGAACTGTGCGGCCCGTACCACGGCGGCATGCGTTCCACCGTTGTGGTGCATGAACCTGAGGCCTACGCCACCTGGCTGCAGCAGAACAGCCCCGCCAGCACCACCACCTGAGACGCCATGACCCTCGCCAATCCGAGCGACTTCAACGGCAACCTGCAACCCCAGGGCTGGTTGCGCTACTTCAGCTTCAGCCTCGATCACAAGGTGATCGGGTTGCAATACCTGGTCTGCGGCTTCATTTTTTATCTGATCGGCGGAGCCTTGGCCGGCGCCATCCGCACCGAGCTGGCCACGCCGCTATCGGATTTCATGCCGCGTGACACCTACAACGAGGTGCTCACCCTGCACGGCACGGTGATGATTTTCCTCTGGATCGTGCCGGTGGTGAACGGGGCCTTCGGCAACTACCTGATCCCCTTCTATGTGGGTGCCCGCGACATGGCCTTCCCGCGGCTCAATGCCGTGGCCTTCTGGCTGATTCCCCCCGCCGGCATCCTGCTGATCAGCAGCTACTTCATCGCTGGAGCGGCAGCCCAATCCGGCTGGACCGCCTATCCCCCGCTGAGCCTCACCACCCCGGCAGCGGGTCAAGTGGTGTGGATCCTGAGTGTGCTGCTGCTGGGCGGCAGCTCGATCTTCGGCGGGATCAACTTCATCGCCACCATCCTCAAGCTGCGGCGGCCCGGCCTCAAGCTGATGCAGCTGCCGATGTACTGCTGGGCCATGCTCGGCACCAGCATCCTGGTGGTGCTCTCCACGCCGGTGCTGGCTGGCACCTTGATCCTGCTGAGCTTTGACATCATTGCCCACACGGGCTTCTTCAACCCTGCCCTCGGGGGCAATGTGGTGGTGTATCAGCACCTCTTCTGGTTCTATTCCCACCCGGCCGTGTACATCATGGTGCTGCCGGCCTTCGGGCTGGTGAGTGAGATCCTGCCGGTGCACGCCCGCAAGCCCCTGTTCGGCTACACCACGATGGTGTACTCGATCATGGCGATTGTGTTTCTGGGCTTGATTGTCTGGGCCCACCACATGTTCACCAGCGGCACGCCGCCCTGGATGCGCCTGTTCTTCACGATCGCCACGTCGTTCATCGCCGTGCCCACCGGCATCAAATTCTTCAACTGGCTTGCCACCCTCTGGGGCGGCAAGATCGCGCTGAACTCGGCGATGCTGTTTTCCTGCGCCTTCATCGTCAACTTCGTGTTCGGCGGCATCACCGGCGTGGCCCTAGCGCAGGTGCCCTTCGACATCCACGTGCACGACACCTACTTCGTAGTGGGCCATTTCCACTACATCGTCTACGGCGGCACGGTGTTTGTGATCTTCGCCTCGCTCTATCACTGGTATCCGAAGTTCACCGGCCGCATGCTCAATGAAGACCTCGGCCGGCTGCACTTCCTGCTCACCTTCATCGGCTTCAACCTCTGCTTCGCCCCCCAGCACTGGCTGGGACTGAACGGCATGCCCCGCCGGGTGGCGGAATACGACCCCACCTTCACCACCCTCAACCAGGTGAGCAGCGTCGGCGCCCTGCTGATGGCGATCAGCACCATTCCCCTGCTGATCAACGTGGTGGTCACCGCCCTCAACGGCAAGGTTGCCGGTGACAACCCCTGGAACGCCCTCACCCCCGAGTGGCTGACCAGCTCACCGCCACCGGTGGAAAACTGGATCGGAGAAGCGCCGCTGGTCACCGAGCCCTACGGCTACGGCCAGCATCAAGACCAACCCCAGGAGGTTCAGGCATGACCAGCACCGCCCCCCTCCAGGATCCCGGCAGCCTCGCCGCCGACAAAGCCGTCGACCAAGCCGTCGATCACGCCACTGATCACGCCACTGAGGGCCATGGCGATTTCCGTCTGTTCGGCCTGGCCACCTTCCTGGTGGCCGACGGCATGACCTTTGCGGGCTTCTTCGCCGCCTACCTCACCTTCCGGGCCGTCAATCCCCTCCAGGAGGGCAGCACCTACGAACTCGAACTGCTGCTCCCCACGATCAACACGGTGCTGCTGATCATCAGCAGCTTCACCTTCCACCGGGCCGGCAAGGAATGCCGCGGGGGCAACCTTGCCGCCACCCGCCTGTGGTTGGCGATCACCGGGGGCCTGGGTGTCGCCTTTCTGGCCGGCCAGATGATCGAGTACTTCAGCCTGCCCTTCGGCCTCACCGACAACCTGTTCGCCAGCACCTTCTATGCCCTCACCGGCTTCCACGGCCTGCACGTCACCCTGGGGGTGATCTGCATCGCCATCGTGGCCCTGCAAGCCCGCAAGGGTGGCCGCATCAGCGCCAGCGATCACTTCGGTCTGGAAGCGGCCGAGCTCTACTGGCACTTCGTGGACGGCATCTGGGTGGTGCTCTACGGGATTCTCTATCTGCTCTGATCCTTTTTAAGCGCTGAGATGGTCTTGAAGCGCTGGCAGCGCTGGCGATTTGGAAGCAGACTCGGCACAATCGAGCATCACTCTGCCGAGGGCAGGCAACACC
>VGQC01000008.1 GCA_016882385.1 Cyanobacteria bacterium M_DeepCast_100m_m1_067 | reverse complement strand
CGGCTGCCATCGCTCACCACCACGCGGGTGAGCGTGGGCAGGCCACCATTGCGGGCCTTGAGATACACCGGCTCCACATACAACAGCGCTTCTCCAACCGGCACCACGAGCAAGTTGCCCTGGATCACCTCCGATCCGGCCCGGTCCCACAAGCCAAACTGCTGGCTGATGCGGGGGTTCTGGTTGATCAGGGCCTGAACCTGCTCCGGACCGAAAATCGGGGTCTGGGTGGGGAAGCGCAGCAGCACCAACTGGCCGTAGTTGGGCGCGTCGCTGCGGGCCGCCAACCAAGCCGCCAGATTGGGGCGGGCCAGGGGAGTAAGGGGCTGCAGCAGCAGGAATTCGGGTGGCAACTCCGGAGCCAGCTGGGCACTGACGTGATACGGCTTCACCGGAATCTGGCTGCGGCCATAGAGCTCCTTGGGCACCTGCCAAACGTCGTCGCCGCTGTAAAACACCCGCGGATCGGTCACGTGATAGCGAAGCAGCTGGGCGGTTTGGAGCTCGAACTGGCGCTGGGGATAGCGGATGTGGTTCAGCAGCGGCGCCGGCATGGCCGAAAGGGGCTGAAACAGGCCCGGAAACAGCCGCTGCCAGCCGGCGATGATCGGGTCGCGTTGATCCGTCACGTAGAGCACGGCCGTGCCGTTGTAGGCATCCACCAGCGCCTTCACCGAGTTGCGCAGATAGCGGATATCGGGATCACCCGGCACCGCGGCGCTGTAGGGATAGCTGCGGCTGGTGGTGAAGCCCTCCACCATCCAGAACTGGTGCTGGTTGAGGGCGAAGGGACCGGGATCCTTCAGCTGCACCGACACCAAGACGGGATCGCCCTCGAAGCGCACAAACGGAGCCAGGGTGCGCAACCGCTCACGCACCTCGCGGCGCAGCAGGAGCCGGGTTTTCGGGGTGATCGCTCCCTGCACCAGCAGCTTCGGTTCCCCCAGATAGATCGCCGAGGCGAGGCGCCCCCAGGGTGAGCCGATCGGCACCCCGGCCGTGCCGGCGTAGTGGGTGTAAAAGTTTTCGTCGCCCTGGGGATAGTCAAACTCCTGCACCCGGGTGGGGGCGAGGGCGTAGGGCGACACCAGAGCACCGAAATAGAGGCTGGGCTGGCCGATCGCAATCCCGGCCTGCACATCGGCGGTGGTGATGCCGAGCTGGCTATTGCCCTGCACCCGCGTGGACGCACCGAGATCACTGATGAAATAGTCGGGCAGGCCATCAGGGCTGCTGGTGTTCACCGGTGAAACGGTGAAGCCATAGCCGTGGGTGAACACCAGGTGGGTGTTGAGCCAGGTGCGTGCTGCAGGAGGCAGGGAGGCCTGATCGAGCTCCCGCGCCGTGATGATGACCAGTTGGCGCCCCAGCGCCGGGTTGCCGCTGAGGCCGTAGCGATCCACCGCAGCCCCGGAAAAGCGGTAATAGACCCGCAGTTGTTGCAGCTGACGATTGGTGGACAGCAACGGCTGACTGTCCCAGAGCCGGATGTTGCGCAGGGTGGCCTCACCCGCCTGCACATCAGCCCGGGTGAGGCGGCGTCGCGGTTTGACAAAGCGGGTGCTGATGTCATCGAGCTGAAACGCGGCCCGGGTGGCCCGGATCGAACGGGCCAGGTAGGGGGTTTCCCGCTCCAGCTCTCGGGGTTTCACCAGCACCAGCTGCAGCACAGGCGTGAGCACGGCCTCCAGCAAGGGCACCAGCAGCAGGGCCATCGACACCCCAACCAGCAGGACCCCCCGGATGCCGCGGCGCGGCAGGGGCAGCAGCAGGGCCGCGGCGGTGAGCACCGCCACCACGGCGGCCAGGGTGCGCAGGGGCAGCACCAGGTGCACATCCAACCAACCGGCGCCCGGCACGCTGCCGGCGGCGCTGAGCAACAGCTGATGGCGCCCCAGCCAGAAGCTGCAGGCCACCAGCAGGGCCAGCAGGGCCAGGGGCCAGCGCAGCTGCAGCAGCTGGGCGGCGGTGAAGCCGTGGAAGCGGCCGTCGCTGAGCTGGGGCGGGCGCGCCAGGATGCCCCATAGACCCGCCCCGAGATGGCAGAGCACCAGGGCGATCAGCAGGGTGAGACCAAGGGCCAGGGCGGGAAAGCGCACCAGCCCAAAGGCGATGTCGGCCTGGAGCATCGGCTCGCGCAGGCCGCTGTCTGGCGCGAGCAAGGCCAACGACCACAGTCCCCACGCCCGGCCCAGGGCCGTGGCCGCAGCCAGCGACGCCATCGCCGCGACCAGGCGGGGGGCCAGGCGGGGGCGAGCCAGCAGGGCCACCGCCAGGCCCACCAGCAGGAGCAGCAGCGGCGCCGACACGCCACTGAGCACGGTGAGGCCGTGCAACCGGCGGGGATCGAAGGGGTCGACCATCAGGCGCTCGGCCAGCCGCAACAGCAAGGCAAGCGGCACCAACTGGGCCAGGGCCAGCAACAGCAGGCTGGCGGCATAGGCGAGGGGAGCCAAGGCGAAGCGCCGCTCCGGGGCCACAGCCGGCGCAGGACGCCAAAACCGCGTCAGCCAGCGCTGCAGAGCCAGGCCCACCACCAGGCCAAAGGCAGCCGCAGCCAACTGCAGCAGCCAGCGGTGCAGCAGCACCTCCCCCTTGGCGAACTGCTCAAACCATTGCCACTCCACCCACAGGCGCGCCGCCAGCACGAGGAATCCAGCCAGCAGGGCCAGACCAAGAACCACGGCGGCCACCAGGCGGACCGCAGAGGGCGACGGGCGCCTCAGCATTGGGGATCGGGGCACCGGCCGAGGGTAGGAAGCCCTGGCGCAACAGCAAGCCCAGCGAGCCCCGAGACGCGCTAGGGGCACAGGCCGTTAATACCCGACTCTCGTCATCGGGATTAAATCGCCACTCCGGAAAGCGCTGTTAGCCTCCTTCGATCGCTGGGCGTGACTGTGACTGCCACCCTCTCCCGCTCCACCTTCACCGGGCTGCGCTGCAAGGAATGCGGCCATCCCTACGAAGCCGGTGCCCGGCACGTCTGCGAAGACGTCTGCTTCGGCCCACTGGAGGTCGTCTACGACTACGACGCCATCAAAAACCGCGTCAGCCGCGCCACGATCGAAGCCGGCCCCGCCTCGATCTGGCGCTACCGCGAGTTTCTGCCGATCGAGGGCGACCCGATCGACGTGGGCACCGGCTTCACGCCCCTGCTCAAGGCGGGCAACCTGGCCAAACGCCTGGGGCTCAAGAGCCTCTACATCAAGAACGACGGCGTCAACATGCCGACGCTCTCCTTTAAAGATCGGGTGGTGTCGGTCGCCCTCACCCGCGCGCGCGAGCTGGGCTTCACCACGGTGAGCTGTGCCTCCACCGGCAACCTGGCCAATTCCACCGCTGCCATCGCCGCCCATGCCGGCCTGGAGTGCTGCGTGTTCATCCCCAGCGACCTGGAGCTGGGCAAGGTGCTCGGCACCCTGATCTACAACCCCACCTTGATGGCGGTGAAGGGCAACTACGACCAGGTCAACCGCCTGTGCTCGGAAGTGGCCAACACCTTCGGCTGGGGCTTCGTCAACATCAACCTGCGTCCCTACTACTCCGAGGGCTCGAAAACCCTTGGCTACGAGGTGATCGAGCAACTGGGCTGGGAGCTTCCCGACCACATCGTGGCGCCGCTGGCTTCGGGTTCGCTGTTCACCAAGATCCGCAAAGGCTTTGATGAATTCATCAAGTGCGGGCTGGTCGATGAGAAGCCCGTGCGCTTCAGCGGGGCCCAGGCCGAGGGCTGCAGCCCGATCGCCCAGGCCTTCGCCGAGGGCCGCGACTTCATCACCCCGGTGAAGCCCAACACCATCGCCAAGTCGATTGCCATCGGCAACCCGGCCGACGGCCCCTACGCCATCGACATCGCCAACAAGACCGGCGGGTCCATCGCGGCCGTGAGCGATGCCGAGATCATCGAGGGCATCAAGCTGCTCGCCGAAACCGAGGGCGTGTTCACGGAAACCGCTGGCGGCACCACGATCGCGGTGCTCAAGAAGCTCGTGGAGCAGGGCAAGATCAACCCCGAAGAGCGCACCGTGGCCTACATCACCGGCAACGGCCTCAAGACGACGGAGGCGGTGGCGGACTGCATCGGCGCCCCCTACACGATCGAGGCCCAGCTCGACAGCTTCAAAACCGCCTGGGCCCAGGCCCAAGCGGCTCACCACAACTGACCCTTTCCTTTCTTCCTTCCCATCCAGCCCATGGCCGTTCAGGTTCTGATCCCCACCCCCCTGCAGAAGTTCACCAACGACGAGGCCAGTGTCGATCTCGAGGCCAGCAGCGTCGATGGGCTGATCGAAGCACTGGAGGGCCGCTACCCCGGCATCAAGGGGCGCCTTTGCGATGAGGCCGGCAAGCTGCGCCGCTTCCTCAATGTGTACGTCAACAGCGAGGACATCCGCTTCCTCGACAACCAGGCCACGCCCCTCAAGGACGGCGATGAGGTGTCGATCGTGCCCGCGGTGGCCGGCGGCTGAATCTCGAACGGTGCTCCCTGCAGCAGCGCGGCAGTGCCGAAGTCGGGCTCAATAGGGTGAATCCCACAGCATTAGCCCATCTCGCTTGGAGGCGTTTCCGATGACCCAAGCCCCGATCCAACCGGGCGATCACGCCGTTGAAGCCAGCCAGGCCAGCGAGTCCAGCTGGCAGGCCAAAGCCCAACTGTTCGATTACCGCCAAGCCGCCAACCCGGTGCGCCCTGGCCTCACCGAACCGATCCGCTACCACCAGTGGTCGGCGGAGCTGCATCAGAGCGGCCCCACGGCGGTCATCCCTCTGGATCTCAGCACCGAGCTCGGCTGCAGCGGCCCAGCCACCAGCCCCGCGCTGGCGGCCCATTTCCTGCGGATCCAGGGCGGCGAAGGGCTGAAGGCCGCCGCCAACGCCACCAGCTCCCTCTTCTACGTGCTCCAGGGCTCCGGGCAGCTGCTGTGGGCGGGTCGTGCCTTGCACTGGGGCGCCGGCGACCTGTTTGTCGTGCCGGCTGGGGAGGCGCCCCTGCTGCAGGCCGAGCACACCAGCGTTCTCTACTGGGTGCACGACGGCCCCCTGCTCAGCCACCTCGGCGTGGAGGCCACCCAGGCCCGTTTCGAGCCCACCCACTACCCGGCCGCCTGGCTGCAGAGCGAACTCGACCAACTGCTGGCCGATCCCACGGCCGCCCGCAGCAATCGCCTCAGCCTGCTGCTGGCCAACAGCGCCCTGCCCCAGAGCCGCACCGTGACCCACACCCTTTGGGCGATGCTCGGGATCGTGCCCCCCGGCGCCATCCAACCGCCGCACCGGCACCAATCGGTGGCCCTGGATCTGATCATCGATTGCGACCCGGGCTGCTACACCCTGGTGGGCACCGAGCTCGACGCCAGCGGCGCCATCGCCAACCCTCGCCGCATCGACTGGCAGGCCGGCGGGGCGTTCATCACGCCCCCGGGCCACTGGCACGCCCATGTGAACAACAGCGGTCGCCTGGCCCGGCTGTTGCCGATCCAGGACGCCGGCCTACACACCTACCTGCGCAGCCTCGACATCCGATTTGCCAGTGGGATCCAGAGTGCCAGCGGCATCCACAGCAGCCTCTGAGCGCTCCACCACGGCCCGGAAGGCCTGGCCTTCAATGGTTTCCTCCCGGATCAACAGTTCCACCAATTCGTCCATCAGGCTGCGCCGGGCGGCCAGCAGGCCCACGGCCTGATCGAGGGCGCCGCGGGCCAGATCCCGCACCAGGCCGTCAATCCGGTTGCCAGTCTCCCGGGAGTAGTGGGGCTCCGAGCGCAACCAGTCGCGGCCCAGGAACACCTCCGCCCCATCCCCCTCCAAGGCCACCGGCCCCAGGCTGGAGAAGCCATAGCGGGTGACCATTTCGCGGGCAATGCGGGTCACCATGTCGAGGTCGCCACTGGCCCCTTGGGTCACCTCGCCAGGGCCGAAGACCACCAATTCTGCGGCGCGCCCCCCCAGGGCGACCACCAGCCGGGCCCGCAGGTAGGCCTTGCTGATCAGCCCGGAATCGAGGACCTCCTCATCCGGCATCATCCGGGCGAAGCCGCCAACGCCACCCGCCCTGGGCAGCAAGGTCACCTTGTCGAGGGGATCGGCGTGGGGCACCAGGGTGGTGAGCAGGGCATGGCCCACCTCGTGGTAGGCGATCAGGCGCTTTTTGGCGCTGTCCTGCAGGGGTGCCGCCGACAGCCCCATGGTGATCCGCTCCAGAGCGCCCGCCATGGCGGCATCATCAATTTCGCTTTGGTGGCGGCGGGCCGTGAGGATAGCCGCCTCATTGAGCAGGTTGGAGAGGTCGGCTCCGGAGAACCCCGGGGTGCGGCTGGCCCAGGCCGACAGCGACACCGCAGCGGCCAGCGGACGGCTGCGGGCATGGACGGCCAGGATGGCCTCGCGGCCGCGGCGGTCGGGCAGGTCGACGGTGATGCGGCGATCGAAGCGCCCTGGGCGCATCAGGGCCGCGTCGAGCACGTCGGGGCGGTTGGTGGCGGCCAACAGAATCACGCCGGAGTTGTCGGCGAAGCCATCCATTTCGGTGAGCAGTTGGTTGAGGGTCTGCTCCCGTTCGTCGTTGCCCCCACCGATGCCAGCGCCGCGCTGGCGACCGACCGCATCGATCTCATCGATGAAAATGATGCAGGGCGCCTTGGCTTTGGCCTTGCGGAACAGGTCCCGCACCCGACTGGCCCCCACGCCCACGAACATCTCGACAAATTCGGAGGCGGCCATCGAGAAGAAGGGCACCCCCGCCTCGCCGGCGATGGCTCGGGCGAGCAGGGTTTTGCCGGTGCCGGGAGGCCCCACCAGCAGCACGCCTTTGGGGATCTTGGCGCCGACTGCGGTGAAGCGTTCGGGCTCCTTCAAGAAGGTGACCACCTCCTGGAGCTCCTCTTTGGCTTCGGCGATGCCGGCCACATCCTCGAAGCGCACCGTCACAGCGCCATCGGCTTGCAAGCGGGGCTTGCTGCTGCCAAAGCCCATGGCCCGGTTGGCCACCTGGGCCGAGCGGCGGATCAGCAAGGCCAGGCCGCCGAGCAGCAGCAGCACCAACAGGCCGTTGGCAACCACCCCCGCCAAAGCCCCATCGGCGCGATCGTCCCGCACCGTCAGCGGCACCTTCGCCTGTTCAGCGGTGCGCAGCAGCAGCTGGTCGTTGCTGAACACCGGCACGGAGGCCTGGCGACCATCCTCAAAGCGCACCCGCGCTTCGCGCTGGCGCAACGACAATTCCAGGTCTTTGACCTTGCCGGCTCGTAGATCTTTGAGCAACTGGCTGTAGGAGGGTGCGGGCTCTCGCGGCGGCCGGGAATCCCAGCGAAAGGGCTGGTTGGCAGGTGGCTGGCTGCCAGGAGTAGGGCTTCCCGGAGCGGTTCTTCCCGGAGTGGCAGTGTCCGGAAGAAGGCTGTCGCTCACTGAGTTCAGGCTTTGGCCGGAGTTTAGCGATTTGACGAAAGGCCAGGCGACAACGGAAGATCTTGGTTTGGTAGTGAGAGCGCGCAGGGATGGCTGTTCCCAAGAAGAAAACCTCCAAGGGCAAGCGCAACCAGCGCCACGCCACCTGGAAGGGCAAAGCTGCTGTGGCGGCCCAGAAAGCGCTCTCGATCGGCAAGGCCGTGCTGAGTGGCCGTGCCCAGGGCTTTGTTTACCCTGTGGATGAAGAGGGAGACGACGGCGAAAGCTGATCGTCCTGATCCCTGATCCAGCCACCACACCAGCGGCGGCGTCCATCGAGGACTGCCAAACCCGCGGCTTTGTGGATCAGAGGATCTTGGTAATCAGCCGGGGGCAGCGAGCAGAGGCTGGAGCGCACCAGCTGCTCGAGCGCAGCGGATGGGAGCCAGGCGGCGCCACGGCGGCGTTGCCTGGCCTCCGCTTGGAAACGCCAGCGGCGCGGCAGGTGCCACCCCTGCGGACGCAGCAACCAAAGTTGGCTGCACTGGTCCCAGAGTGCTTGGTAGGCCTCCAAAGCCTGATCCCATCGGGATAACCACGCTTGTTCGTCGCGGCTCAGGCCCGCCACCCCATGGGCTTGAAGCTCGAGGAGCCGGGATGGCCCCAGAGGCCGGCAGCCCAGCAACCAGCCTTCCAGCAGAACCACGTCGGCTTCGCGCTGCTCCACCCCCACCCGATCGCCCTGTCCTCCCAGCAGGGTCTTGTCAAACCGTGGCAGCCGCAGCACGCCGCCGGCCCGCCATTCCCGGAAACAAGCGCACGCCAAGGCCAAGTCGTGGCTGCCCGGAGGCACCCGCGAGACGCCGAAGGGATTGCCGGCGAGGGCCAGCCGGCGCGGCTCCCAGGGCAAGTAAAAGTCGTCGATGGAGGCCACCGCCAGCTTCAGGCCCTGAGCGGCAGCCCGTTGGCGTAGAAGAGCCGCCAGGGTGCTCTTGCCGGCGCCCACGGGTCCATTGAGGGCCACCACCGGCCGCTGTCCGCCAGCGCCAAGGCGCGTGAGCTCCGCCAGCAGGGGCTGGAGCCAGTGGCGATCCAGGCCTGGATCAATGGCGGGCGCGAAGGCAAGATCCAGCGCAGGGGAGGCCATCAGGTGCCGAGTTTGAAGGCCTCCAGCACCACCGCATACACCACCCCAACGCGCAGGTTGTCGACCACCACCCAGCCCAGGCCAGGCGACGTCTTCACCAGCCGGCCCCGCAGGCGCACGATCAGCTCCACCAGCAGCACCATCAGCAACACCGCCATGGGCCGCCCCCCGGGGATGAGCAGCAGCACGTAGGCAGTGACATTGCTGCCGGCGTAGAAACCCAGCAGCAGGGCCAGCAGCACGGTGCTGCGATGGCGCCAGTTGCCGCGCAGGCTGCCGAGCAGCAGGGCTCCGAGCTGCTCCAGAGCTTGGTTGAAGCGGGTGCGCTGAAGCGGCAGGCGCGTCACAGCTGTGGTGCCTCCAGCAGATCCTGCAGATAGGAGAGCGTGATCTGCCCGCCCTGGCAAGCGGGCCCCCGCACCAAGCTCGCACCGCTGCCCAGCTGCGTCACCACCGCCCGAGCCCGGCTGAACCGCTCGGGCGGTTCGGCGCTGCCGTAGTGGCTCAGCGTCAGCAGGCAGGCCAGCCCGGCCTGATCGGCCGCCGCCAGGCCGTTGCCGGAGTCTTCCAGCGCCAGCGCCGCCCGGGCCGGCAATCCCAACTGCGCCAGGGCGCGGTGGTAGGCCTCGGGATCAGGCTTTTTGCGGGCGACATCGTCGCCGCACACCCAGACGCTGAAACAGGCGGCCAACGGCCCCAGCAGATGCTCGGCCAGGGCGGCCACGGCCATGCGACCGCTGGTGGTCACGATCCCCTGGGGCAGACCAGCGGCATGAACCATGCCGATCAGCTCTGCCACGCCGGGGCGAAGCTGCAGCTCACCAGCCGCCACCAGGGCGGCGTAATGGCGTTGCTTGCGGGCCTGCAGATCCGCCACCAACGCGGCCTCGGGCGGGGCCCCCTGCAGCTCCGCCAGGGCTGCGGCGATGCGTTCACGGCCGCCGCTGATGGCGAGCAGCTCGCCGTAACGCTCTCCATCCCAGTGCAGGGGCACGCCCAGCTCAGCAAAGGCCCGGTTGAAGGCGAGCCGATGGCCGTCGCGCTCCGTCTCGGCCAGGGTGCCGTCAACGTCCCAGAGCAGGGCCTGCAAGGCCATCGGCTGGTGCTGCAGCGCAGACGCAGGCTACGGGGATGCATCCGCACGGCAGGCGCCGCACAATGGCGAGGCCCTGGTTGCGCCGTCGTTGCTGCCTGCCCTTGATCAGCAACGCTGGCACCTGCCGGCTCCCCTGGCGCCTGAGGGGCTCTGCCAGGCGCCAGCAGACAGTCCGCTGCCGGAGGCCTTGCTGGCGGTGCTGAGCCGGCGCGGCTTCAACAGTCCAGAGGCGATCGCGGCCCTTTTGGATCCGCCCGCCGCACCGCCCGCGGCCCGCCACTTCCCCGACCTGGCCAAGGCCGTGGCCCGGCTGAAACGGGCCTGCAGCCAGGGGGAACAGGTGGCCATCTGCGGCGACTACGACGCCGACGGCATGACCAGCACGGCCCTGCTGGTGGGGGTGCTGCAGCGCCTGGGGGCCCGGCCGATCGCGGCGATCCCCAGCCGCATGGACGACGGCTATGGCCTCAACGCCGCCATGGTGGAGCGCTTGGCCGAGCAGGGCGTGGCCCTGCTGGTGACGGTCGACAACGGTGTGTCGGCCCTGGAGGCCCTGGAGCGGGCCGAAGCGCTTGGCATCGAGGCGATCCTCACCGACCACCACACGATTCCGGATCCCCTGCCGCCCCACCTGGCCCTGCTGCACCCGCAGCGCACCCCGGATGGATCGCCCTATCGCGGCCTGGCTGGGGTGGGCCTCGCCTACGTGCTGGCGGCGGCCCTCTGCCAAAGCCTCAAGCGGGCCGACGGCCTGCAGATCGCCCTCAACCTGTTCTGCATCGGCACGATCGCCGACATGGCGCCGCTGGTGGGGGTGAACCGCCGCTGGCTGATCGACGGATTACCCGGGCTAAGCCGCAGTGCCCTGGCCGGCTTACAGGCCCTGCAGCGGCTGGCCGGACTGGACGAGACCCCGCTCGATGCCCAGGCGGTGGGATTTCAGATCGCCCCGCGGATCAATGCCGTGGGCCGGCTCGGGGATCCCCAGCTGGTGGTGGAGCTGCTCACCACCGACGATCCCGACCGGGCTCTGGATCTGGCGCGAGACTGCGAGGCCCTCAACCGGCAGCGCCGCGACCTCTGCAGCGCCATCGAGGCGGAGGCGATCGCCCTGCTGGAAGCTGATGGCCCTCGGCGCCCCGCCTTTCTGCTGCTGGCGCAAAACCACTGGCACCACGGCGTGATCGGCATCGTGGCAGCGCGGCTGGTGGAGCGCTTCGGTCTACCCGCCGCCCTGCTGGCCGGCGAGGGCCAGGGCCGCCTGCGGGCCTCGGTGCGGGCGCCCCGGGGGTTTGCCGTGGATCGGGCCCTGCAGCAGTGCGCCCCGCTGCTGGAGCGCTTTGGCGGCCACCCCGCAGCAGGGGGGTTCACCGTGCGGGCCGACCAGGTGGCAGCGCTGCACGAGCAACTCAACCAGCTGGCCGACGCCTGGCTGCAGCAGGCCGGCCAGGGCACCCCGGTGGAACCGGAGGCCCTGCTGCCGTTCGCCCAGATCGACCGCGACTTCCACCGGCAGCTGCAACGGCTCGAGCCCTTCGGCATCGGCCACCCCCAGCCGGTGTTCTGGAGCCAGGGCTGCCAGGTGGCCAGCCAGAAACTGCTGCGCGGGGGACACCTGCAGCTGGAGCTGCGCCAGGGAGACCACAGCCTGCGGGCGATGGGCTGGCGCTGGCAGGGGGAGGCCAACCTGCCGCAGCAGGTGGATGTGGCCTACCGCCTGGCCCTCAACAGCTGGCAGGGGGAGGAGCGCCTGCAACTCGAACTGGTGGGACTGCGGCCCAGCGCCGGTGGGGCGAGCGGCAGCGATGAAGTGGTGCTGAAGCGGCGCGACCGCACCTACTGGTGCCGCCGCGAGGGGGCCGGCCTGGTGGTGCGCAATGCGGCCGGGGAGGAACTCACCAGTGCCGAGGGCACCAGCCATGACCACCCCTATGTGCGAGCCCTCATCCAGGACGCCGCCATCGCCCTAGGACTCGTTGCCTGAAATGGGACTCCCCCTGCTCCGCTCCCCCCTGCGCACCCTGCTTCAGCTTCTGCTGATCGGCGTGCTGGTGGGCCTGGCCTGCTGGCCCCTCAACCTGGTGGACCGCGCCCAGGACCTGCTGCTGCACCAGCTGCCCAGCTTCCGGGGCGGGCACTGGACGACCCAGAGCCTGGCTCTGGCTTTCGCACCGGTGCTGGTGATGCCCCTGCTGCTGTGGCTGCAGGCCGGGCCCCTGGCCCGGGGTGCCGGCTCCGGCATTCCCCAGACGCTCGAATGCCTGGAGGATCCCGCCAAAGCCCCCCAGCTGATGAGCCGCGGTCCAACCCTGGCGCGGCTGGCACTCTGGAGCGCCGCCAGCCTGGCCCTGATGCCCCTGGGCCGGGAAGGACCGGTGGTGCAGGTGGGTGCCGCCGTGGCCCATGGGCTGCGCCGTCGCTTTCCGCGGCTGCTCTCCCAGCTTCAGCCCCAGAGCCTGATGGCCATCGGCGCCGGCGCCGGCCTGGCAGGAGGGTTTAACAGCCCGCTGATGGGGGTGGTGTTCGTGATCGAGGAGCTCTCCGGCCGCTTCCAGACGTCGGTGCTCTGGCCTGCAGCCGTGGTGTGCGCCGCCGCCGCCCTGGTGAGCAACCTCGAAGGCATCCCGATCTTCACCCTGGGTCTGGTGCAGACCCCCCAACCCGAGTGGCAGCAGCTGCTCTGGGCGCTGCCGGTCGGGATCGGCGGCGGCCTGCTGGGGGGGCTGTTCAGCCGCCTGCTGCTCACCAGCTCGGCGCTGCTGCATCAGCGGGTGCGGCAACGGCCCCTGGCCTGGGGGCTCGGGCTCGGCCTGGCCCTGGGGCTGATCGCCTTGGCCAGCGGTGGCTGGAGTGGCGGCGATGGCGAGGCGTTGATGGGCCAGCTGCTGGACGGTCAGGGAAGCTTGCCCATCCCGGGGGAGCCGGTGAGCATCGCCGCCTGGTGGCTGGTGCTGGGCTCACGGATCGTGGCGCCCGTGTTGGCCCTGGCCGCTGGGGTACCTGGGGGGCTGATTGACCCCGCCTTCGCGATCGGTGCCTTGTTCGGCAGTGGTGCCCTGGAGCTCTTCGGCGGGGATGCCCAGCTCGGCCTGGCGTTGGGAATGGCAGCAGGTTTAGCCGGAGCCACCCAGCTGCCGCTGATGACGGTGCTCTTCGCCCTGCGCATGGCGGGCGATCAGCAATGGCTCTTCGGCATCCTGCTCAGCGCTGTGATTGCGGCCACCGTTGGCCGCCGAATCCAGCCCGAACCGATTTATCACGCCCTTTGGAACCTGGGCCGGACGCCGGAGCTGGCGTCGGATCAGAGCGCGCCGCGGCGGTAGAAGAGCACGAAGATCACGGCCGGGCCGGCCAGGGTGATCAGGGCTAGGGCGGCGAAATTCGCGATCAGATGAAAGTCGATACCCATGGTGATGGCGGCTGAGAAGCGGCAAACGCTGTGGTTGCAGGTTAGGCGTAGGTCCCGCTTCGCCAGGGCTGCCGCCTGGCTCTGTGACGGCTTGTCACAGCGGCGCTCTTGGCTGGGCTCTTGCTGGGCTGTCGCTGGCCTGTGGCTGAATGGTCAGCAGTTGCAACCGGGCGATGGCGAGCAACACCTCCAGCCCAGACCATGAGGACCAGCCGGGAGAGGCGCAGGGGCAGGTGAAGAAGCAGGAGCAGTGGCGCTGCATCAGCGGTTGCGGGGCCTGCTGCCGCCTGGATCCGAGCCTGCGGCAGGAGGCGATCGATGCCCTCAGCCCCGCACAGCAGGAGCAATACCTGGCCATGGTGGGCGCCGATGGCTGGTGCATTCACTTCAACACCGGCTCGCGCAGCTGCCGGATCTATGCCGACCGCCCCGATTTCTGCAACGTCGCCAATCTGGTCAAGCTGTTTGGCTCACCCGAGGACCCCGGCGCCGGCGACCGTCTGGCGATCGGCTGTTGCCTCCAACAGATCCGCAGTGAATACGGAGGCCGTGGCAGGGTGATGCGGCGCTTCCGGCGTGCCATCCGACAACGCCCATGAGCAACGCCCATGAGCAAACCCCATGAGCAACGACAGCGAGCTCCCCAAACCCGCCCAAGCCGCATCATCCGCGCCCAAGGCCGGAACTTGGGGTGCAGCGTTTTTGACCACCTTCACCACGGTGTTCCTGGCTGAGCTTGGCGACAAGACCCAACTCGCCGCATTACTGCTGTCCGCCCAGTCGGGTCGACCGCTGGTGGTGTTTGTGGGGGCCTCCCTGGCCCTGATCAGCTCCAGCCTGGTGGGGGTGTTGCTGGGCCGCTGGCTGGCACGGGTGATGCCACCTCAGCAGCTGGAGCGCCTCGCGGGAATCCTGATGGTGGCCCTGGGGCTCTGGCTCGGCCGTCAGGCCGTGCTGGGCCTGGTGCCATCTCCTTCCGACCTCCCCCTCACCTGAACGACCGTGTCCGCCCTGCCGCTCGCCCTGCTCGCGTCCACCTTTGTCACCGTGTTCCTGGCCGAACTGGGGGACAAGACCCAGCTGGCCATCGTGACCATCAGCGGCACCTCAACCCGCCCCGGGGCAGTCTTCGCTGGTAGCTCCCTGGCTTTGGTGCTGGCCAGCCTGCTGGGGGCGGCGGCGGGCGGTTCCCTCTCGGCCGTGATCCCCACCAATGCGCTGCAACTGGCGGCCTCAGTGGGCTTCCTGGTGATCGGCGTGCGGCTGATCCAGCGCTCCAGCGGCGAAGAGACCGCCTCTGAGGTCGGAGCAGAGGCCGGCGCGGCAGCCAAGGATCCCTCAGCCGACTAACATTGAACAAGAAGGCCTTGGTGGCCGTGGGCATCGCTCCGAGCCCAGTCCGCCATCAGCCGCCTTCTTCCCCTCGCCGCCCGCCCCTGCATCCCGGGGCATTCCTGGGTGGCCCACCGCCAACCAGCCCTCCCACCGATGAAGTTCACGGTCGCCGACCTGCTCGACCAGCTTCCCGCCCACGAAGCCCTGCCGCTGACCAAGCTCGAGAAGGCCCTCGGCCTGAGCCAGAAAGCTGAGAAGCAGCAGCTGCAGATCGGGCTCGACGGACTGACCAAGCTGGGGCTGGTGGAGATCAGCGATGCCGGCATCGCCCGGCGCGAGGATCCCGAGCTGATTCCCGCCAGGCTGCGCTGCTCCAGCAAAGGCTTCTGCTTCGCCCTGCGGGAAGACGGTGGCGAAGACATCTACATCCGCGATCACCAGCTCAACCACGCCTGGAACGGCGATCGGGTGCTGGTGAAAGTGACCCGCGAAGGCGGACGGCGCCGCTCGCCGGAGGGGGGCGTGCAGTGCATCCTCGAGCGGCACACCACCTCGCTCTTGGCTCAAGTCGAGCAACAGGAGGAGCGGTTGGTGGCCACCCCCCTCGACGACCGGCTGCTCACCGCCGTGGAACTGCCGGCCGGTGATGCCACCCATCTCGACAGCGCGCAGAGCTCAGTGGTGGAGGTGCTGGTCGACCGCTATCCGGTGGGGCAGTTTGCACCCCAAGGCCACGTGGCCCGGCGCCTGCCGGTGAACGGCGGCGAGGCCGCCGACCTCGATCTGCTGCTCACCAAGCACCGGCTCCACAACCGAGCCCAGCCCCCTCGCGCCACCCTCAAGGCCCTGGCAGCCAAAGAGCGCACCGACCTCACCGGCCAAGCGGCCCTGCTGATCGAACCGTGGAGCGGCAAGGAAGCCCCGGGGCTGCCTGCCCTAGCCCTGGAGGAGCGGGAAGGCGGCTGGACCCTGTGGGTGCATACCCCGGCCATCGCCGAGCGCTTCGCCAACGGCAGCGCCCTCGACACCTGGCTCCGCAACCAGGCCGATGCCTACTGCGTGGGCCGACAGTGGCTGCCCCTGCTTAGTCCAGCCCTGGCCAAGGCCAGCGCCTTCAAGGTGGGCGAGGCGCAGGCGGCCCTGTCGGTGGGCCTGGAGCTCAGCACCGACGGCAAACTGGAGCACTACCGCTTCTGCCGCAGCCAGATCCAGCCTGTGGCCGCCGCGGACCTTGAAGCCCTGACGGCCCTGGGGGATCGCAAGCCCAAGAGCCGCACCGTGCCGGCGGCCCTCAAGGGACTCAAAGATCAGCTGCCCCTGCTGGAGCAGCTCATCGCTGTCACTGGCCTGCTGCGTCAACAACGACTGGCGGCAGGCTCACTCGACCTCAACCTGCCCCTGCCCGCCATCGACAGCCTCGGCGACCTGGCGGTGCCAGGTCCTGATGCTCCCCTCGAGGGCTGGATGGTGACCCTCGAACCTCACCATCCCCTGGCGCTGCTGCGGGAAGCAGTGCTGGTGGCCGAACAGGCCCTCGGCCAGCACCTCCAGACCCTCGAGCTGCCGGCGGTCTACGCCACCAACGCTCCCGCCGACGCCAACGACCTCAACGACGTGGCCCGCTCGGCCCTCGCTCTCGACATCCCCCTGGAATTGAGCGAGGAGGGCAACGCCAGTGCGGCCGAGCTGGCGGCCGCCTTCGCCAGCACCGATCGCAGCCGGCCTCTGCAGCAGCAGCTGCAGGCCATCCTCAAGCCGATTCAGCTGAGCAGCACACCCGGCTCCCATGCCCTATCGAGTCGCCTGGAGGAGGATGCGGCCCTGGCCCCGTGGTGCTGCCCCACGCTCCACTACGCGGACATCTGGAACCAGCAGCTGCTGGTGCTGCTGCTCACCGAGGGCAAAGACCGCCCGAGCGTGCGCCACAAAACCACCGTCGACCTGGCCTCCGATGCCTGCCACGGCGCCATCGACTGGCCACTGTTGGCCCCCAGCCAGCTCACCCCCTTCCTGGAGGCCCAGGAGCATGGGCTGGTGCAGCGCCTCAACGGCAGGCGCCGCTTCCTGTCCGAACTCCAGGCCGACCTGCTGGCGATGGTGCAGGCCCGCCAGGCCGAGCCGCTGGTGGGGCAGGTGCTGCCCGGCGTGATCAGCGGTGTGCAGAGCTATGGCTTCTTCGTCGAAGTCCCCCCCTCCCAGGTGGAGGGTTTGGTGCACGTCAGCTCCCTCAAAGACGACTGGTATGAATACCGCTCGCGTCAGAACCGGCTGGTGGGACGCAAGAACCGCCGCACCTACATGCTCGGCGACCAGGTGGAGGTGGAGATCCAGAAGGTGGACGCCCTGCGCCATCAGATCGATCTGGCCGTGGTGCTGCCCGAAGGCGTGATGGCCGACGGGGACGATCGGGCCGAGGGGGCTGATGGGGCCGATGACGCCTCTGAGCAAGAGCACGACCACGATCCGTTTGCGCCGATCCCGGTGTTGAGCGAGGCCTGAGCCGTGACCCCTGCGGCCGGAAGCGCGCCGGTGGTGCTGGCTGTCTCGGGCGCCTCGGCTCAACCGCTGGCGCAGCGGGCCCTGCAGTTGCTGCTGGAGGCCGGCGAGTCGGTGGAGCTGGTCACCTCCCGCGGGGCCATTGGCGTGTGGCAGGCGGAGCTGGGCCTGAGGGTGCCCTCGGAGCCCGCGGCCCAAGAAGCGTTCTGGCGCGAGCGCACCGGGATCCACTCCGGCCAGCTGCGCTGCCACCGCTGGAACGATCAAGCTGCCGGCATTGCCAGCGGCAGCTTCCGCACCCGCGGCATGGTGATCCTGCCCGCCTCCATGGGCACCGTTGGTCGCATCGCCTCCGGGGTTGCCCTGGATCTGGTGGAGCGCGCCGCCGACGTGCACCTCAAGGAGGGACGGCCCCTGGTGATCTGCCCGCGGGAAACACCCTGGAGCCTGGTTCACTTGCGCAACCTCACAGCCCTGGCCGAGGCCGGCGCTCGCATCGCCCCACCGGTGCCCGCCTGGTACCACCAACCCCAGACCATCGACGACATGGTCGATTTCCTGGTGATCCGGGTGTTTGACGTGCTCGGCTACGAGCTGGGCAGCCTGCGCCGTTGGCAGGGGCCGCCCCACCAGCCAGGATCCCCGGACGCCCCGTCCATCTAGGTCGTTCCTTGGCCCTGCTGCAACGCCTGCTGCTGCTTCCCCTGCTGGCCCCGCTGCTGCTGGTGCTGCTGGTGGGCGCCCTCAACCCCAGGCCCAACCTGAGCTTGCGGCTGCTGATCTGGAGCAGCCCGGCGCTGCCGATCGGGGCCTGGCTCGCCCTGGCCGCTGGCGGTGGCGCCGGTCTCAGCGCTGCCGCCGCCGCCCTGGCCCTGCAAACGGGGCCCGTCTCGCTGCGCCGCCAGGTGCGGCGCGAGCCCCGCGACCCGATGGATTCCTGGGAGGAACCGCCCAAAGCGGCAGCCCCCCCGCCACCCCGCCAGGCAGCAGGGCCACAACGTCCACCGGGCGATCCGGCACCCACCGTGGCGGTGCCGTTCCGGGTGATCCGCAAGGGTCGCTCGACAGCTGCCGCCGAGCCCGTGGCCGCCACCTCCACCTCCACTGCCACCACCCAAACCACCGCCATGGGCGACGGCTGGGATAGGCCCGGCGACGACGACTGGTGACGACAACTGGTGAGCGCGATCTGCGTAGAGTCGGCGCAGATGCCGAAAGGGGCCTGCACCGGTGAGCGAATCCGCCCAGCCAGCCGCCACTCCTGCCAAGCCCAAGCCACCGGCCCCGGAAGACCAGCCGTTTGCCACGTTTGTGCCCGAGCTCCTGCTCCCCGCCCTGGCCAAGGAGATCCAGGGTTACGGCGGTCCGGCCCCCGAGCTGGCCTTCGAGCAAGGTCCGATGCCCGTGGTGGGTGCGGACTGCTGGATGGTGAAAGGCTTGCTGCCAGGGGAGCGGCGCTTCTGGCTGTGCTTCACCACAGCCGACATCAATGCCCCCAAAACCGTGGCCGTGGCCGAGGCCGGCAGCGAACCCAGCCTGCTGGAGTCGTTCCTGATCGACGAGAAGAAGATGAGCTTGGCGCTGCTGGTCTCCCGCCTGGTGCAGCGGCTCAACGGTCAGAAGTGGCTCGGCCCGAACTGACGGGCAGTCCCTCTACGATGCCCCCACTGCCGTAAGCCGCAACGCTCAATGGTTCCTCCCGCCGCAATGGCCAGCCCCACTGCACCGGCCATCAAGGATCCGGTCAAGGACACAATCCTGACCCCGCGGTTCTACACCACGGATTTCGACGCCATGGCGGCGATGGACCTGCGCCCCAACGCCGTCGAGCTGGAGGCCATCTGCGAGGAGTTCCGCAAGGACTACAACCGCCACCACTTCGTCCGCAACGCGGAGTTTGAAGGCGCCGCCGACAAGCTCGATCCTGAAACTCGCCAGGTGTTCATCGAGTTTCTGGAGCAGAGCTGCACCTCGGAGTTTTCTGGCTTCCTGCTCTACAAGGAGCTCAGCCGCCGCATCAAAGACAAGAACCCCCTGCTGGCGGAGTGCTTCGCCCACATGGCCCGCGACGAAGCCCGCCACGCCGGCTTCCTCAACAAGGCCATGGGTGACTTTGGCCTGCAGTTGGATCTTGGCTTCCTGACCGCCAGCAAGGCCTATACCCACTTCAAGCCCAAGTTCATCTTCTATGCCACCTACCTGAGCGAGAAGATTGGCTACTGGCGCTACATCGCCATCTTCCGCCACCTCGAGAAGAATCCCGACAGCAAGATCTTCCCGATTTTCAACTTCTTCGAAAACTGGTGCCAAGACGAGAACCGCCACGGCGATTTCTTTGACGCCCTGATGAAAGCCCAGCCCGACACGGTGCGCGGCCTAACTGCCCGCCTCTGGTGCCGCTTCTTCCTGCTGGCGGTGTTCGCCACCATGTATGTGCGCGACGTGGCCCGCAAGGAGTTCTACGAAGCCCTGGGCCTGGATGCCCGCGAGTACGACAAGGTCGTGATCGCCAAGACCAACGAAACCTCCGCCCGGGTCTTCCCGGTGGTGCTCAATGTCGAGCATCCGAAGTTCTACGTTCGCCTGGAGCGTCTGGTGAGCAACAACGCCAAGCTCAGCGAGGCCGACGCCAGTTCAGCTCCCGCTCCTGTGAAGGTGTTGCGCAAGCTGCCCTACTGGATCGCCAATGGCGCCGAGATGGCCAAGCTCTACCTGATGGCCCCGATCCGCAGCGAGCAGTTTCAACCCTCGGTGCGCTGAGCCCTGGCTGCGATTGCCGCATCGCCCGGCACTTTTGTCCCTCCCCATCGCTGATTTCTTTTGGTTGCCTCCGCACCCGACCCCTTTGACCTGGCCTGGCAGCCCCGACTCGAAACGCTGTTGGCGGCGGGCCAGGGGGCTGGGGCCGATCTGGTGGAGATCTTTCTGGAGCGCACCGATCACCTCGGGGTGCTGGCTGAGCAGGAAACAATCACCAGCGTCAGTCCGTCCTTCGGCATGGGGGCCGGGATTCGGGTGTTTCGGGGCGATCGGGATGGCTTTGTCAGCACCAACGACCTGAGCGACGCCGGCCTGCTCCAGGCTCTGGACCAGGCCCTGGGCATGCTCGGCCTGATGCGCAGCAGCGCTCCGGGCTCCCGATTCAGCGGCCTGGCGGGCCTGCGCGACTTCGCGGCCACCAAGGCCGAATGGCTGGAGCGCTGCCCCTCCTTGGCGGAGGCCACACTCAAGCTGCTGGACGGCACAGCCCGTCTGGCCCACCACGGCCGCCACCTGCAGGCGCGCCGGGGCAGCTATTCCCGCGACTGGCAAGCCGTGCTGGTGGCCGCCAGCGACGGCACCTTCGCCCGCGACATCCGCCTACACCAATCCCTCGGCCTGAATGTCCTCGCCGCCGATGGCGACCACCGCGCCGGCCTGGGCCGCCGCTACGGCACCTCCGGACGTCCCGACGACCTGCGCGCCTGGGATGCGGACGCCTCCGCCCAGGACGTGTGCGCCAGCGTTGGCACCATGCTCTACGCCGACTACGTGGAGGCCGGACAGATGCCGGCGGTGCTCGCCAACCGCTTCGGTGGCGTGATCTTCCACGAGGCCTGCGGCCACCTGCTGGAAACCACCCAGGTCGAACGCGGCACCACCCCCTTCGCCGACAAGGTGGGCGAGCCCATCGCCCATGAAGCGGTAACGGCCATCGACGAAGGCCTCACCGACGGCGCCTTCGGCTCCCTCTCCATGGACGACGAGGGCATGGAGCCCCAGCGCACGGTGCTGATTGAAAATGGCATCCTCAAACGCTTTCTCAGCGATCGCGCCGGTGAACGGCGCACCGGCCATGGCCGCACCGGCAGCGGCCGGCGCCAGAGCCATGCCTTCGCCGCCGCCAGCCGCATGCGCAACACGTTCATTGCCGCCGGCCCGCACACGCCCGACCAACTGATCGCCTCCGTCGACAAAGGGCTCTACTGCAAATCCATGGGGGGCGGCAGCGTCGGCCCCACCGGCCAGTTCAACTTCGCTGTGGAGGAGGGCTACCTGATCGAAAACGGCCAGCTCAGCAAGCCGGTGAAGGGCGCCACCCTGATCGGCGAAGCCAAGGAGGTGATGCCCCGGATCTCGATGTGTGCCAATGATCTCGAGCTGGCGGCTGGCTTCTGCGGCTCCGTCAGCGGCAGTGTCTACGTCACCGTGGGCCAGCCCCACATCAAAGTCGATTCGATCACCGTGGGGGGCCGCTGACGATGGCTGCGAGCTCCAACCCGGCCACCTCCGCCGGCCTCAACGCCGAGGCCCTAAGCAGCCGACTCCAGCAGCTGGCCCAGCAAGCCGCCATCCAGCAGTGGGATCTGGGCGCCTCCTGCAGCACCGACACCTCCGTGCAGGTTGACCGCGGCGAGGCCAAACAGATGAAAGGGGCCCAGCGCAGCGCCATCACCGTGCGGGTGTGGAACAGCGATGGCCTGGTGGGCATCACCAGCACCTCCGACCTCAGCGACGAAGGGTTGGTCCGGGCCCTCGCCGGTGCCCGTGACGCCAGCGCCTTCGGCAACGCCGACGAGACCCCGGCCTTCTCGCCCCTGGCCACGGCACCCCTGGCCAGCCTGGAGCAGCCCCACCACGAGCCCCAGCCGATCCTCACCCTGCTGGAGACCCTCAAGCAGGCCGAACGCCAACTGCTCGATCGCCATGCCGCCATCGGCACCGTGCCCTACAACGGCCTGGCCCAGCGCAGCAGCGAGAGGCTTTACCTCAACAGCGAGGGGGCCTGCCGCCACCAGAGCCTCACCACAGCGAGTCTGTATCTCTACGCCCGGGCCGAGGAAGCCGGCCGCAAGCCCCGCAGCTCAGGAGCGGTGCGCCTGGCCTACGGCACCACCAACCTCGACATCGAAGGCTGCATCGACGAAGCCGCCCAGCGCACCATCGCCCACCTCGACTACGCCCCCATCGAGACCGGCCACTACACCTGCGTGTTCAGCCCCGAGGCGTTCCTGGATCTGATCGGCGCCTTCAGCAGCCTGTTCAACGCCAGGGCCGTGCTCGATGGCGTCAGCCTCAGCCAGCGCGACTCCCTGGGCCAGACCCTGGCCGTGCCGTTCCTCAGCATCCGCGACAACGGTCTGCATCCGGGCAACGTGGGCGCCTCGGTCTTCGATGGCGAGGGCACACCCACCGCTCCCCTCGACCTGGTGGACGGCGGGGTGCTGCGGCATTTCCTGCACTCCGAGGCCACGGCCCGCGCCTTCGGCGTGCCCCCCACCGGCCATGCCGGCATGGGGGCCAAGGTGTCGGTGGGGGCCGACTGGCTGGAGATCGGCGCCACACCGGGCAGTGGCGGCGGCCAGCAGGGCCTCAACCGCCTCGGCCACGATGGGGCCGTGGTGGTGATCGATTCCCTCTCTGCCCTGCACGCCGGCGTCAAGGCCAGCCAGGGCTCCTTCTCTCTGCCCTTCGATGGCTGGCTGGTGCAGGGCGGCAACAGCCGCTCGATCGAAGCGGCCACCGTCGCCGGCGACATCCGCACGGTGCTCCAGGCCATCGTGGGTTTTGAGGGCGACGCCAAGGTGACCCCTGATGGCCTGTGCCCGTACGTCTGGGTGGAGGGGCTCTCGATCACCGGCGAAGCGTGAAGATCCTGTTCTGGGGCACCCCTGCCTACGCCGTGCCCAGCCTGGAGGCCCTGGTGGCTGCCGGTCACACCTTGGTGGGGGTGGTGAGCCAACCGGATCGCCGCCGCGGGCGCGGCAAGGAGCTGCAGCCCAGCCCCGTGAAAGCCAGGGCCCTGGAGCTCGGGATTCCGGTGTTCACGCCGGAACGCATTCGACGGGATGGGGCCTGCCAGCAGCAGCTCGCGGCCCTCGGCGCTGACGTCTCGGTGGTGGTGGCCTTCGGCCAGATCCTGCCGCCCGAGGTGTTGGCGCAGCCCCCCTTGGGCTGCTGGAATGCCCACGGCTCCCTGCTGCCGCGCTGGCGCGGCGCCGGCCCCATCCAGTGGTGCCTGCTGGAGGGCGACGCCGAAACCGGCGTGGGGATCATGGCCATGGAGGTGGGGCTCGACACCGGACCGGTGTTGCTGGAGCGCAGCCTCGCCATCGGGCTTCGGGAGAACGCTCAGCAGCTGGCCCAGCGGCTCGCCCAGCTCAGCGCCGAGCTGCTGGTCGAAGCCATGCCCATCATCGAGGCCGCCGGAGCGGGCCCGGAAGCCGAACGGCTGATCCGGCTGGGGGTGCGCCCCCAGGGCGAGGCGGGGCTCACCGTTGCCCGCATGTTGACCAAAGACGACGCGGTGATCGACTGGAGCGCTTCCGCCCTGGCGATCCACCGGCGGGCGATGGGTCTCTATCCCGCGGCCCACACCAGCTGGCGGGGCAAACGGTTGAAACTGCGCAGCACCGAACCCCTGGTGGCTCGCCTCGCCGAGCAGCTGAGCCCCGAAGCCCAGGCGGCGCTGGCCTCCAGCAGCGAAACAGCACCAGCTCAGCCGGCAGCGGCCGTTGCCCCAGGCACCGTGCTGGCGGTGCTAGCGGACACAGGCCTGGTGGTGGCCACCGGCGGCTGCCCGGTGCTGGTGCGTGAAGCCCAGCTGGAGGGCAAAGCGGCCGCCCGGGGCGGCAGCCTGCTCCAACAGCTCGCGGCCCAACCTGGCGATCAACTGGGCCCCACCGGCAGCGGGACGCACATCGCGGATGAAGCTCGGTAACGGGCGGCTTACGTTCTGTGTTGTTAGGGCTCGCACACTTTTCCTGCCCCGCCACGGTGGCTACAGAGGGTGGAGTCATTGCTGAGGATCCATGGGAAGCGAGCTGTCCTATGTCGGTGAAACAGGCCAGGGCTGCCTGATCTACCGGGAGACGTCAGGTCGCTACGTGGTCAGCCACGAACAACAACCCCAGCAGCGCCGCAGGGTCGCCACGCTGGCCAGTGCTTACGCCACCTGTCAGTGCCTGGCGATGGAGCGAATCACACAGGCCAGCTGATCGCAATCAACCCAAGCCAATCTCCTTGCGATACAGCGCATGGAGGCCCTCCAGCTGGTTGTGCACCGACACCAGCTGGTCGCGGATGTGCTGGCTGTTGTCGATGCGCCCAAGGGCCAAAAGCATCGCCTCAATCTGCCCTTTGCAATCGATCAGCACGCGGCACTCTGGGGATCCGGGCTCGTAGGGCATGTCAAACGTCTCAACCACACCATCCGAGCCGAGACCACCGGCAACCGGTGTGTCCATTGCTGCCATTCAGCGCGACTGCTGCCGTTCAGCGACGCGAGCCGGGTGCACGCGGACTGCGACGGCCCTCGCGGCGGGCCCCCTGGGGGGAGGCGGCGGGGCGGGAGGAGGAGGGGCGGCGTCCACCGCGCCCCCGGCCGCCACTGAGATCGAGAGGTGGAGCGGAGAGCACCTTGGGTTCGAAGCCGGGCACCTCCTGACGCGGCAGGCGGGTGCCGATCATGCGCTCGATGGCACGCAGCAGCTCACTCTCTTCGGCCGCCACCAGAGAAATGGCGTGGCCGTTGTGGCCGGCCCGACCGGTGCGGCCGATGCGGTGCACATAGTCCTCGGCCTGGTTGGGCAGATCCAGATTCACCACGTGGGGCAGCTGGTGGATGTCGATGCCCCGGGCGGCCAGGTCGGTGGCCACCAGCACCCGCAGGGAGCCGGCCTTGAAGTCGGCCAGGGCCCGGGTCCGTGCCCCCTGGCTCTTGTTGCCGTGGATGGCGGCCGCCGACATGCCTTCGCGGCTGAGCCGCTCGGCCATCCGGTTGGCGCCGTGCTTGGTGCGGGAAAACACCAGCACCTGCTGCCAATCGTTGCTGCGGATCAGGTGACTGAGCAGATCCGGCTTGCGATCCATGTCGCAGGGATGCAGCAGGTGCTCCACCGTGGGGGCCGTGCGGTTTTCCGGGGTGGCCTGAAGCTGCACCGGATTGTGGAGCAGTCCGGTAGCCAGGCGCCGGATATCGCCGGAAAAGGTGGCTGAAAACAGCAGGTTCTGGCGCTTGGGCGGCAGCAGCGCCAGGATTTTCTGGATGTCACGGATGAAGCCCATATCGAGCATCCGATCCGCCTCATCGAGCACCAGGATCTCAACCCGATCGAGTCGCAGGGCCCGCTGCTGGTAGAGGTCCATCAGGCGGCCCGGGGTGGCCACCAACACGTCGGTGCCCTTCTGTAGCCGACTGATCTGGGGGTTGACCTTCACGCCGCCGAACACAACGTCGCTGCGCAGATCGAGGTAGCGGCCGTAGGCCCGCACGCTCTCCGCCACCTGGGCCGCCAGCTCTCGGGTGGGGGTGAGCACCAGCGAACGCACCACCCCACCGCGCGCATGGGGGCCATGGCGCAGCCGCTCCAGCATCGGCAGGGTGAAGCCCGCGGTTTTGCCAGTGCCGGTCTGGGCGGCAGCCATCACGTCGTGGCCCGCCAACACGGCTGGAATGCACTGGCCCTGGATCGGCGACGGCTTGGTGTAGCCCTTTTCGGTCACCGCCTTGAGGATCGGCTCACCCAGTCCGAAGGAGGCAAAGTCGACCAACGCCGCGCTGGATGCTGAATCAGCAGCAGCCTGCGCGGGGCCTTCAGCCTCCGGGTGACTGGCAACGGCTGTGAAACTGGAGACGGCCATTGAACCGGAAACAGCCGTTGCGCTGCGGGATCGGGGAGGGGATTGACGGATCGCCGGCTTTGCGGGGTTCTCCACCCTAGGGGGGGCCTGGGCGTCGGCCTGCAACCCCGTCAGGGGCCATAGAGCTGCCAGGCCTGATCGCAAGTGGCCAGCAGATCCCTGTCGGAAAGGGCCAGCGCCTCGGGCCAGGCCCCCTGGAGCCACAGCCGCAGACGGGCCGGATCCACAGCGCCGCTGGGGGAATCGCGCCAGTCGCGGAAGAAGGCGTCCTGGGCCGCCAACACCCGAAATTTGAAAAACTCCAGCAAGCGCGCCCGCAGCCGGGTGCCATGGATGGTCCAGAGCCGATTTGGGTCTACCCCGAGGGCGATCTCCACACCGGGCGCAATCCCCTCCAGCGGCGGCGCCAGCACTTCCACCACCTGGGGCGGCTGCCCATGGCGTTGTTTGGTCTGCGGATCGGGCTGATAGATCCAGCCCCTCAGGGGTGGGGAAGCACCGCACCGCACCAGCACCCGCCAGAAGCGAAAGGTCTCCGCTGGATGGCGGTCGGTCCAAAGGATGTGCTCAAAGCAGTGGTCGGGGTGCTCACTCCGCAGCTCCAACGGAGCCAAGCACAGGTTGAGGGTGCCAGCGAAACAGTCGGACAGATCCAGGCCCCGTTGGGCAAACAGGGGGCGCTGCAGGCTGATGGTGCCGGCCGGGTAGGGGGAGGCGGGATCGCGCCCCGAGGCGACGCCATACCCCCGGATCAGGCAGCCCGTGATCCAGGCCGGCTGCTCTTGTTCAGCCATGGCCGGCAGCTCCCGCCACGGCGAAATGGCTGCAGCGCTCGCAGGGGCCATCGGGCAGCACGGCGCAGCGCAGCAGGGGGCTGCGGGCGTTGAAACGGCAGCTGGGATCGCCGATCACCCATTGGTTCTGCCACCAGCGGGCGTCGGCGGGCCGTTGCTGGGCCTTCACCTGGAGCGCCACGGAGGCGAGTTCATAGCGGCCATTGCGCAGCTGGTAGCGGTGGCGGCGCTGCAGCACCAGAAAACTGCGGCCCGCCGCCTCCAGCCAGCGGCCGGGCTGAGGCACCTCACCGAGCTCGGCCACCTCCAGGGCATCGAGCAGCTGGTCGCTGCCGATCTGGCGCAGCTCCACCCTCATGGCTCGGGCGGTGTTTCCAGCGGAGCGTTGCGCGCTGAGAAGCCCCAGACGAAGAGCGCCGCCACCACAAGCAGCAGCACCCACTCCGGCGGCACCGCCTGGGGCAGGCCAAGCCGAAGCAGCAGCCGAATCCCCACCAGCCCCACCGCCAAGTAGCCGGCGGTCTCGAGGTGCCGATACACCTCCAGCCAGCGGATGAAGAGCTCGGCGGTCAGCCGCAGGGCGATCACCCCGATCACGCCACCCGCCATCACCAGCAGCAAACGATCGCTCACGGCGACCGCCGCTGCCACGCTGTCGAGGGAGAAGGCCAGGTCGGTGAGGGCCAGGGTGGCCACAATCGAGCCGAGACCGGCGTGGTGGAGTGAGCCGGGATGGGTTGATCCTCCGGAAGCTTCGGCCTCATCGCTGGCCGCACCCCCATCGCCGGACTCCGACCACACCAGCTGCAGGTGTCGGCCGCAGAGCCACAGCAGGTACCCCGCCGCCAGCAATTGCAGCGGCCAGAAGTTCAACACCCACTGGGCCGCCACGATCAGAACGAGCCGTAACACCAGCGCCAGCGCCAGGCCCAGGTTGAGAGCCTGGCGCTGGCGCGCCGGATCCTCGAGGCCGCGGGCGATGGCCGCCAGGGCAATGGCGTTGTCGGCGGAGAGCACGGCCTCGAGCGCCACCAGCAGGGGCAGCAGCAGCAGCACCTCTTTCCACTGATCGGCCTGGTCGAGCAGGGGAGTGAGGGACTGGATCGACTCCGCTTCCATGCGCTGCAGCGGGTCAGGATGGTGTGGAGTCTAGAAAGACACCTTGACCCGGCCGCTGGAGGATTCACAGCTGGAGATCCAACTGGTGCATGCCGACAGCGGCAGCCGGGTGGTGCTGGTACAGGCGCGGCGCGGCGGCCTACTCGTTGACGGCGCCCTTGGGGAAGCCGCCACGGCGGAGGAAGCCGAAGACAGGGCGCGCCAACGCCTGGCGGCCCGCCTCACCCCCAAAGCCCCATCAGCGCCGCCCAGCAAGCCAGCGCCCAGCCCCCAGCTGCAGCGCGCGCCAGAGCCCCCAGCCGAGTCCCAACCCCAAGTCGCGTCCGAGCCCCGACTCACCGCAAGCCCGCCGCCACACCAAGAGCACCCGAGCCCGCCAGCGGCCCAGGCCCCCGAGGAACCCCCTGCCGATCCGGAGGACTGGAGCAGCGAACTGGCTCGGCTGGATCTGGAGCTGCAACGTCTCGGCTGGGACCGCGACCAGGAGGCGATCTACCTGGAGCGGGTGTTCAAGCACCCCAACCGCAATCGACTCACCAGCTACGGCGATCTGCTGGCCTACCTCCAAGCCCTGGAGGGATTTGCACCGGGCACGGATCCCGCCACCGCCCCGGCGCCGCTGCGGCGCCGAGAGCTGCTCAGCCAGTGCGACGCACTGCTGGGCCAACTGCAGTGGGATCCTGGCCGGGGCCGCGCCTTCCTCGAGCAGCACTTCTCCCTCACCAGCCGGCAGCAGCTCAGCGACGCCCAGTTGCTGCAGTTCAACATGCTGCTGGAGAGTGAATGGCTGGCCGGGCCGAACCCTTAACAGTGCTGGCGCACCAATTGGGCCCCCAGACCCGATCGAGCCTGATTGGCAAAAGCCTCCCGCTCGAGCTGCTGTTCGTGGGCCGAGGCCTGGCGGTACACCGGTTCGTTGAGCACCCCCGCCAGGTGGTCTGGCAAGACGGTGGGCAAACCCAGCAGACGCGGACTGGAGCGCACCCCTCGGTTGCGGCAGCTCTGGGCCACATGAATGGCCTCATGGTTGAGCACCGTGGCGAATTCCGCACTGCCCTTCTCCACCACCCGGGGCTGGATCCGCACCGTGCGCTCCTGGGGATCCCATTCACCCGCTGCCCCCAGCTTGCGCGGCTCGGTGAGCTCCAGGCGCACCCCCGCCGCCGCCAACACCGTCAGCAATTGAGCAATCGCCAGACGCTCCGCTCCAAAGCTGGGGGGATTGGCGATCAGGGCGCGCAGCTCAGCCACCGAGAGCGGCGGTTGATCAGCGCGTCGTCGGTAGTGGTAGCGAATCGCGCCATTGGGGAGGGTTTCGGCCCTGGGGATCCACTGCCGATCGGCCACCGCCAATTGCTGCAGCAGAGACGGCTCCAACGCCGGCGACGGGGTAGCGGGCTGGGCAGGAGCGAGCGGGGGAGGTGACGTGGCTTGGGACGCAGGGCTCACCGGCAGGGACGCACAAGCGGCACCCAGCAACCCCAGCACCCCACTGAGCACGAACAGAGCCCCCCGTCCGAGGCGGTGATCCAAGCGGGACGGGCAGCGGGAACGCACCAGGGCAGTCGGACGGTCCGCACCAGTCTGAGGCCAGTTGCGAAGATCGGAGCTTCATGCCTCCCGCGCCTCCATGCCCCTCTCCGCCCTGGTGCGTCAACTGCAGCAGGCGTCCCTCACCGGGGAGGTGCTGGAGCGCAGCAAGCGGTCCGAGCGCCTGCGGCTGAGTGGCGCCGGCCGGGGGGCCAGAGCCCTGATCAGCTCAGCGCTGGCAGGCGCCGCCGGCGCTCCCCTGCTGGTGATCGTGCCTACCCTGGAAGAAGCGGGGCGCTGGGCGGCGCTGCTGGAGCTGATGGGCTGGCCCAGCTGCCAGCTCTATCCCACCAGCGAGGCCAGCCCTTACGAGCCCTTCGATCCCACCAGCGAGATCACCTGGGGCCAGCTGCAGGTGCTGGGGGAGTTGCTGGATGGCGGCCAGCGCCTCGCGATCGTGGCCACCGAGCGGGCCCTGCAGCCCCACCTCCCGCCGCCGAAGGCCCTGCAGGCCCAGTGCCTGAGCTTGCGCAAAGGCGACACAGTGGATCTCGAAGAGCTGGCCACCACGCTGACGCGCCTGGGCTACGAGCGGGTGCCCACGATCGAGCAGGAGGGCTGCTGGAGCCGCCGCGGCGACATTGTCGACGTGTTCCCGGTGAGCGCCGAGCTGCCGGTGCGGCTTGAGTTCTTTGGCGAGGAGCTGGAGAAGCTGCGGGAATTTGATCCCGCCTCCCAACGCTCCCTCGATGCCGTTGAGGTGGTTCGCCTCACCCCCACCGGCTACGGCCCCCTGATCGCCGATGCCCTGCGCGAGGCGATGCCCGATGGACTGGATCAATTGCTGAGCGCCGAGGCCAGCGACCAGCTGCTGGAGGGCGGCACCCCCGAGGGCCTGCGGCGGCTGATGGGGCTGGCCTGGCAGCAGCCGGCCACCCTGCTCGATTACCTGCCCGCCCACACCCTGATCGCCGTGGACGAGCGGCGCCATTGCCTCTCCCACGGCCAGCAGTGGTTCGACCATGTGGTGGAACACCACAGCGAGGTGTGCCAGGAGCTGGCCCTGCTGCCCCCTCTGCTGCACCGCCCGCCCAGCGAGGCCCTGGAGCAGGCGGCGGCCTTCGGCGGCTTCGATCTGGCCGAGCTGCACGAAACCGACAACCACCCCAACAGTCTCGATCTGGCCTCCCGCTCGGTGCCGGCCTACCCGAACGCCTTCGGCAAGCTGGCGGGGCTGGTGAAGGGCTTTGTGGCCGAGAAGGCCACGGTGTGGCTGCTCTCGGCCCAGCCCAGCCGGGCGGTGGCCCTGCTGGAGGAGCACGACTGCATCACCCGCTTCGTGCCCAACCCCAGCGACTTCCCGGCGATTGACCGGCTGGTGGAGCAGCGGACGCCGGTGGCGCTGAAAACCAAGGGCACCGCCGAGCTCGAAGGCCTGCAGTTGCCGGCCTGGAAGCTGGTGTTGATCACCGATCGGGAGTTCTTCGGCCAGCACGCCCTGGCCGCCACCGGCTATGTGCGCCGGCGCCGCAAGGCCGCCAGCCGCACGGTGGACCCCAACAAGATGCAGCCGGGCGACTTCGTGGTGCACCGCAACCACGGCATCGGCCGGTTTCTGAAGCTGGAAAAGCTGGCGATCAGCGGCGAATCGCGCGACTACCTGGTGGTGCAGTACGCCGACGGCCTGCTGCGGGTCGCCGCCGACCAGCTGGGCAGCCTCGGCCGCTACCGCGCCAGCAGCGACGCCCCGCCCGAGCTCAACCGCATGGGCGGCACGGCCTGGACCAAGGCCAAGGAGCGGGCCCAGAAGGCCGTGCGCAAGGTGGCGCTGGATCTGGTCAAGCTCTATGCCGAGCGCCACCAGGCGCCGGGCTTCGCCTTCCCCGCCGATGGCCCCTGGCAACACGAGCTCGAGGACTCCTTCCCCTACGAGCCCACCCCCGACCAGGTGAAGGCGATCGCCGATGTGAAACGCGACATGGAGCAGCCCCAACCCATGGACCGGCTGGTGTGCGGCGATGTGGGCTTCGGCAAAACCGAGGTGGCGATCCGCGCCATCTTCAAAGCCGTCACCGCCGGCAAGCAGGTGGCGATGCTGGCCCCCACCACCGTGCTGGCCCAGCAGCACTGGCGCTCCCTCTCGGAGCGCTTCGCCCCCTATCCCCTCAAGGTGAGCCTGCTCAACCGCTTCCGCACCGCCGGCGAGCGCAAGGTGATCCTCGAGGGGCTGGCCAGCGGCCATGTGGATGTGGTGGTGGGCACCCACCAACTGCTCTCCAAGGGCACCGGCTTCAAGCAGCTGGGCCTGCTGGTGGTGGATGAGGAACAGCGCTTCGGCGTGAACCAGAAGGAAAAGATCAAGGCCCTGCGCAAGGACGTCGACGTGTTGACGCTCAGCGCCACACCCATTCCGCGCACCCTCTACATGAGCCTCTCGGGCGTGCGCGAGATGAGCCTGATCACCACGCCACCGCCCCTACGCCGGCCGATCAAAACCCACCTGGCCGCCCTCGACGAGGAAGCGGTGCGCAGCGCCATCCGCCAGGAACTCGATCGCGGCGGCCAGATCTTCTACGTGGTGCCCCGGGTGGAGGGCATCGACGATGTAGCCGCCCAGCTGCAGAGCATGATTCCTGGCCTACGGCTGCTGGTGGCCCATGGCCAGATGGCCGAGGGGGAGCTGGAGAGCGCCATGGTGGCCTTCAACGCTGGCGAAGCCGACCTGATGCTCTGCACCACGATCGTGGAGAGCGGCCTGGATATTCCGCGCGTCAACACGATCCTGATCGAGGACGCCCACAAGTTCGGCCTGGCCCAGCTGTATCAGCTGCGCGGCCGGGTGGGCCGCAGCGGCATCCAGGCCCATGCCTGGCTGTTCTACCCCGGTGATGCCTCCCTGAGTGAGGCGGCGCGCCAGCGGCTGCGGGCGATTCAGGAATTCGCCCAGCTGGGCAGCGGCTATCAGCTGGCCATGCGCGACATGGAAATCCGCGGCGTGGGCAACCTGCTGGGGGTGGAGCAGAGCGGCCAGATGGAGGCCATCGGCTTCGATCTCTACATGGAGATGCTGCAGGAATCCCTGGCCGAGATCCAGGGCCAGGACATCCCGGCGGTGGACGACACCCAGATCGACCTGCCGATCACCGCCTTCATCCCCGGCGACTGGATCCCCGAGAACGACGAGAAGATGGCCGCCTACCGCGCCGCCGCCGACTGCAGCAGCCAGGAGTCCCTGGTGGAGCTGGCCGCCGGCTGGGTGGATCGCTACGGGG
>VGQC01000007.1 GCA_016882385.1 Cyanobacteria bacterium M_DeepCast_100m_m1_067 | reverse complement strand
CACTGCTGCCGCTCTATCTGGAAAACCAGTTGCTGCGCTCCCTCCAGGAGGCGGCGGCGTCCGAGCTGGCCAGCCGGATGACGGCCATGAACAACGCCAGCGATAACGCCAAGGCGCTCGCCAAGACGCTGACCCTGGACTACAACAAGGCGCGTCAGGCGGCCATCACCCAGGAAATTCTGGAAGTGGTGGGTGGCGCCGCCGCCATGGCCTGAACCCTTCGGCTCACCGGCCCGTCTGGTTCCCCTGAATCCCCGGATCCGGGGATTCGTGCTTTTCAGGCTGCAGCCCCCTTGGGCGATGCCCAGCAGCACCCGGCATCTGATGCTGATCTTCATTGCCGAGGAGGTTCGCCATGTCTCTGCCGTTGCCTGGGCCGGGGGAACTGGCGATCGAGCCCCTGTTTCCGGTGGCCCTTGGCCGGGTGCAGTTGGCTCCTGATCCGATCGACACGGCTTTGCAGATCCAGGCGATTCATCGGCTTCGGGGCGAGGCCACCTCAAATCCTGATCCCGGTTGTGCCTGGACCGGTGATCTCAATGGGGTCTGGCAACTGCAGCAGCACCCCGACTTCGCCCCGTTGATCGCGACGCTGGTGGCGCATGCTGAGGCCTACCTGCAGCAGCTGGGCTTTGATCGCTCCAGGCTGGCCCTGCACATCCAACGCTGCTGGCCCGTGCTCAGCGAGGCGGGGCAGGTGGTGGGCCGGCACCACCATCCCAATGCCCATCTGAGCGCCATCTACTACCTCAACGGCGACGGCACGGGGCGCAGCGGTTGTCTGCGCCTGTGGCCGCACCGGCAGATCAATGAGCTGGTGCCAGGCATGGCTGTGGGGCACGACGGGCCTCTCGCCCTCTCGCCTTGGACCGCTCCCTGGGTGGATGTAGCTCCCCAGGCCGGCCTGCTGCTGCTGTTCCCCAGCTGTCTGGATCATGCCGTGTTGCCCAACGAGGACCCCGACGATCTGCGCTGCTCCCTCAGCATCGACTTCGCCCTGAGCGCACCTGCCGCAGCGGCCGAAGCGACACCGCCGGAATACCTGGCTCCCCACCCCAGCCAGTGGCAGGAGTTGTGAGCACCCAAGCGGGGCGCGTGGAGGCGGGCTGGGAAGATGGGACATCGCTGCTCCGATCCGGCCCCTCCCGTGACCGATCCCCAGACCTTCACGATCACCGCCGCATTTGAAGGCGCCCAGCACACCTTCCCCTGCCGCAGCGATCAGACCGTGCTGTCCGCTGCGGAGGCGGCCGGCGTGTCCCTGCCCAGCTCCTGTTGTTCGGGGGTGTGCACCACCTGTGCGGCGCTGATCAGCGAGGGCAGCGTGCATCAGCCCGACGCCATGGGCGTCAAGGCCGAGCTGCAGCAGCAGGGGTATGCCTTGCTCTGCGTCTCCTTTCCCCTGGCGGATCTCAAGCTCCAGGCAGGGATGGAGGACGCCCTCTACGAAGCCCAGTTCGGCCAATACCAGAAGTGAGCAGTTCGGCGCTCAGCCTGCGCCCCGTCACCTTGCGTCTCCCCCGTGGCTCCGGGTCGTTGCGGGCCCAGATCGAAACCGCCCTGGCGGCGGAGGGGCAGCCGTTGCGCTGGGCGATCACCGCGGTGGAGCCGGCCGCTGATCCTGAGGCGGCATCCGGGGGTGCGTTGCTGACGATTGAAGCGGTGGTGCTGGCATGACGGCCTCCCGGCCCCTGCCCACCCTGCTGGTGATTCCCACCGGCATCGGTTGTGAGCTGGGCGGCTACGCGGGCGATGCCCTACCCGTCGCCCGGTTGCTGGCGGCCGCCAGCGGCTGCCTGATCACCCACCCCAACGTGATGAACGGGGCGGCGCTCTACTGGAGCGATTCCCGGATTCACTACGTGGAGGGATCGGCGCTGGATCGGTTCGCCGCCGGGGCGCTGGCGTTGCAGCCGGTGCGCCGGCAGCGGGTGGGCCTGCTGCTGGATGCCGGTATCGAGGAGGAGTTGCGCTGGCGCCACCTGCAGGTGGCCGAGGGCTGTCGCGCCAGCCTCGGCCTGGAGATCGGCCCGGTGGTCACCACCGATGCACCCCTCGAGGTCTCCTTGCGTCAGGGGGCCAGTGGCGCCAGCTGGGGCCAGCTCGGCCGCCCCGACGCCCTGCTGCGGGCTGGCCGGCAGCTGCAGGCGGCCGGGGCCACGGCCATCGCCGTGGTGGCCCGCTTCCCTGAGGATCCGGGCAGTGAGGCCCTGGTGGCCTACCGCCAGGGCTCCGGCGTGGATGCTCTGGCCGGCGCCGAAGCGGTGATCAGCCATCTGCTCAGCCGGGAGCTGGGGATCCCCTGCGCCCATGCCCCCGCCCTCAGCCCGCTGCCGTTGGATCCAGATCTTGATCCGCGGGCGGCGGGGGAGGAGCTGGGCTACACGTTTCTGGCCTGCGTGCTGGTGGGGCTGAGCCGGGCGCCCGATCTGGTGCCGGTCGCTGCGGCGGGTGCCGACCTGCTCCAGATCGGTGACGTGGGGGCCGTGGTGGCTCCCGCAGGAGCCCTCGGCGGTGCCGCTGTGCTGGCCTGCGCCGAGCGGGGCATTCCTGTGATCGCCGTGCACAACCCCTGTGTGCTGGCCGTGTCGGCGGAGGCCCTGGGGCTGGAGGTGCTGACGGCGGGCAGCTATGTGGCAGCGGCGGGGCTGGTGGTGGCCCTGCGGGAGGGGATCAGTCCCGCTTCGCTGGAGCGGCCCTTGCCCCGCCTGGGCTAGTTACTGCAGGCAGGCCATCGGGTGCCGGGGTGTCACCCCCAGGGCCCGGGCCACGCCCGGGTGGCACACGGCACCAGCCGCGGTGTTGAGGCCTGAGAGCAGCTCGGGGCGATCGGTGACGGCCTCCACCAGGCCCCGCCCGGCCATCACCAGGATGTAGGGCAAGGTGACGCTCACCAGCGCTTCGGTGGAGGTGTAGGGCACGGCGCCGGGCATGTTGCCGACCGCGTAGTGCTGCACGCCGTGGAGGGTGTGCACCGGATTGGTGTGGGTGGTCTCGCGGCTGGTGGCAATGCAGCCTCCCTGATCGATCGCCACATCGATCACCACTGACCCAGGCTGCATCTGCTGCACCAGCGCTTCGCTCACCAGGGTGGGGGCGCGGCCGCCGGCGGTGAGCACGGCGCCGATCACCAGATCGGCCTCCGGCACCAGGCGTTCGATCAGGCTGCGGTTGCTCACCAGGCTCACCAGGCGCCCGCGGCGGTGGGCCTCCAGGCTGCGCAATTTCTGGGGCGAGCGGTCCAGCAGAAACACTTCCGCGTCCATGGCCGCGGCGATCCTGGCGGCATTCCAGCCCACACTGCCCGCCCCCAACACGACCACCCGGGCCGGGCGCACCCCGGTGCAGCCGCCCATCAGGATGCCGCGCCCCCCGTGGGGTTTTTCCAGCAGGTGGGCTCCCACCTGGGCGGCCAGGCGGCCGGCGATTTCGCTCATCGGCGCCAGCAGGGGCAGGGAGCCGTCGTCGAGCTGCACCGTTTCGTAGGCCAACGCTGTGGTGCCGGCCGCCAGTAGGGCTCGGCCCACCTCGGGATAGGCCGCCAGGTGCAGGTAGGTGAATAGCACCAGGTCGCGGCGCAGGAAGGCAAATTCCTCCGGCTGGGGCTCCTTCACTTTCACCACCAGGTGGGCGGCCCAGGCCTCCTCAGCGCTCACCAGCCGGGCGCCGGCGGCGGCGAAGGCGGCATCGCTGAATCCCGCCCCCAGGCCAGCGCCCGCCTGGATCCTCACCTCCATGCCCTGGTTCACCAGGTCGCCGGCGGCGTCGGGGGTGAGGGCAACCCGCTGCTCGTCGCGCTTGATTTCCGCTGGCACGCCGATGCTGGCCATCGGTGCCGTGAGGCCCGGGCCGGGGCTGGGGGCTGCCATCGATCAGCTGCGGAGATGTTCCTCCAGGTTGGCGGCGGCGATCGGCATCCGCCAGCCACTGCCAAACGACCGGCTGACGACCTTCAGCAGCGGTGGGGCCTGGCGCCGTTTGAATTCGGCCCGGCGCAGCAGCGCCATCACCCGGTGGGCCAGCTCGGCTGGGGTGCCGTCGGCGATCAGCTCCTCCGGGCTTTGCAGGGCTTCGATGTAGCGGCGCAGGATCGGATCGAGCACGGCGTAATCGGGCAGTGAATCGCTGTCGCGCTGATCGGGCCGTAGCTCGGCGCTGGGGGGCTTCTCGCGGATGGCGTGCCCCACCAGCTCGCCATCGGCCGGCAGCCCCAGTGCGCGGCGGCAGGGGCCGGCGGCCGGGCTGTCGAGCCAGGCGCAGAGGGCAAACACGGTGGTCTTGTAGAGGTCGCCAATCACCGCCAGGCCGCCGTTCATGTCGCCGTAGAGGGTGCAGTAGCCCACGGCCAGCTCGCTTTTGTTGCCGGTGGAGAGCAGCAGCTGACCCTGCTGGTTGGCCACCGCCATCAGCAGGGTGCCGCGGATGCGCGACTGCAGGTTTTCGGCGCTGAGCCCGGCGGGCGGGCCGTCCAGCACCGGCGTGAGGGCGGCATCGAAGCCAGCCATCAGTGGGGCGATGGGCGCGATCTGGGTGGCCAGCCCCAGCCGGGCGGCCAGGGTCTGGGCGTCGCGCAGCGACCCCTCCGAGCTCCAGGGGGAGGGCATCAGCAGACCCTGCACCCGCTCGGCCCCCAGGGCGGCGGCGGCGATCACCGCCACCAGGGCCGAATCGATGCCGCCGCTCAGGCCCAGAAGCGCAGCGTCAAAGCCGCATTTGCGGGCGTAGTCGCCCAAGCCCAGCACCAGGGTGCGGAACAGCTGCTCGAGCGGCTCGGGCACCGGGGTGATCAGGAGGGCGTTCGGGTGGGGGGTGCTGGTGGCGGCGTTCGTGGCGGTGCTGTCGGAGGTGTGTTGGGAATGTGGTTCTTTTTGTGGTTCTTTTTTGGAGGATGCTGGGGAGGCTTGGCGGCAGGATGCGGGATCCCAGGCCAACACCTGCTCGCGGCCACAGGCCAGCTGGCAGACCACGCCGCTGCTGGCATCCATCACGAAGCTGGCACCGTCGAAGACCAGCTCGTCGTTGCCGCCCACCTGGTTGACGTAGACCACCGGGCAGCCGAGCCGGGTGGCGGCACGGAGGGCCAGGCTCTGGCGCAGGGCCACTTTGGCCTGGCCAAAGGGGGACGCCGAGAGGTTGAGCAGCAGGTCGACGTGGTGCGGGAGCAATTCGGCGACGGGATCGGCTCCAGCCAGGCGGTGGCCCTGCAGCTCCTCCTCCACCCAGAGGTCTTCGCAGATCGTCAGCCCAAGGCGCCAGCGGCGGCCGCCCTGCTCCAGCTCGAGCAGGCTCGGCTCTCGGGCGGCGCAGAAGTAGCGCTGTTCGTCGAAGACGTCGTAGGTGGGTAGCAGCCGCTTGCGGGCCACCACCCGCCAGCTGCCGGCTTCCACCAGGGCCACGGCGTTGAACAGGTTGGGCAACGCCGCCGCGCCATTGGGTTCGGCGATGCCCACCAGCACGGCCAGCTGAGGCAGCTCCGCCGCCAGGGCATCGGCCAGTTGCTGCAACACAACGCTTTGCTGGGCGATCAGGCTCGGGCGCAGCAGCAGGTCGCGCGGCGGGTAGCCCCAGAGGGAGAGCTCGGGAGTGAGCACCAGGCTGGCCCCCTGGGCAGCAGCCTGGTGGCAGGCCGCCAAGATCCGCGCGCCGTTGCCCGCCAGATCGCCCACCAGCGGATTGAGTTGGGCCAGGGCGAGGCGCATCAGGGGTGGTCGAGGCGGTGGTCGAGGCGGCGGGTGTGGCGCGAGCCGGTCAGCCCGTAGAGATTGTGCTCCAGCAGCAGCGGTACCAGTGCGGCGGGAATCTGGCTGGGGTCTGGGTTTTCGCGCACCGCCGAGCTCGCGGTAGCGGGCACCTCGAGGTTGAGGCTGATCACCCGGCCGCCGAGGGCCTCGAGCGCCTCCACGCTGCCGGGCTGCCGGGGCCAGCCGGCCCGGGGGGCGATGGCCAGCAGGCAGCGCTCCAGCACCGCCTGGGCCTGCTTCCAGCTGGGGATCTGGGGAGCCAGATCGCTGCCCACCACAAACACCAGCTCGCGGCCGGGCCAGCACGCCGCCGCCCGCTCCAGGGTGGTGATCGCCCAGGGGCTGCTCAGCTCCTGCCGGTGGCTGAGCTTCGGGTTGTCGATGGCGGCCACCAGCTGGCCGAGCAGGGCCGCCCGCTGCTCCAGGGGCGCGCCGTGCTGCTTGAGGGGGTTGTCGCTGGCCCAGGTGGCCACCGTGGGATAGAGCTGCAGCAGCCCCTCCAGCAGGGCCTGGTGGCCGCGGGTGGGGGGATCGGCGCTGGTGCCGAACAGGGCAACCGGGCCCGCGTCAGTCTGGACGGCCCCAGTGCTCACGACCCCAGTGCTCACGGCAGCAGGGCCTGCAGGTTGGCTGGTGGTTCGGGCCGATCGCCCAGCCACAGGCGCACCTGGGGATCGGTGCGGGCCAGGCGGCGCAGTAGGGCCCCGGGGCGGCCGCCCCGTTGGGCGCCTCGCAGCAGCTCGGCCGCCGCCAGCCGGCCCGTGAGCCGGGTGGTGTGCACGGCCAGGGCGGCCTGGGCCAGGGCCACCGGCGCGGCCGGCGCCAGGCTGAGCCCGCCGGTGAGCGGCACCGCCAGCAGCAGCAGCTGGCGCAGCGCCCCCAGGGCCAGCTGGATGCCGAGTTGGGCGCCCCCCAGCAGGGCGTTGTGGCCTGAAAGCCGTCGCAGCAACTGGCGGGCACCGGCGCCGTGCATCGGCAGGCCATAGAGCTGGCAAAGCTGCAGCACCAGGGCGGTGTCGCAGGCCAGGCCGCCGGCCAGGTCGAGCAGCACCAACGGGTTGGCGGCCACGCCCGTGGCCTTGAGGGCGGCGAAGCGGCCGATCAGGGATTGGGCGGCCTGGCGGCTGGCTCCCAGCCGCCAGCGCTGCAGGGCTTGGTGGAAGCGGTCGGCGGCGCCGAGGGCATTGAGGGCCAGCAGCAGCGCCCCGTGCTGCTCCAGCAGCTGCATCAAGGCCTGGCGCAGCGGCGCCACCCGGGGAAGCTGGGGGATGCTGCGCACCCGCCCATCGGCCAGCAGCTGGGGTTGGCGTGGCGCGGCGGCTACCGGGATCAGCTCCAGATGCCGGGCCGCGGCGGGCAGGCGCCGCTGGATGCTGGTGATCAGGTCGGCCTGCTCGGCCTCGCTCCAGGTGTCGCAGCGGTTGAGCACCAGCAGCAGCGGCTTGCCGCTGGCCAGCAGGGGCTCGAGGGCGTCGTGCTCGACGCTGGTGAGGTCGCCATCGAGCACCAGCAGCACCAGGTCGGCGCCCAGGGCCACCCGGGCCGCCAGCCGGGCCCTGGCCGCGGCGGCGATCTCGTCGATGCCGGGGGTGTCCACCAGCTCCACCCGCTGCAGGCCTGCAATCGGCTGATCCCAGGCCCGGGTGGCCTGGTGGCGGGTGCAGCCATGGGCTACGTCGGTGGCGAAGGCGGCCTCGCCCAGCAGGGCATTGAGCAGGCTCGACTTGCCCACCCCCACCCGGCCGAACACGGCCACCCGCAGGCAGCGTTGGCGCAGGCGCTCCAGCTGGCGATCGAGGGCTTGGCGCTGGCCAGCCAGCTGGCTCTGTTCGCGGCCACTCAACGTCAACTGGCGGCGCCATTGGTCGAGCAACTGCTGGCAGCGCTGCGGGGTGGCGGGCACCGGGGTCGCGCCAGCGGTGGGCGTCATGGCCGGCCTCCCTCGGCGGCGGGTTGGGGCCGGCGCCACCAGCCCGCCAGCACCGCCAGCACCGCCTCGGCACCGATCACCCCCACAAAGCCACCGAATTCATCCACCACCACCCGCACGCCGGTGCTGTTGCGGCGAAAGCCGGTGAGCAGCCGGTCGGCGCGAATCATCTCCGGCACGTAGTCGACCGGCTCGCTCAGGGAGGCGGCGCTGCGGGCTCCATAGCCCTGGAGCAGGGCCGTGAGCAGCTTCTCGCGGCTGGCCACCCCCAGCACCTCATCCACTTCCTCGCCCAGCACCACCCACCACTCGGCGTTCTGGGCCAGCAATGCATCGCGCAGCTGCTCGAGGCTGGCGGCCCCTTCGAGGGTGGGGGCGGCCACCCGCGGCGTCATCAGGTCGCGGGCGGTGAGGTCGTTGAGCTGAAACACCTTGGCGATCATTGCCGCTTCATCGGCTTCGATCTGGCCCTTCTGGGAGCCCAGGCGGGCCAGCAGGCGAATTTCCTCCTCGTCGGTGCTGATCTCGTTTTCGGCGGTGATCGCCGGCAGCAGCTGCTCCAGCAGCAGCACCAGGGGCAGCATGAGCTGCGCCATCACCGCCAGGGCCGGTGCACTGCCCAGGGCCACCGGCAGGGCCAGCCGGCTGCCCAGGGCTTTGGGCAGGATTTCGCCCAACAGGATCACCAGCACGGTGAGTCCCACCGAAAACAGCGGCAGGGCAATGCCTTCAATGCCGTGGCGGCTGAACACGGTGGCGGCATAGCCGCCCAGCATCAGGCTGCCGAAGATGTTGAAGCCGTTGTTGGCGATCACCAGCACTGAGAGCGTTCGGCCCAGCCGTTGCCGCAGCTGCTCCAGACGCCGGGCGCCGCGCACGGGGCGGCTGCGGGCCGCCAATTCATGCACGCGCACGGGGTTGACCGTGAGCAGGGCCGCTTCCACCCCGGAGCACAGGGCCGATCCGGCGATCACCACCACCACCAGCAGCGCCAGGGCGAGCAGGTCGTTCATTCCGCCGGGTCGCTGCTGGCCATGCCCCTATTCAATCGTCCCTGCCAACGCCTCTGGCGTTGACTGCTCCAGACTGGCGCCCAGCCAGGGCCCGCAGGCCACCACCCCATGCTCGACCCGTCGATCTTTGCCCAGCGGCGCGCGCGCTTCTTCGAGCTGCTCGGGGGAGCGGCGGCGGTGATCCCGGCGGCGGCGTTGGCGGTTCACCACGCCGACTGCGAGTGGCCCTTCCGCCAAAACAGCGATTTCTGGTATCTCACCGGCTTCGATGAGCCGGAGGCGGTGGCCCTGTTCCTGCCGCACCGGCCCGAGGGCGAACGTTTCGTGTTGTTTGTGGCCCCCAAGGAGCCCAGCGCCGAGGTGTGGAACGGTTTCCGTTGGGGCACCGAAGGGGCGGTGGCCGCGTTTGGCGCCGACCTGGCCCATCCCCGCAGCGAACTGGAGCAGCGGCTGCCCCACTACCTGGCGGGCGCTGAGGGCATCGCCTTCCGTGTGGGCCGGCACCCCAAGGTGGAGCCGCTGGTGCTGGCGGCCTGGGCCGGTCAGCTCGATCGAGCCCCCCGCAGCGGCTCGGCCGCCCTCGGCCTGGTGGCCCCCTGCCCCCTGCTGCACGACCTGCGGCTGCGCAAGGGGCCCGAGGAGCTGGAGCGGATGCGGGAGGCGGCGCGCATCTCCGCCGAAGCCCATGAGCTGGCCCGTCAGGTGGTGCGGCCCGGCCTCAACGAGCGCCAGGTGCAGGCGGTGATCGAGCAGCACTTCCTAGAGCAGGGCGCCCGCGGCCCGGCCTACGGCACGATCGTGGCCGGCGGCGACAACGCCTGCGTGCTGCACTACACCGCCAACAACGCCACCCTGCGCGACGGCGACCTGCTGCTGATCGACGCCGGTTGCTCCCTGGGCGATTACTACAACGGCGACATCACCCGCACCTTCCCGGTGGGCGGCCGCTTCAGCGGTGAGCAGCGGGCCCTGTATGAGCTGGTGCTGGCGGCCCAGGCGGCGGCGGTGGCTTCCGTGGCGCCGGGGTTCACCGCCGAGGGGGTGCACGACACGGCCGTGCGGGTGCTGGTGGAAGGGTTGCTGGAGCTGGGGCTGCTGGCGGGCTCGGTGGACGGCGTGATCGAGCAGGGCGCCTACCGCCACCTCTACATGCACCGCACCGGCCACTGGCTGGGGCTGGATGTGCACGATGTGGGCGCCTACCGCCTCGGGGAGCACCACGTGGAGCTGGAGCCGGGCATGGTGCTCACGGTGGAGCCAGGCCTCTACGTGAGCGACCGGCTGCCGGTGCCGGAGGGCCAGCCGGCGATCGAGGCGCGCTGGAAGGGGATTGGCATCCGCATCGAAGACGACGTGGCCGTCACCGACCACGGCCACGAGAACCTCACCGCTGCAGCGCTCAAGGCTCCGGCGGCACTGGAGCGCTGAGGCTCAGGGCAGGGTTTCAGACCAGCTCTGCACAATCCGCAGCCCGTCGATCTGCTGGAAATGGTCGTCGAAGCTGAACAGGGCGGCTCCCCACTCCAAGGCGCTGGCGGCAATCCAAATGTCGTTGGTGGGAATGGGCCGGCCCTTGCGTCGCAGGTCTCGATCAATCAGCGCATAGGTGTCAGCTGTGGCGAGGCTGCAAGGGCAGTGCTCGACCCGCGGCGAGGCCAGAAATTGGCTGAGTTCTTCTCGGTTGCACGCGTCGCGACTGCCGCAGGCGAATCCAGCCAGCAGTTCGCCGATCACGGTGCTGCTGATCAGCAGCTTTTCGGCACGTTGGACGAGTTCCTCGCAGGGGAGTAGGCCCCGCTTAAAACCTGCGTAAGCGTTGGTGTCGAGCGCAATCGGCCGCATGGCTCAGGCCCAGAGCTCTGGGTCGACCTGCTCAAGCGGTGCGATGGCTGCTGCGAAGGCCTCCCCTGTTAATCGGTGTAGAACCAGGCGATTGAGGCTGATCACAGCGGCTGCCTGCAAGCTAGGGGACTTTGATGGCATCCAGCCGTTGCAGCTGGTTCAAGAGCAGGCCAGTGCTGGGGATCACCGCATCGGCGCCGGCTTCCAGCAGCTTGGCTTCGTAGGTGGTGCGGGCCTCGGGGTGCCCGTGCAGGTGTGGTGGCGCCACCGCCAGGCTGAGGAAGCGCTGTTCTGCGAACGCCGCGCGGGCCCGCTGCACGGTGAGCACATCAGCCACGGTGTCGCCCAGGTAAACCACCGGCGGTGCACCAACGCCGAGGGGCCCGCCCGCCAGCGGGGCGGCTAGCCGTAGCAGGCCGGTGGGATCAGGCTTGTCGGGCGCATCCCCCATGGCGATCAGGGGCGGATTCACGAGCCCCAGCCGGGTCTCCAGCACGTAGCGGCAGGAGGGGGGTTCGGCGCCGCTGACGAAGCCGTAGGTCAGATCTGCCGCCGTTAGGGCGGCAAAGAAAGACGGCTGCACCAGCAGCGGCTCGTCGCCGATGAACCCCTGCCACTGGCTGGGGTCGCCCTCGGGATCGCCGCCGAAATAGAAGGTTTCGAACACGGCCACCAGCGCTGCAAAAGCCGGCAGGGGGGTGTGGCCCGCCCGCCGCAGCAGTTCCAGGGAGGCCTCCCAGTCGTTGTTCCAGCAGCCTTCGCTCTTGAGGGCGTCGATGGCGGCGGGCGCAGGCCGCTGGCCGGCGTAGTGGTGCACCGTTTCCACGATCGCCCGGCGGTAGCTGGCGCTCACATCGCGGATCACGCCGTCGATGTCGAACAGCACAACGGCCTGGGGGCGGGTGGACATCAGTTTTGGTGGGGGGCTCAGGGTTGGGCGTCGCGCTCGAACGCGGCGCTGGCGGCGGCGGTGGCCTCGCAGCTGAACAGGGCTGCGGCCAGCTCCGGGCTGATCGTGAAGGTGTTCAGGCCGGCGCTCGCCAGGCGGGTGAGGTCGTGGGGCTGGCGCAGGCTGGCCACCAGCAGACGCACACTCGCGCCAACTCCCGCAAGGCTGCGTTGCATGGCGATCACCGCCGCCACGCCGTCGCGGCCCTGATCGTTGATCCGGCCCAGATAGGGGGCGATGTAGGCGACCCCCAGGGCGGCGGCGATCAGCACCTGGTGGGGCTCGTAGCAGGCCGTGAAAGTGACGGGGATGCCAGCGCGGACCAACGCGCGGGCCACCGCCGCGCCCTGCTCGGTGACGGGCAGTTTCACGGCGATGCGGCCGGGGGCCAGCGCCGCCAGGGCCTGGCCGCACTGCAGCATCTCTGCTGCGGTGGCGCCCCAGGCCTGCAGGTGCAGTTCGGCGATGCCATGGGCCAGGGCCACGCGGCTGAGCTCAGCCAGGCCGTGGAGGCTGCAGGGCTGGTTGGCCCGGCGCAGCAGAGTGGGATTGGTGGTGACGCCGTGGAACAGGCCGCTGGGCAGCCACCGCTCCCAGGCTTGCGGGTCGGCCGAATCGAGGAACAGGCGCAAGGCCATGGCCGGGGAGCAGGCCGGCGACCGGCGGAGCGGCTGGTAGGTTAGTTGTTTGACGTGTTGCCTTGAGCGCCGACCCCATGACAGCCACCGAGAGCGCTCCAGGCGCTGATGTGACCGATGCGCCCGAAGCGGCGGCGGCCGCTGAAGACACCACCACCCAGGGGCGTCCGGTGATGCGTGGTGGCAGTGCTGCTCTGGCCACCGCCACCATCGACGAAGACGGCGTTCCTTCCGGTTACACCCCGAAGGCCGACGAAGGTCGCTTCCTGCTGAAGATCCTCTGGTTGCCCGACAACGTGGCCCTGGCCGTTGACCAGATCGTGGGAGGCGGCCCCAGCCCGCTGACCTCCTATTTCTTCTGGCCCCGGGAAGATGCCTGGGAAATCCTCAAGTCTGAACTCGAAGGCAAGAGCTGGATCACCGACAACGAGCGCGTTGAGGTGCTCAACAAGGCCACCGAGGTGATCAACTACTGGCAGGAAGAGGGCAAGGGCAAGAGCCTCGATGAGGCCAAGCTCAAGTTCCCCGATGTCACCTTCTGCGGTACCGCCTGATTGGTGGGTCTGTCCCACTACTTCCCCTTTGCGCCCCCGACTGGGGCGCTTTTTTTGTGGTTCTGCTCCCACCACGTGGGGTGTTGTTGATCGAGCCAATCCACTAAAAAGCGCCCTTGTGGGGCGCTTGGAGGAGCTCAACCGGCCTAGGACTCGGCCGGGTTGGGAGCTTGGTGGCGGCTTGGCTTCAGCCCGCCTTGGTGGCTTGGAAGCGGGCGCGGGCCGTGGCCAGGGCCTGCAGGGCTTTCACCTTGTTGGCGCTGGTGGCTTGGCCTTCAAAGGCCGCTGCAGCACTCTGGGCGGCCTCAAAGGCTGCTTCAGCGGCGGCGGCATCAATGCTGCTGCCCAGCTCAGCACCGTTGACAAGCACGGTCACCTCGTCCGCTTCCACCTCGGCGAATCCGCCCATCAAGGCGATCGTCGACCAGGCACCGCCGGAGCGCAGCCGCATCACACCGGTGTCCAGTGCGGCCAGCATGGTGACGTGGCCCGGCAGGATGCCCACCTGTCCACTGGTGCTGGGCAGGATCACCTCTTCGGCGGTTCCATCAAAAACGCTCTGATCGGGGGCCAGAACGCGCAGGGTGAGACTCATGGGTAGGGGTCCTCAGGAGGGAGAGGGGATCAACCCTTGGCTTCGGCGAGGATCTTGGCGGCTTTGGCCTTCACCTGGTCGATGTTGCCCACCAGATAGAAGGAGGCTTCCGGCAGGTCGTCGAGTTCACCGGCGAGGATCATGTTGAAGCCCTTGATGGTGTCTTCGAGCTTCACGTATTCACCCTTCTGGCCGGTGAAGATCTCAGCCACAAAGAAGGGCTGGGAGAGGAACTTCTCGATCTTGCGGGCCCGGTCCACGGTGCGGCGGTCGTCTTCCGACAGTTCGTCGAGGCCGAGAATGGCGATGATGTCCTGCAGTTCTTTGTAGCGCTGCAGGGTGGACTGCACAGCACGGGCGGTGCGGTAGTGCTCATCGCCCACCACGGCGGGCTGGAGCATGGTGCTGGTGGAATCCAGGGGATCCACAGCGGGGTAGATGCCCTTGGAGGCCAGGCCGCGGCTGAGCACGGTGGTGGCGTCCAGGTGGGCGAAGGTGGTGGCAGGAGCTGGGTCGGTCAGGTCGTCGGCGGGCACGTAGACGGCCTGAATCGAGGTGATCGAGCCTTCCAGGGTGGAGGTGATCCGCTCCTGCAGCATGCCCACGTCGGTGCCGAGGGTGGGCTGGTAGCCCACAGCCGAGGGCATGCGGCCCAGCAGGGCGCTCACCTCAGAACCGGCCTGCACGAAACGGAAGATGTTGTCGACGAACAGCAGCACGTCCTGCTTGTTGGCATCGCGGAAGTGCTCCGCCATGGTGAGCGCCGACAGGCCCACGCGCATGCGGGCGCCGGGGGGCTCGTTCATCTGGCCGTAGCAGAGCGCCACCTTCGACTTGGAGAGGTCGTCGGGGTTGATCACGCCCGACTCCTTGAACTCCTCATAGAGGTCGTTGCCCTCACGGGTGCGCTCACCCACGCCGGCGAACACGGACACACCGCCGTGCTCCTTGGCGATGTTGTTGATCAGCTCCTGGATCAGCACGGTTTTGCCCACACCGGCGCCACCGAACAAGCCGACCTTGCCGCCCTGGCGATAGGGGGCCAGCAGGTCGATCACTTTGATCCCGGTCTCGAACACCTTCGGCTTGGTTTCCAGCTCGGTGAGGCTGGGGGCGGGCCGGTGGATGGAGGCGGTCAGGTTGGTGGTGACGGGGCCCTGCTCGTCGACGGGCTCGCCGAGCACGTTAAAGATGCGGCCGAGGGTGGCTTCGCCCACGGGCACGGAGATCGGGGCTCCGGTGTCGAGGGCTTCCATGCCGCGCACCAGGCCGTCGGTGGAGCTCATGGCCACGGCGCGCACGCGGTGGTCACCCAGCAGCTGCTGCACTTCAGCAGTCAGGGCCACCTGCTGGCCTGCGGAGTTTTTGGCCTCGATCCGGAGCGCGTTGTAGATCTTGGGCAGCTTGCCGGCCGGGAATTCAACGTCGAGAACCGGGCCAATCACCTGCCGGACGATGCCTTTGGTGCCGGTGGCGGTAGCAGCTGCCATAGGGAAGGAAGACGCAAAGAGTGCTGAGGGGAAACCATTCCACCTGAAGCGGCGCAACCTTACCACTGCGCAAGACGACCCAGAACAGCCTGCGCCTGGTGCGCCTGGACAACCTGCGCCTCGAGTCAGGGGGTTCGGTCACCCGCACAGCGCGGGACTGGCCAGCCCATGCCAGGCCGGCATAAGTTGGCACTCGTCGGGCTCGAGTGCTAATCCGCCCTCTGGGCGCACTCTTGCTCGCAATCCTGTGGCGTCTCAGGCGCCATGCCGTTGCTTTCGCAATTCATCCATGGCTGCTGTTTCTCTCAGCGTCTCCACGGTTAAGCCCCTCGGAGATCGCATTTTCATCAAGGTGTCCGAATCGGAGGAGAAAACCGCCGGCGGCATCCTGCTGCCCGACACCGCCAAGGAAAAGCCCCAGGTGGGTGAGGTGGTGCAGGTCGGCCCCGGCAAGCGCAATGACGACGGCAGCCGTCAGGCGCCTGAAGTCAGCGTGGGCGACAAGGTGCTCTACAGCAAGTACGCCGGCACCGACATCAAGCTCGGCAGCGACGAGTTCGTGCTGCTCTCCGAGAAGGACATCCTCGCCATCGTCAACTAAGCGATTGCCTCTCCTGACTCCGTTTCAACCCCAATTCGACATCGCCTTCCATGGCTAAGCGCATCATCTATAACGAGAACGCCCGCCGGGCTCTCGAAAAAGGCATCGACATCCTGGCCGAAGCCGTTGCCGTCACCCTGGGCCCCAAGGGTCGCAACGTGGTGCTGGAGAAGAAGTTCGGTGCCCCCCAGATCATCAACGACGGCGTCACGATCGCCAAGGAGATCGAGCTCGAAGATCACATCGAGAACACCGGTGTGGCCCTGATCCGTCAGGCCGCCTCCAAGACCAACGATGCCGCCGGTGACGGCACCACCACCGCCACCGTGCTGGCCCACGCCATGGTGAAGGCTGGCCTGCGCAACGTGGCGGCTGGCGCCAACGCCATCACCCTGAAGAAGGGCATCGACAAAGCCTCCGACTTCCTCGTCAAGAAGATCGAAGAGCACGCCAAGCCGATCTCCGACTCCAGCGCCATCGCCCAAGTGGGCACCATCTCCGCCGGCAACGACGAAGAGGTGGGTCGCATGATCGCCGACGCCATGGACAAGGTTGGCAAGGAAGGCGTGATCTCCCTGGAAGAAGGGAAGTCGATGACCACCGAGCTGGAGGTCACCGAGGGCATGCGCTTTGACAAGGGCTACATCTCGCCCTACTTCGCCACCGACACCGAGCGCATGGAAGCGGTGCTCGAAGAGCCCTACATCCTGCTCACCGACAAAAAGATTGGTCTGGTTCAAGACCTGGTGCCCGTGCTCGAGCAGATCGCCCGCACCGGCAAGCCGCTGCTGATCATCGCCGAGGACATCGAGAAGGAAGCCCTCGCCACCCTGGTGGTGAACCGCCTGCGCGGCGTGCTCAACGTGGCTGCCGTCAAGGCGCCTGGCTTCGGTGATCGCCGCAAGGCCATGCTTGAGGACATCGCCGTTCTCACCAACGGTCAGCTGATCACCGAGGACGCTGGTCTCAAGCTGGAGAACGCCAAGCTGGAGATGCTGGGCACCGCCCGCCGCATCACCATCAACAAGGACACCACCACCATCGTGGCCGAGGGCAACGAGGTGGCCGTGAAGGCCCGCTGCGAGCAGATCCGCAAGCAGATGGACGAAACCGACTCCTCCTATGACAAGGAGAAGCTGCAGGAGCGTCTGGCCAAGCTGAGCGGCGGTGTGGCCGTGGTCAAGGTGGGCGCTGCCACCGAGACCGAGATGAAGGACAAGAAGCTGCGCCTGGAAGACGCCATCAACGCCACCAAGGCGGCCGTTGAGGAAGGCATCGTTCCTGGTGGTGGCACCACCCTGGCGCACCTGGCTCCCGCCCTCGAGGAGTGGGCCAAGGCCAATCTGTCCGGCGAAGAGCTGATCGGCGCCCACATCGTGGCCTCCGCTCTCACGGCTCCGTTGATGCGCATCGCCCAGAACGCCGGCGTCAACGGCGCTGTCGTGGCTGAAAACGTGCGCAATAAGCCCTTCAACGAGGGCTACAACGCCGCCACCGGCGAGTACGTCGACATGCTGGCTGCCGGCATCGTCGATCCGGCCAAGGTGACCCGCTCCGGTCTGCAGAACGCCGCCTCGATCGCCGGCATGGTGCTGACCACCGAGTGCATCGTGGCCGACATGCCCGAGAAGAAGGAAGCAGCTCCTGCCGGCGGCGGCATGGGCGGCGGCGACTTCGACTATTGATCGAAGCAGGCCAGCCTGATCAGCTCAGGCCAGCCCCTGTCGTCTGATCACGGTCTCTGAAGCATGGGGAGAGTGGGGGTTCGCCCTCCTCTCCCTTTTTTATGGCTTTCGCTGAATGGTGGGGGTGTTTTGGTTGAGCTGCTGTTGCTGCGGGAGCGGCACGTGCACCAGGAAGCCCGCTGGCGCGGCTGTGGGCCGCTGCGTCTGGAGGCCACCCCCGTCATCCGGATGTCGGTGTTCTTTGTGGTATTCGGTCGGGCCGAGCAGGCACTTGTCGTGGGCTATGGCACCGCCCCCTGCAGGGCCTATTAGTAAAGCTGCATTGGCGCTATCTGCCCATGGTTCGCAACCATGGCGACGTTGCCTTTGACCCGGGTTTTCTGTCCCGTGTGGGCTTGTGAGCTGGAAGTTTATGCAGAAACTGCAAGATCAGTTGGATCGTGTTGTGTTGGGCTGAATTCGCGCCTTTTTAGTGAATTGGCGACGTTAACGTTCCGCCAACGAGGGCTGGCAGGCTGGCGTGGTCTCCGTAGAGGTGTTGGCGGCGTTGGATGCCCTGCTATGGCTGCGCACCGGTGAGCGCGCTGCCGTCCATCTCCAGTGCACCCAGTCGACGGTGAGCCGTCACAGCCGCCGCTGTCTGCAGGTGTTTGACCTGGCGATGGAGAAGCGCTCAGGCGAATGGTGCTTGCAAGGAGATCCAACCCTGATTGATCTGGAGCGCGCCGTTCATCAGCTGCTGCGCTGGCGGCAAGGTCGCGTCCTGCGCCTCGACAGCCAACACTGGTGCGGCCATTTGCTGGCCACGGAGCTGCCCGACGCCTGGACGTGCGGCAACACCAATTATTTCGAATGCCAGCGGCCCCAGGAGCTGTTGCTCCATGGCGTGATCGATGCCTGGCTCTGCTCCGCACCCGATCTCCCCGACCATCCCGACCTGCACGCCATCCAGCTCACGGCCATGCCGCTGCACATGATGGTGAAGCACGGTCACCCGCTCCTGGAGCGTGGAGATCAGCTCGCCTTTGCGGATCTAGACGACTACCCCGTGTTGCCGTTGCCCGATGGCGCCTTCCCCAAGGCCCAACGCATCCTCGAAGACCACAACCTCTGGTCGTGTCCGGCGCGGGATCGGCGGTTCCAGCAGGCCTCCTGGTTTGGCACGGTGCCGGTGGAGGAGTTGATGATCAGCTTCGGCACGCCCCTGCAGCAGGTGACGGGCTTCCTGGATGGCTGCGTGCGCCTGCCCCTCTCCCTGCCGATGTCCGTAGGGGAGGCCCTGGTGGTGAAACGGGAGTTTGTCGCCGGCCCCCATCTGCGCAGCCTGCTGGCCGCGCTGGTCAGCAGAGCCACCCAGTTGGCCTCCGGGCTGGACGATGTGGAGGTGCTGCTGAGCGATCAGCCTGGCTTGAAGGTCAGCGCCACGCCGTTGTTGCAGTAACGCTTGCCGGTGGGCTTGGGGCCGTCGTCGAAGACATGGCCCTGGTGGCCGCCGCAGCGCCGGCAGTGGTATTCGGTGCGCGGCACGATCAGCTTGAAATCCAACTTCGTGGCGATGCCGTTGGGCAGGGGTTGCCAGAAGCTGGGCCAACCGGTGCCGCTGTCGTATTTGGCCTTGGAGCTGAACAGCGGCAGGGCGCAACCGGCGCAGACATAGGTGCCCGCACGTTTTTCGCCGTTCAACGGGCTGGAGAAGGGGCGTTCGGTGCCTTCCTGGCGTAGCACCTGGTAGGCGGCCGGGCTGAGCCGTTGTTTCCAGGTGGCTTCGCTGAGCTGCCAGGCCGGATCCTGGGCTTTGGAGGCGGCTTCGGCGCGGGAGGCACCAGCGAAGAAGGCACCCAGGCTGGATCCCAGGGCCACCAGGAGGTTGCGGCGCGGCATCGTCATCCGGGTGGGGGTGGTGGGGCGGTGGGAATTCAGCTCAGCCAGCCGGCGCTGAGCACCACGGCCAGCCCCAGAAAGATGGCCAGCAGCGTCCAGCTGATGCGGTTGAGGGTGGCTTCGGCGCTGCGGGCGCTGGTGAACATGGACCCGCCGCTGGCGGCCAGACCGCCCATCCCGTCGCCCTTGGGGCTGTGCAGCAGCACACTGATGATCAGCAGGACGCCACTGCCGATCCACACCCACGACAACACAGATGTGATCATGGCCTCTCCGCTGATGGATGCAGGCTAAACGCCCAGGGTCTGGGGGATGCGGCTGGCGTCGGCGGTGGTGCCGGCGGGCAAGACCAGCGACGCGCCGCTCATCGTTGCCGGTTTCGGCAGGTTCAGGATCTCAAGGATGGTCGGGGCGATGTCGGCCAGCCCGCCTTGGTCGCGCAGCAGCACATTGGTGCCGTGGCCTGGCAGTTTGCGCTTTTCGCCCTCCACCAGGATCACGGGCACCGGGTTGGTGGTGTGGGCGGTCCAGGGGCGGCCATCGGGCCCTTCCATCGTCTCGGCGTTGCCGTGGTCGGCGGTGATCAACAGGGTGCCACCCATGCGATTGGCGGCCTCCATCAGCCGGCCGACGCAGGCATCCACGGTGCTGATCGCTTCTGTGGTGGCATCCATCTTGCCGGTGTGGCCCACCATGTCGGGGTTGGCGTAGTTGATCACCACCAGGGAGTAGATGCCCTTTTGGATCGCAGCGATGCAGCTGTCGGTGAGTTGGCTCGCCGACATGGCGGGGGATTGGTCGTAGGTGGCGACGCGAGGTGAGGGCACCAGGTGGCGGTCTTCGCCTGGGAAGGCCTGCTCGATCCCTCCATTCATGAAATAGGTGACGTGGGGATATTTCTCCGTTTCGGCGGTGCGGAACTGACGCAGTCCCGCCTCGGAGACCACCTGCCCCAGCAGGCCGTCCAGAGATTCCGGTGGGAAGGCCACCGCCACCGGCAGGCCCTTCTCGTATTGGGTGAAGGTCACCACGTCGAGGGGGGTGATCGCCTCCCGCTCGAAGCCGTCAAAGTCGGGCACCACCAGGGCCCGAATCAGTTGCCGCACCCGGTCGGGGCGGAAGTTGAAACACACCAGGGCATCGCCTGCCTGAATCAGCCCCTCGGCCAGGCGCAGGGGCTCCAGGAATTCATCGCCAATGTCCAGCGCGTAGGAGGCATGGATGGCATTGACCGGGCTGAGCTCGGAGATGGGGGCTGGTTCGGTGTAGAGGCGGTAGGCCTTCTCGGTGCGATCCCAGCGGTTGTCGCGGTCCATCGCCCAGTAGCGGCCGCACAGCGTGGCGATCCGCCCGATGCCAGCCCGGCTGATCTGATCCTGCACCTGGGCGACGAATCGGGGGGCGCTGCTCGGGTCGGTGTCGCGGCCATCGGTGATGACATGCACGCAGACATCGTTCAGACCCCGCGCAGCAGCCCAGCGCAGCAGACCGCCCAGGTGGGTGATATGGCTGTGGACGCCCCCGTCGGAGCAGAGGCCGATCAGGTGCAGGGTGCCTCCCCGTTGGATCAGGCCATCGGCCAGGGCATTGAGGGCGGGGTTGGCGGCGAGGCTGCCGTCCTTGACGGCCTGGCTGATGCGCACCAGCTCCTGGCGAATGATGCGACCGGAGCCGATGGTGAGGTGCCCGACTTCCGAGTTGCCCATTTGGTCGTCGGGTAAGCCAACGGCCGCTCCACTGGCTTCAATCAGGGTGTGGGGATAGGCGTGCCAGAGGGCATCCATCACCGGGGTGCTGGCAGCGCGGATGGCGTTGTGTTCATCCTCGTGGCGATAGCCCCAGCCATCCAGGATGGCGAGCACGACAGGGGCGACAGACGCAGATTCTCGAAACGCCGGGGGAGAGCCAGCGTTCAGGGTGGATTGCTGCTGGGAGGGAATTGTTGTCACCCGTCTCACCTAGCGGCGTTGGGCCAACGCCTTCCAAGTCCAACCTACAGTGCAGATGTGCTGCGATCCCCGCGGACCCCGGTCCGGTCAGCCTTTGGCGACACGCACTGCCCCTGGGTTCTGCAAGAGGTGCTGATGGATCGGCTTGAACTGCTCTCGGCCCAGGATCTGGGACGCACCCTCGACCGGCTGGCCTCCCAGGTGTTGGAGCGTGTCACCGACAGTCGAGCCCTGGTGCTGCTGGGAATCCCCACCCGCGGTGTGGCGTTGGCCGCGGTGTTGGCCCAGCGCCTGGCTGCAATGACGGGTCACCCAATCGATCAGGGCACGGTGGATCCCACCTTCCATCGGGATGATCTGGAGCGGGTGGGAACCCGCCTGTCCCAGCCCACCGACCTGCCGGTGGCGCTGGATGGGCGTGAGGTGGTGCTGGTGGACGATGTGATCTTCACGGGACGCACCGTGCGGGCAGCCCTTGAGGCGCTGCAGGCCTGGGGACGGCCGAAGCGGGTGCGCTTGCTGGCCATGGTGGATCGCGGCCATCGGGAACTGCCGATCCAACCCGACTTCTGCGGTCGGGTGGTGCCAACAAGCCGCCATGAATCCATCCAGCTCTGCCTGCAGGGGATCGATGGGGAGGAAGGGGTGTACCTGGTGCGCTCGGAGCTTTAGGCGGGCTCGAGTTCGTCGTCCCGGAAGTGGGCTCGGAATTTGCCGAAGGCCACCACCACCGGCAGGGTGGGGCTGATCACCCGTCCCTTCCACTCATTGAGAACGGTCACCACCTCGCCTTGCTGACCCTGCAGATCAAAGGCCTCACCGCGGTGCTGGGGGTAGTGGTAAACGACCACGCTCTGGGAGACCTTGACCTGATCACCTGGCTGCATGGCCTCGAAGCTTGGAGACGGATTAATCCTGTCATGCGCGACTCACCGCTGGCAGGCCGTTTCCGGTCCGGCTTCCACCACCTTGCCGCCCAGGGCCCGGCAGGCGGCCTGAAACGCCGACCATTCGTCCATGCCGCTGGCAATCCGCTGGCGCACCTGGGCGTCGAGCTGTGAGGCGGGCACCGTGTGCGGCAGTTGGCCGTGGGCGTCCCGCTCGCGCTCCTGGCCCTGGAGGCTCTCGATGCCTTGCTTCACCTTCGCCTGCACGTCGCGGCTGTGGGTTTTCCACCAGGGATGGTCAATGCGGGTCAGGGCATCGAGGGCTTCCCACCAGCGCTGTTGATCGCCAAGGCGTTTGGCTCGCTCGAACTGCAGTCGGTTGCGGGTCCAGTTTTCGTTCAACTTGTTGCCCAGGCTGTTGCCGTCGGCACGCTGGTCGTCCCCCATCACGGCCAGGAGCGCCAGGGCGCCGGGCAGGTCTCCCTCCTGGAAGCGGCTGAGAGCCTTCTCTTGCAGAGACTGCTGCCACACCAGCAGCTGTTGGCGGTCGGCCGCTTCGCCGGCCTGGGAGTTGACCAGTTGCAGCTGCAGTTGCAGGGCGGGGCTCCATTGCTCTTGCTGCCACAACTGGGCGGCCTTGCGGCGCCGGCAGCTGCCCTGCTCGGCCGGGGCCTGGCCACCGAGCCAGCGCAGGGCCTCGAGTTGTTCGCTGTAGCGGAGGCAGGCCTCGAGATCACCGCCCAGGGCGGCCTGCTCCAGGCGTTGCGGCAGCTGTTGCTCCCACCAGTAGGCCGCCCCGACGCCGCTGGCCACCAGGCCCAGGGTGAGACCCAGCCAGAATCGGGGCAGCCTGTGGCGGCGCAGGGCCAAGGCAGGGCTCATGGAGACAGCCTCCGTTTTATGGGCGCAAGGGTCCAAATGCACCCTTGCGGGGGCAGCGCCTGTGGCGTCCACCGATTGGGCGCATGGGGGTCAGGCAAGGGGGCAGGCAAGGGGGCTCAGCGCACGGCACCCAGCACCCGCGCCGGGGCAGTCCGGCCGCTGCGCAGGTCGGTGGCCTCCAACACCAGCTGGCCCTGACCATTCACCTGGAAGGCCAGCCGCAGGCAGTCCTCGCCGGGCTGGCCCGGGGTGTCGAGGGCCAGGGGCGGGGGCTGGGTGCTCCAGGCCCGCACCCGGCCCTGGCCTGCCGGTCGCTGGCGCAGCACCGGTAGACCGTCCTCGAACAGCACTTCGCGGCGCTGTTCGTTGTCGGGTTCCCCCAACTCCAGCTCCAGCGCCCGTTGGTCGGGGCTGCTGCAGGCCAGCACCAGTTCCAGCGGCCGTTCACTGGGCCAGGGTTGCCCCGCGACAAACAAGGGTTGCCAGTGGTGGCGACCGGAGCGCTGGTCCCAGCAGCGCAAACTGACGCCATGGCGCAGCACGTCGCGCACCTGCACGCCAGGGGTGAGCGCCAGGGCGCCGAGGGCCACGGCTTCCACCGGACGCTCGTCGCGCAGGGGTACGCCGCCGCAGCGCTCGCTCAGCCACTGGCGGATCAGGGGGATGCGGCTGCTGCCCCCCACCGGCAGCACGGCCGTGATCTGCTGCAGGGCCAAGCCCTCGCGCCGGGCCGCGGCCAGCACCTCCTCCAGGAGGCCATCGAGTTGGGCGAGCAGACCCCGCTGCCGTAGCAGCTCCTCCAGGGCATGGCGGCTCAGTCGGAGGGGCTGGGGTGGTTGGCCTGGCCCCGGGGGGATCCAGAGCGCCAGGGCCTCCTCCTGGCTGCTGAGCTGGCACTTCAGGCTTTCCGCCGCCTGGAGCAGCGCACCATCCAGGGGTGCCCCAGGGCAGAGCTCGGCGGCGATCCAGCGGTCGAGATCCCGGCCCCCCAGGGCCAGGCCTGCCTTGCCGATCACCCGGGCACAGCGCAGGACCTGGCGGCTGGACCCCAAGGTGCGGCCGGCGAAGCGCAGCAGCTGGGCCATCGGTGCCGGCCGGCCCTCGCCCCCCTCCAGGGCCACCAGGGAGAGGTCGATGGTGCCGCCACCCAGGTCCACCACGAGCACCGTGCTGCCGGCTGGCAAGCCCGCCCCGATCGCGGCGGCGGTGGGTTCGTCCACCAGGGCCAGTTCGGGCACGGCCAAGGCGCTGCACACCTCCTGCAGCCATTGGCGATAGCGCAGGTAGCTGTCGATCGGGGCCGTGAGCACCAGCCGCTGCGGCTCCAGGTCGGCGGGCAGTGCGGCCCAGAGCCGACGCAGCAGCAGGGCGCCGGCTTGCTCCGGCGAGAGGGGCAGGCCGGCGCCTGGGGTGGGGTCTATGGCGGCAGATCCGACTCCTGGGGCGGCGCCGATCTGGCGTTTGAAGTCGCGGTGCAGCTCGGGTCCGTCGCCATGGGCTAGGCCGGCCTCGAGCACCTGGCGTCCGATCAGGGGCCGGGATGGGGCGGGTGCGCTGAGCCAGAGCAGGGTGGGCACCACCACCGGCTCGCTGGTGCTGTAGGGCGGCAAGGCCAGCAGCTGCGCCGCAGCGCCGGCTGCCTGGTAGGCCACCACCGTGGTGGTGCTGCCCAGATCGATCGCCAGGGTGCCGCCCATGGTCCCCTTCTAACCGGTGGATTGCCGCTGCTGACCTACGCTGCGCCTATTGAGGTGATGTTTATGCAGAGCGGTCTTGATCTCAACCCCAAGGAACTGGCCCAGCGGGCCGAGAGCCTGATCCGCCATTCCAGCAACCGCTACCTCACCACGGTGCGCATTGCCTTCCGGGCCAAGCAACGCCGCTTCGATGATTTCGATGGCCTGCTTGACGACTCAATGATCAAGCCCGTGCAGCGGGCCATCGTTGAGCTCAGCGACGAGCAGGATCAGCCCGACCTGCTGCCTGGCTGAGCCTGGCCCAGGCAGGTTCAGGATGCAGGTTCAGGAGGGTGAGGGGTGGCGTTGGCTGGTGGACCCAGGCCGCCACCCCTTTGTTGTGTTGGTCGGCGGCCAGGATTGGGCGGTGGAGCTGACTGCCGAGGAGGCACGGGGGCTGCAAGAGGGTTTGGTCCACTTGGTGCAGGAGCATCGCGGCCTGGTCGACCAGCTGATGCCCGAGGAGGCGATCAGCCTGGAGCTGGAGCGGGGGCCGCTCTGGATGGCCCTGGAGGGCGACCGAGAGGTGTGGCAGCTGCGCTTTGTGCTCACGCCGGCATCCCAGAGCCGGGCCGTGGAGGGCGGCTGGCGGCCTGAGGCCAGCGTGGCCCTGGTGGCGGCCCTCGTGTCGGCCTTGACCCAGGATGATCCCAGCTGAGACCCAGCCGATCTGGGTGTTGATCAGCAGTGCTGATCACGGTCGCTTTCCCGCTTGCCCCCCAAGAACCGCTGGCGTTTTGCCCAGGTTTTCCCCAGCCCACGGGCCCGGATGGGGTTCTGGGGCTGGGCGCTGGGGAGAACGGTGCCGATGTCTGCTTTCCCCTTGACAGCGCCCGAGGTCTCCTCCCGCAGCGGCCCCGGTGGGGTGGGCCCGCTGAAGGCCCCTTGAGGGGCAGGCGATCTCAGCCTGGGAGCTCTGGTTGTGGGGCGTGGCGCGGCGATTTGACGGTTGTGAGCGGATGTGGAGAACTGGTGCCAAGTCTTTGTCGAGCCCCAATGGCGTTGCAGTCCACAGGTGTTGCCCAGGCGGCTGAGGAGCCTGAAGCAGCGGCTGCTGCGATGGTCAGTTTTCACGCGGAGGTGCCGGAGGTGCTGCTGGCGTCGATGCGCGATTTCATTGCGCAGCACCCCAACTGGGATCAATACCGCCTGTTCCAGGCTGCCCTCGCTGGCTTTCTGGTGCAGAACGGCCTCAACAGCCGCGGGGTGACCCGTTGCTACCTGGCCAATCTGTTCCCCGCCCAGGCCGGTTTCAGGAGCCCGTGAGCCGGCCCCGGTCGTCGGGGCCGAACAGCTGTTGGTAAGCCGCCGTGAGGGTGCAGGCCGCCAGCGGCAGGGTTACCACGAGCCCCACCAGCAGCACCAGGAAACCGGCCAGCACCATGCCGAGCAGCACCAGGGTCAGCCCCAGGGCCTGGAGCCAGTGGGGGTCTGTCGCAGCCCGGCTGCAACGGAAGGCCGCCAGGGGGTTGAGGCCCCCGATCAGGGTGAGCGGCAGGCTCAGAATCTGGTCGGCGCTGAAGTAGATGGCAGCCGCGAGCCCCGCCAACAGGGGCAGCGGGGCCAGCACCGGTTGGATCAAGGTGAGCAACCACGAGCTGGCCTGGGCCAGGCGCACGATCAGCGCCAGCACCGCCAGGATCAGCATCAGCATCCCGAAACAGCGCAGGATCGCCCGTCCATCCACCCACAGCAGTTCGCCCAGCCGGGGCCGCTGCTGGTTGAGGGCCAGCAGTGCTCCACGCAGCAACCCCACCACGAGCCAGAGGCCCGTGACCACATAGAGGATCCAGGCGAAGCTCGCCAGGGCAATCGGCAGGGGATCGGGGCGCCCCAGCAGCGAGATCACCAGGTTGCTCTGATGGCGGTAGAGCAGCTGGCTCAGCAGATTCACCCCCCCGCCGATCAGGGTGAATCCCATCAACACCCAGGGGCAGCGGCCAAAGGCTGCCCAGCCCCGCTCAACCGCGCTGCGGATCGCCAGTGGCTGCTGGCTGCGTGGCGCCGGGGTGCTCACGCGGATTCGAGCAGGGCGAAGAGCTGCTCGGCGCTGCTGGAACTGACTGGGAGGATCGAGAGCCGATTGCCCCGCTTCACAACCCCCAACTCCTCTGGGCTGAAGTTGTCCCGTAGGGCATCCAGGCTCAGCAGGCTGTCGAAGTGACGCAGGTACCGCAGACGGACGCAGTCCCAGCGGGGCCGCTCCGGCGTGGCGGCGGGGTCGAAGTAGTTGGAGTTGGGATCAAACTGGCTGGGATCGATGAGCTGGGTTTCGATCACCTCCATTAGGCCCACAATGCCGGGTGGTTTGGTGTTGGAGTGGTAGAAGAAAGCCTGGTCGCCGATCTGCATGGTCCGCATGAAGTTGCGGGCCTGGTAGTTGCGAATGCCATCCCAGAGTGTGGTGCCCTCCCGCTGCAGATGGTCGATCCCGTACACATCGGGCTCGCTCTTCATCAACCAATAGGCCATGGGCGTCGCAGCGGACGGCTCGTTGGCGGATGCTAAAGGTCGACCTCTGAGTCGCTACAGCGCGACCCCTGGGGTGCTATAGCGCGGCGACCAGTTGCCGGAAGTGATCGCCGCGGGCTTCGAAGTCGCTGTACTGATCAAAGCTGGCGCAGGCGGGTGACAGCAGCACGGCGCGGCAGCGCAGGGTCGTTGCCAGTTGGGCGGCCAGGGGGACCCCCTCGGCCAGGCCCGGGCAGCACTGCACCTCCCCGGGAAACGCAGCCTGCTCGAGCAGCCGCTTGAATTCCGTTTGAGCGGCGCCATAGAGCACCACCGCAGCGGCTTTCTGATGCAGCGCGGCGAGCCAGCCGGCGGGATTGCCGCGTTTCGATTCGCCGCCGGCCAGCACCACCAGGGGGCCCTCCAGGGCATGGATCGCCACTTCGGCAGCGTCGTAATTGGTGGCTTTGCTGTCGTTGAAATAGCAGATGCCCTGCTGGTCGCGAATCCGCTCGAGCCGGTGGGGTACCCCGGGGAAAGCCCGGAAGGCCTCCTCCATCTGGGGGCCCGAGAGCCCGGCGGCCAGTCCGGCTGCGGCCGCCATCAGGAGGTTTTGGCGGTTGTGGGCTCCGGGCATGGCCAGGCAGTCGGCGGCCATCAGGGGTTCGGTGGCAGTGCCGGGGCCGGACTGGACGGCGCGCATCACCTGGCCGTCTTCGATCCAGAGGCTGGCTTGCAGCGTGGCGGGCAGGTCGTCCCGGCGGCCTGCGGTGATCCAGGTCGCCTGGTCCCAACTGGCGGCATGGGCCCGGAGATCGGGGTCGTCGGCGTTGAGGATGCGCAGCTTGGAACGCTCCAGCAGGCTGCGTTTGATGGCGCGGTACGCCTCGAGGCTGCCGTGGCGCTCCAGATGGTCTGGTGTCAGCGTGGTCCAGATGCCCACGTCGGGGGCCACCTGCGGGGCCGCTTCGATCTGGTAGCTGCTGAGCTCCATCACCAACCAGTCCGGCGGTGCTGTGCTGCGTTGCCGCTGCTCCAGCACCAGCTCGGCGGCGGAAAAGCCCACGTTGCCGCCCATGGGCGCATCCAGGCCGGCATGCTGCAGCAGGTGGCTCACCAGGTGGGTGACGGTGGTTTTGCCGTTGGTACCGGTGATGCCGATCCAGGGCACGGCAGCAGCGTTGGCCTGCCAGGCCAGGTCGAGTTCACCCAGGGTGGGAACGCCCTGACGGCGCAGCGCTTCCAAGGTGGGGTGATCCCAGCGGATCCCCGGACTCACCACCACCGCGGCCAGGGGCGCGGTCAGCGCAGCAAAGGTATCGGGATGCAGAGCGGCATCCAGCTGGACAGGGATGCCGCTCTGCCGCAGCGCGGCGGCTTTGGCTTCGAGGGCAGGGCCGCTCTGGTTGTCGATCACCAGCACGGCGCGCCCCAGATGCTGCAATAACCGAGCGGCGCCAATCCCGGAGCGCGCCAGACCAACAACCACGGTCAAATCGCTTGCCGTGACTGCCATCTCCGACACTGCAGCTGATCTTGAATCAAGAAAATGGGCGATACTGGAATCGAACCAGTGACTCCTACCGTGTCAAGGTAGTGCTCTACCTCTGAGCTAATCGCCCCAGAAGCGAGCTCACTTTACAGACCGGCAAGCAGGGGTTTGCCCCATCTCTTCAGTAGCGCACCAGCTCGATGCGCCAGCGCTCCCGCTTGGTGGCAGTGATGGTCTCAAGCCGCAGCTCGCCGCGGCCCTCCAGCTGCACGCGATCGCCCACCGCGAGCAGGCGGCTGGGGCTGGAAATGGGCTGCCAGTTGAGTCGCACGCTGCCTTGGCGGATCAGTTCGGCCATGCGGCTGCGCGAGATCCCGAAGCCCGCTGAGGCCACCGCATCCAGGCGCAGGGAGGCTTCCACGGTGTGGAAGCACCGCGGCTGGCGCGGGGCGGGCAGCTGCAGCTGATCGAGGGGGCGGGCTTCCAGCTGCACGTCCACCGTGCGCACCGTGGTGCGGAGCCCATCGAGGGCCATGGCCTGCTGGGTGGTGAGCACCGCCTGGGCGCCCCGGTCGCCCCGCACCCACAGGTCGCCCAGGGCACCGGCCTGTGCACCGAGGGCGAGCAGGCCTGCGCGGAAATCGGTGCGTTCGGCGGGATCGAACAGGAAGTTGCCACTGATCTCCAGGCCCATCAGCGCCTGGGGCACGGTGGGGGGCTCCAGGGCCGCTTCGCGGCGCTGCAGCAGCAGACGCCGTCGCTCCGCTCCGGGGTAGCCACCGCTGCTGCTCAGGCTGAGTTCGCTCAGGTCGCCTAGCCGTTGCTCGGCCTCCTCGCACACCTCGGCCTCCAGAAAGGTTGTCCACACCGGCTCCCAGGTGCGCAGGGCCTGGTCGGCCGCTTCGATCACGGCCTCCAGCTCCTGCGGGTGCTGGCTTGCAGCCAGCAGGTCGCGCCGCGGCAGCATCAGATCCACGCCTGCTTAGCCATCACCCAGGCGCACCACGGCCAGCGGTTTGGCCTGCTGCAGGCTGATCCACGGCATCTCAACGCCATTGGCGGTTTCGGCCAGCAGCAGCCAGTTGCCCTCCTCCACCCGGTTGCGCAGGCTGCGGATGCGGTCGTCTTCTTCTGAGCGCACGCTTGCCGCCGCCGCGAAGCTGCCCATCCAGCCCGAGCCCATGCCCAGCAGGGCGCCGATCAGGTGCTGACTCCAGGCGCCAGCAAAGGCAAAGGTGTCGAGGTCGGTGATGTAGGTGAAAGTGAGGCCGGCCAGGAAGCCGAAGGGGATCAGCCAGCGGGCCATGGAGCGCTGGCGGTTGCGCCGCGCCACCGCCGGATTGAGCCGCTCCACCTCCGCCAGGGTCTGCTCGCCCGCGCCGATGGCCTCCAACCGCACCATCGGCGGCTGCACCTCCGCCAGCCGATCCTTCAGCTGATGCAGCCGTTTGCGGTCGTTCAACACCACCACCACACTCGTGCCCACGCTGCGCTCGACTCCTTGGGGATGGGGGGATTCTCGCCGCTCACTACACTGCACCGCCGGCTCACCCACCCCACCGCCGGGCATGACAAAGGTTCTCGTTTCGGATCCCATCGACCAGGCGGGGATCGACATCCTGTCCCAGGTGGCCACGGTGGATGTGCGCACCGGCTTGCCTCCCGAAGAGCTCAAGGCAATCATTGGCGACTACGACGCCTTGATGATCCGATCAGGCACCACGGTGACCGCTGACATTATTGAAGCCGCAGGCAAGCTGCGGATCATCGGTCGTGCCGGTGTGGGTGTGGACAACGTGGATGTGCCCGCGGCCACCAAGCGGGGTGTGCTGGTGGTGAACTCCCCTGAGGGCAACACGATTGCCGCCGCTGAGCAGGCTCTGGCGCTGATGTTGGCCCTCTCGCGCCATGTGCCCCACGCCCACGCCAGCACCATGGCCGGCGGCTGGGATCGCAAGAAATACGTTGGCAACGAGCTCTATAAAAAGAAGCTCGGTGTGGTGGGCCTGGGCAAAATCGGCTCCCACGTGGCCCGGGTGGCCAAGGCCATGGGCATGGACGTGATGGCCTACGACCCTTTCGTGTCCGCGGAGCGGGCCCAGCAGATGCAGGTGCGCTTGCTGCCCCTGCCGGCCCTATTCGCCGAAGCCGACTTCGTCAGCCTGCACCTGCCGCGCACGCCGGACACCGAGAACCTGGTGAACGCTGCGCTGCTCAAGACGATGAAGCCCACCGCCCGCATCGTCAATTGCGCCCGCGGCGGCATCATCGATGAGGCGGCCCTGGCCGAAGCGGTGGACAACGGCACCATCGGCGGCGCCGCTCTTGATGTGTATGCCAATGAGCCCCTCGACGCCGGTTCGCCCCTGCGCCAGGTGCGGGAGCGGTTGATCCTCACCCCCCACCTGGGTGCCTCCACCGAAGAGGCCCAGGAGAATGTGGCGATCGATGTGGCTGAGCAGATTCGCGACGTGCTCCTGGGCCTGCCGGCCCGCAGTGCCGTCAACATCCCTGGCCTCAACGCCGAGGTGATGGAGCAGCTCAAGCCCCATCTGCAGCTGGCTGAAACCCTCGGCCAGCTGTTGAGCCAGCTGGCCGGCGGCCCGATCAATGAGCTGGAGGTGCGGCTCCAGGGCGACTTCGCTGCCCATCCGCCCCAGCCGCTGGTGGTAGCCGCCCTCAAGGGCCTGCTCTCCACGGCCCTGGGCGACAGCATCAACTATGTGAACGCCAGCCTGGAGGCCAAGGAGCGCGGCATTCATGTGCTCGAGGTGAAGGATGACGCCAGCCGCGATTTCGCCGGCGGCTCGCTGCAGCTCAGCTCCAAGGGCTCCAATGGCAATCACACCGTGACGGGCGCCGTGTTCGCCGACGGTGAGCTTCGGATCACCACCATCGATGAGTTCCCGGTGAACGTGGCCCCCAGCCGCCACATGCTGTTCACCCGCCACCGCGACATGCCAGGCATCATTGGCCACCTGGGCTCGGTGCTGGGAGAGCACAACGTCAACATCGCTTCGATGCAGGTGGGTCGCCGCATCGTGCGCGGTGATGCCGTGATGGTGCTCAGCGTGGATGACCCGATCCCCGCCAGCCTGCTGGCCACGATCCACGCCATCAACGGCATCCAGGAAGCCCACCCGGTCACCCTTTGATGGTGGCCGCGTCTGGCGTCCCCTCCGGCGCCGGCCCCAGCTGGTGGCGATTGGAGCTGGCGGCGCTACCCGAGCTTGAGGAATCCCTGCTCTGGAAGCTCGGGGCCCTGGGGATTTCCCGCGTGGCCGTGCAACACCGGCCCGAAGATCCCGCTGAGCGGCAGCTGGTGGCCTGGCTGCCGGCCATCGATTGGCCCGAACCGGAGCGCTCCCAGCTAGAGCGCGCCCTGGCCCCCCTGGCGCAGACCTTTGGCCTGGTGCTGCCGCCGATCCGCTGGAGTGAGCAGGCCGACGAAGACTGGAGCCTCAGCTGGAAGCAGCACTGGCAGGCCGACCCGGTGGGCCAGCGCCTGCTGATCCTGCCGGCCTGGTTGCCCTGTCCGCCCGAGCACGCCGATCGCCTGGTGATCGCCATGGATCCCGGCAGTGCCTTCGGCACCGGCAGCCATCCCACCACCCGTCTCTGCTTGGAGGCCCTCGAGGGCCTTGAGCTGGCCGGGCTGCGGGTGGCCGACCTCGGCTGCGGCAGCGGCGTGCTGGGCCTGGCGGCCCTGCGCTTGGGCGCGGCCTCGGTGGCGGCCGCCGATACCGACTCCCTGGCGGTGCGGGCCACCGCCGACAATGCCGCCCTCAACGGCCTCCCAGCCCAGGTGCGGGTGGGCCAGGGCTCGGTGGAGGCATTGGCTGCCCTGCTCGACGGCCAGCCGGCCGATCTGCTGCTCTGCAACATCCTGGCGCCGGTGATCCAGGCCCTCTGCCCGGCCTTTGAGACGGTGCTGGCCCCCCACGGCGTCGGCCTGCTCAGTGGCCTGCTGGTGGATCAGGCCCCGGCCCTGCAGCAGGCGCTGCTGGAGCAGGGCTGGCAGGCGGAGCTCACGGCCCAGCAGAGCCAGTGGGGGCTGATGACGATCCGGCGTGTTGCATAAGGCACGCTGATCTGTGCCTTGGCTTTGATTGGGCTTCCCGGATCCCGGCGCGCAAATCAGCAGGAAAGGCGTGCGGCGGATGTATGAAGGGCGTGTCCTACAGGCCCGGCTTCCGGGTGCCTGTGAGCCCCAATCCTTTTCATGGCTTCCTACAAGGTCACCCTCATCAGCGAGAGCGAAGGCCTCAACAAGACCATCGAGGTTCCTGACGACCAGTACATCCTCGATGCCGCTGAAGAGCAGGGCATCGATCTTCCCTACTCCTGTCGTGCAGGTGCCTGCTCCACCTGCGCTGGCAAGCTGACCGCCGGCACCGTCGACCAAAGCGACCAGAGCTTCCTCGACGACGACCAGATCGAAGCTGGCTTTGTGCTCACCTGCGTCGCTTACCCCACCAGCGACTGCACCATCAAGACCCACGCTGAAGAAGAGCTCTACTGAGCCCGGGTTTCCTGCGCGGTGCCAGTCAGGTCCTGGCTGGCGCCCCTTGAACCACCCAAGCTTCTTTGCCACCCTGCGGGGTGGCTTTTTATTGTCGTCCCGGAGCCTTGTTCTGTGTCAGGCCAGACAACTCCGTTGCGGGGCGCCTCCACACGCGGCACCTCCACGCGCGGCACCATCGACGTCCTGCTGGAGCCGGGGAGCGAGCACACCAGCCCTGGAGGGCAGTACAGCTATCGGGTGCTGGGCCCCTGTTGCCGTTTGTTTGATCGCGAGGAGCTGCCCTGGCCGTGCTGCCGCTTGGCCTGGCGCAGCAAGGAGCCCAGCTGGCGGCGGATCGGCCGGCGTTTTGTCCCCGATCTGGCCTCGCGCCGCTGCCCCTCCTATGCCGTGGAGCTGCTCCAGCCCGGAGCGCGTCCCACGCGCACGGTGATCACCCTGTTCCCGGTGCGACTGGGGGCAGGCCTGCAGGAGTGGTGGTACAGCAAGTTGCCGGCTTCCCTCGACGAGGCCAACAGCCAGCCCCCCAGCCAGTCGCTGACGCCTGAGCAACGCCCCTGAGTCGAGCATCCAAAACGGGCCACAAACGCCACAAAAAAGCCGGTGCTGGGGCACCGGCTGATGGGGGATCGATTGAGAGGGTGCGCGATCAGAAGTAGATCTTGCCGCCGCCCCACTGCACGCCCTGCACCTTGGGGGCCACCAGGATGTAGCCGGCCATCAGACGCAGGTCGTCGTCGTCGAGATCGCGCATCTTCACGAAGATGTCGCTGCTGCGCAGGCTCGGGTGGACGTCGGCGATGCTGTATTCCCCGTCGTAAGACGTGGGATCTTTCATGTAGTCGACCAGGGCCTCCACGTTGTCGCGGGGCGGGGTGGCCAGGGCCAGGGTCTCGGGATCGAGGCCCACGTTCTGGTTGGTCTTGGTGATGCCGCCGGCATGGCACTCGCCGCAGCTGCTGTTGAACACCTTGCGGCCAGACTTGATCTCCTGCTCGCTGAAGGTCACCAAGGTGCCGTCCGGAGTGGCGGGCACGGTGAGCTGCTCGGTGCTCCACGCGGCCGCCAGGGCCGGGCCACCGAAGCCCAGGCACAACAGCAGAGCCAGGGGAGCGGCCAGCAGGGTTCGGGCAAGTGCACGAACACCCCTGC
>VGQC01000006.1 GCA_016882385.1 Cyanobacteria bacterium M_DeepCast_100m_m1_067 | reverse complement strand
GGCGGGGCGGATGTTGTCCACGGGGGTGCAGTGGCTGTGGCGATGATCGCAAGGCGTGGTGGGGAGCGGCGGTGGCGATCGGTGTGGCTGCTGCCCTGGCCGCCGCCCTCTGCTGGACCCTGGCCAGCGGTTTATGGCGCCGGCTGCCAACGTCGCTGGGTCCGGCCGAGCTGAACCTGCTCAAAAACCTGATCGCCCTGGCGCTGCAGCTGCAGCTGCCGCTGCTGCTGGGGAGCCTCCCGGCCTTGCCGCTCGGGCCCACCGGATTGCTGCTGCTCAGCGGGGTGCTGGGCATTGCCCTGGGGGACAGCTTCTACTTCGCCGCCCTGCGACGGCTCGGCACGCGCCGCACCCTCACCTTTGATGCCGGCGGGCCGGCGGTGACGGCGGCGGCCGGTTGCCTGCTGCTGGCCGAGTGGCCTGGGCCGCGCCAGTGGCTGGGGATTGCCCTGATCAGCCTGGCGGTGGTGCTGGTGGCCCGGCAGCGGCCGGTTGCCGTGGTGGGAGTCGGGCTTCGGGCGGGCCATCAGCGCCTGGGGGTGCTGTTGGCGTTGGCGGCTCTGGTGTGCGGCAGCGCCGGCGCTCTGTTGGCCCGTGCCGCCCTGCGCACCTCGGGCCTCGATCCCTGGCATGCCGCCACCCTGCGGTTGCTGGCCGCCACGCTGGTGCTGCTGCCCCTGCTGGGGAGGCTGCTGACCCATCTGCGCCGGCCTCGACCCAGGCCGCCGGGCCGGCGTTGGCTCCTGGTGCTGGCGGCCACCCTGCTGGGCACCAGTGCGGGGATCGGTCTGCAGCAGTTGGCCCTGGCCCGGCTTCCGGGCGGGCTGGCCGTGGCCCTGCTGGCCACCGCCCCGGTGATGGCGGTGCCCCTGGCGCCCCTGGAGGGGGACCGCCCCGGGGCATTTGGGGTGCTGGCCGCCCTGCTGGCGGTGTTGGGTGTGGTGCTGGTGGCGCTGCCCTAGCCCCGGCTGGTGTCGCCCAGGCCCAGGCGTCGATCGGCCTGGCGGCTGGCCCAGGCGCTCAGGTCTGCCAACTCCAGGGCCAGCGGTGCCCGGCCCAGCGCGCCGGCGATGGACTCCAATTGTCCGCCCGTTGCCACCAGTTGCTCCACCAGGGCGGCCTGGAAGGCGGCGTCGTCGGCGATTGGGGGCTGTTGCCGCACCCAGGCACCGATGGCGGCACGATCCGGCAGGGGGCCAAGCTCAAGGGCTGCTGCTGTGCACCGGGAGATGCCCTGCAGGGTGCGCAGGCCATGGGCCAGGAGCCTGAGGTGGTGACGCTCCAGCGCCGGCAGCAGGGTGGCCTCCAGCTCCGCCAGTTCGGCCAGGGTCAGCGGGCTGTCGGCAGCAGGGCCGTACGGCTCAGGTGTCACGGCCCTGAATGAGGCGGAAGCCGCAGGAGTGGCCCTTTTCCAGGCGCCATTGGACCCGCTCCACCTGGCAATCGGGAAAGGTGTGGCGGATCAGCTGCAGCTCTTGGTCGCAGACGCAGGGGAACTGTTCGGCGATGCGGATCACCGAGCAGTGGAATTCGCTGATCACCCAGGCCTTGGCGTGGTTGGGATCGCGGGCGCACTCGGCCATGTAGCCCTCCTGGCGGCGCAACTCCACCAGCCGCTCGAGGCGCTGTTGCAAGGCGCCTTCGCCAATCTGGTTCCTGTACACGCCGGCCTGTTGCAGGGCCTGATCATTCAGCAGGTCCTGCAGGGTTTCCGCAGGCAGGCTGCCGGCCAGCGACTGCAGCAGGCCCAGGGCGAAGTGGTCGCTGCCATCGGGGAAGTGTCCCTGACCCTTGGCCGTGAGCCGCCAGCGATTGCTGGGCCGGCCCGGGCCTTCTGGGGCCGGACTGGACTCCACCAGACCATTGTCTTCCAGGCTGCGCAGATGGCGCCGCATGGCCTGCACCGACACCGCCTGGTGCTCGGCCAACTCACCCGCCGTCGACTCGCCTTGTCGGAGCAAGAGGCTGAGCACGGCTTCCCGGGTGGATGCCGGGTCGGTGTGTTGGCGGGAAATCTGGGGAGTGGCGCTCATGACTGACGCCGAACTTCATCACCTTGCCACGCCCGGCCGGCGGTTGGGGATCGGCCCGGCACAATGGCTGCGCTGATGAGACCCCAGGCCCCTCACCGGTGCCCTAGGCTCGTCAGGAAACGAAACCCAAGTGTTTCGTAACTGGAGTTCCGTGATCCTGACCGTTGCTCCGCGCGGTCCTGTTCCGTCCAGTGCGATCAGACCATCACCCCCTCCGAGCCATGTCCGACGCCGCGGCCAGCCCGACCTCCGACAGCCTCGAGGTGATTCGGAAGTTTGCCGAAACCTACGCCCAGCGCACGGGCACCTATTTCTGCAGCGATCCCGGTGTCACCGCCGTCGTGCTCGCAGGCCTCGCGAAGCACAAGGACGAGCTCGGGGGTGCTCTCTGCCCCTGCCGTCACTACGAAGACAAAGAGGCCGAGGTGTCCCAGGCCTTTTGGAACTGCCCCTGTGTACCGATGCGGGAGCGCAAGGAGTGCCACTGCATGCTGTTTCTCACTGAAGACAATCCGTTCCGCGGTGAGCAGCAGACGATTTCTCTTGACGACGTGAAAGCCCTTACTGCCGGCTGATTCGGCTGAATTGCCATGAGCACCGCAACCGTTGGCGACCTTGTTTCGCAGCCGTACAAACACGGCTTCGTGACCGACATTGAAACCGAAAAGATCGCCAAGGGTCTCAGCGAGGACGTGGTGCGGCTGATCTCGTCCAAAAAAGACGAGCCTGATTTTCTGTTGCAGTTTCGGCTGCGGGCCTATCGCCAGTGGCTGCAGATGGCCGCGCCCGATTGGGCGGCTTTGGGATACCCGCCGATTGACTACCAGAACATCATCTATTACGCGGCTCCCAAGCAACAGGAGAAGAAGGCGAGCCTTGATGAGGTGGACCCAAAACTGCTGGAAACCTTCGACAAGCTTGGGATTCCGCTCAGCGAGCAGAAACGTCTCTCCAACGTGGCTGTTGATGCGGTGTTCGATAGCGTTTCGATCGCCACCACCTACAAGGAAAAACTGGCGGAGCACGGGGTGATCTTCTGCTCCATTAGCGAAGCCGTGAAGGAGCATCCTGAGCTGATCGAGGCCTATCTGGGTACGGTGGTGCCCAGCAACGACAACTACTTCTCGGCCCTCAATTCCGCTGTATTCAGTGATGGCTCCTTCGTGTTTATTCCGAAGGGCGTCGAATGCCCGATGGAGCTTTCAACCTATTTCCGCATCAACTCTGCGGATACGGGACAGTTTGAGCGCACCTTGATCGTGGCTGAGGAAGGGGCCTCGGTGAGCTATTTAGAAGGTTGCACCGCCCCTATGTTTGATACCAATCAGCTCCATGCCGCCGTGGTGGAGTTGGTGGTGCTGGATGATGCCTCCATTAAATATTCCACCGTTCAGAATTGGTATGCCGGTGATGAAAATGGCGTGGGCGGTATTTACAACTTTGTGACCAAGCGTGGCCAGTGTCGCGGTGCCCGCAGTCGGATCAGCTGGACCCAGGTGGAAACCGGTTCTGCGATCACCTGGAAGTATCCCAGTTGTGTGCTGCAGGGTGCTGATTCGGTGGGCGAGTTTTATTCCGTCGCCCTCACCAACAATCATCAGCAGGCAGACACCGGCACCAAAATGATTCATGTGGGGCCCCGCACCCGCTCCACGATCGTGAGCAAGGGAATCAGTGCGGGCCATTCTTCCAACAGTTATCGCGGCTTGGTGCAGATCGGCCCGAAGGCTGTGGGTGCCAAGAACTACAGCCAGTGCGACTCGATGCTGATCGGTGATCAGGCGGCCGCCAACACCTACCCCTACATCCGCTCCCAGCAACCCGATGCGGTGGTGGAGCATGAGGCCAGCACCTGCCGCATCTCCGTCGATCAGCTCTTCTATCTCCAAAGCCGGGGGATCGGCTTTGAAGAAGCGGTTTCGATGATGGTGAGCGGCTTCTGCCGCGATGTGTTCAATCAGCTGCCGATGGAGTTTGCTGCCGAGGCCGACAAGTTGCTGGCCCTCAAGCTCGAGGGATCGGTGGGGTGATCAGCCCGCACCCCTTGATTGGTTTCCCGCTCATCGTTTTTGATCCTGCTTCCGATCCTTCCCATCTGATTTTTTTGCTGTGATTCGCCCCGACGCCCCACTGTTGCTGGACATTCGCGATCTCCACGCCTCGGTGGATGAGCAGCCGATCCTCAAGGGCGTCAATCTGGCGATCCGGGCTGGTGAAATCCATGCCGTGATGGGGCGCAACGGCAGTGGCAAGAGCACCCTCTCCAAGGTGCTGGCCGGCCATCCCGCCTACACCGTCACGGCTGGATCGGTGCACTACCGCGGCGCCGATCTGCTCGAACTGGATCCCGAGCAGCGGGCCCGGATCGGACTGTTCCTGGGGTTCCAGTATCCAGTGGAGATCCCTGGGGTCAGCAACCTGGAATTTCTGCGGGTGGCCACCAATTCCCGCCGCGCCGAGCGGGGTGATGAGGAGCTCGACACTTTCGCCTTTGAGGATCTGGTGCACGAGCGGCTCAAGGTGGTGCAGATGGATCCGGCCTTCCTCGAGCGCAGTGTCAATGAAGGCTTTTCTGGCGGCGAAAAGAAGCGCAACGAGATCCTGCAAATGGCTCTGTTGGAGCCACTGGTGGCCATCCTCGATGAGACCGATTCCGGTCTCGATATCGACGCGCTGCGCATCGTTGCCGATGGTGTCAACCAACTGGCCGGCCCCGACAACGCCACCCTGCTGATCACGCACTACCAGAGGCTTCTGGATCTGATCACCCCCGACTACGTGCATGTGATGGCTGCCGGTCGGATCCTGCGCACAGGCGGCAAGGAGCTGGCGCTGGAGTTGGAGCGCACCGGGTACGACTGGGTGGATCAGGAACTGGCCCGCCTGGAGCCCGAGACGGTGGAGGTGGCCTGATGCCTGCCGTTGCGCTACCGGCAACCGGTGCGTGGTTGGCCGCGTTGGCCGGGTCGCCGCTGCCGGGTCGCCGCCATGAGGATTGGCGCTTCACCGATCTGGCGCCGCTGCAAAGCGTGGCTGCAGAGCCCTGGAATGGCCCGGATCCCTTTGCCCTTGCCGCGCTCCCCGCTGGGATCACCCGTCTCGAGCCCGCTGAAGCGCAGCAGCTGCGCAACCAGGTGTTGCAAGCCACCGGCAGCTCAGGTGCTTGGCCGGTGCAGCTCAACCAGGGCGCTTCGCCCCGTTGCCTGGCGTTGCGGGTGAGCGGGGCGGCGGGGCCGTTGCAGCTCAGCATTGATGCCGGAGCTGCTCCGGGCCTGCTGGCTTTGCAACTGCTGCTGATTCTGGAGGACGGGGCCAGCCTGGAGCTGCTGCAACACCACAGCTCCAGTGCTGCCAATGCCACCAGCCTGCTCACCGTGGCCCAGCTCGGCCGTGGCGCCCGGCTGCATCTGGGGGTGCTGGCCCCGGGCGACAGCCGCGCCAGCTTGCTGAGTCACCTGGCCATCAGCCAGGCCCCCGCCAGTGCCCTGCAGCTCACCACGGCCGTGGGCGGTTGGGCCTTGAGCCGCCTGGAGCCCCGCATCTGCCAGGTGGCAGGGGCGGCCCACACCCGCCTGCGGGCCCTGCAACTCGTGGACGGCCAGGACCTGGCGGACACCCACAGCCACGTGTGCTTTGAGGGGCCCGATGGCGAGCTCGACCAGCTCCACAAGGTGGTGGCCGATGGGGCTGGACGCAGCGTGTTCAACGGCGCTGTCCAGGTGCCCCGCAAGGCCCAGCAGACCAACGCCGCCCAGCTCAGCCGCACCCTGCTGCTCTCGGATCGGGCCCGGGTGGACACCAAGCCCGAGCTCGAAATCGTTGCCGACGACGTGAAGTGCGCCCACGGCGCCACCGTGAGCCGGCTGCAGCAAAGCGAACTCTTCTATCTGCAGAGCCGTGGCATCGGTGCCGATCAGGCCTCCAAGCTGCTGTTGCGGGGCTACTGCGATGAGGTGCTGCGGGAGCTGCCAGTGGCCGCGGCGGCTCTGAATCCCCTGCCGCTGCTGCTTCGGGAGCGTCCATGACCATGACAGCGTCCCCGGTGCAATCCGACCTGCACCCGTCCAACCCGTCTGCCGGCAATCTCGCCGCCCTCACCCGGCCCGACTTCCCCCTGCTGGCGCAAACGGCCTGCTTGGGCCAGCCGCTGATCTACCTGGATCACGCCGCCACCAGCCAGAAGCCCCGTCAGGTGCTGGCGGCCCTGCAGCACTACTACGACCATGACAACGCCAACGTGCACCGCGGCGCGCACCAGCTCAGCGCCCGGGCCACCGAGGGTTTTGAGGGGGCCCGCGCCAAGGTGGCGGCGTTTGTGGGGGCGGCCAGCCCGCGGGAGATTGTGTTCACCCGCAACGCCAGTGAGGCGATCAACCTGGTGGCCCGCAGCTGGGGTGAGGCCAACCTCGGCCCCGGCGATGAGGTGCTGCTCACGGTGATGGAGCACCACTCCAACCTGGTGCCCTGGCAGCTGCTGGCGGCCCGCACCGGCTGCGTGCTGCGCCACGTGGGCCTCAGCGAAAGCGGCGAGCTGGATCTCGACGATCTGCGCAGTCAGCTCAGTGACCGCACCAAATTGGTGAGCCTGGTGCAGGTGAGCAACACCCTCGGGGCCCTCAACCCAATCGAGCAGATCGTGCCCCTGGCCCATGCCGCCGGCGCCCTGGTGCTGGTGGATGCCTGCCAGAGCCTGCCCCACCTGCCGGTGGATGTGGCCCAGCTGGGCTGCGATTTTTTGGTGGCCAGCTCCCACAAGCTCTGCGGCCCCACGGGCATGGGCTTCCTCTGGGCCCGCGAGGCGCTGCTGGAGGCGATGCCCCCCTTCCTCGGCGGCGGCGAAATGATCCAGGACGTGTTCCTGGACCACAGCAGCTGGGCAGAGCTGCCCCACAAGTTTGAGGCGGGCACGCCGGCCATCGGTGAAGCGATCGGCATGGGTGCCGCCCTCGACTACCTCAGCGCCCTGGGTCTGGAGCGTATCCATGCCTGGGAGCAGGTGCTCACCCGCCAGCTGTTCGATCGGCTGCAGGCGATCGAAGGCGTCCGCATCCTGGGCCCAACCCCGGAGCAACAGCCCGACCGGGGTGCCCTGGCGGCCTTCACGGTGGACGGCCTGCATGCCAACGACATCGCCGCCCTGCTGGATTCGGCCGGCATCTGCATCCGCAGCGGCCACCACTGCACCCAGCCACTGCACCGCCTCTACGGCATCCCCGGCTCAGCCCGCGCCAGCCTCAGCTTCACCACCACCCCCGAGGAGATCGACCGCTTCGCCGAGGAGCTGGAGGGCACGATCGCCTTCCTGCGCGAACACAGCTAACCCGAGCACAGCTGATCAGGCCGGGGTCAGCACCGCCAGGGCTTCAGCCTGGTGCTGGCCTTGCCAGGCCCAGCGCCAGTGCCAGCCTGCCGCCGCGGCGAGCGTTTCCATGGCGCCCCGTTCGGCCGGGATGTCGAAGCTGCTGAGGTGATCGATCACCTGGCTCTGCTGCTCCGCGGTGAGCCCCTCGCCTGGCTCGCGGAACACATCGGCCCAGAGCAGCAGCCCATCGGCGGTGATCCGCTGGCGCGCACCCCGCAAAAACGTGGTCTTCTCGGCGTCGCTGAGGTGATGGATGGCAAAGGCCGAATGGAGGATGGCGACGGGTGGACCCTCCGATTGGCTCCAGGCCAGCAGGTTGCCCTCCTGCCAGGTGCAGGGATAGGGCATGGGGCTCAGGGCCTTCTCGGCCAGGGGCAGCACGGCGGCGGTGAGATCCAGGCCGGTGTAGCTGCCCAGGGGCAGGCGCCTGAGCACGGGCGCCAGCAGGGCCAGATCGCCGCAGCCCAGATCCACCATCTCCGGCGGCGGCGCGCTGGCAGAACGTTGGGCCAGCCAGCCCTCAAGGGCGTTGGCTGTGGCTTGCGCCACGGCCCGGTGCTCCATCAGGTCGTGGCTCACCACCGCCCGGTAGGTGGCCCACTGCTGCGAGAAGAAGTCCATGGCGCCATCCTGATCGAGCCCCGGGCCCGAGATGGATGGCGAACAACCCGGTGATCCCGCAGCTGTGGATGGTGGTGTTGGGTGGCCGCGCGCCTGGCTGCCACATCGAGCTCCACGACGTGCGCTTCGTGGCCGGAGAGACCATCGAAGACACCATCCCGGAGCTGCGGCGGCAGTGGTTCGGGAGGCGTGAGGGCCTGCATTTGGACAGCTATCTGGCGGTGCGGGCGGTGGATGGCTGGGGGGTGCGTCTGGGGCGCGAGACGTCCGCGCCCCGGCCCGAGCGGCTTTGGTTTGTGAACCTGGGCGCCTACCGCTCCGACTCCCTCGCCGAGCTGCACCACTTCGGCCTGGTGGTGGCCCGCTCACCCCAGGCGGCCAAGGCGGCGGCCAAGCGGCAGTGGTTGCGGGATGCGTTGCAGCAGCACAAGGACGATCTGGCCGCGGTGGACGACTGCCTGGCGATTGAGCAGCTGGAGCTGCTGGGCGGTGAGCGCTGGCATGTGGAGCTGGAGCCCCACCCGGAGGGCCTCAGCCAGAGTCAGGTGCCGGATTGGTTTGGCTACCGGCCGATCTGAGCGGGCGGTGAAGGGGCGCTGGGGTGCTTGCAGCACGCTCTGAAAATTTGTACAGCCTGTACGGATTTCGGGACAGTCCATGTCGAGCCGGTTCTGGCTCGTTGTGGTTTGGGTCAGCACCGGGCGGCCTGCGCTCCCCCAGGGATGATCAAGGGCAGATCCGTCCCCTTTGCAGCAGCCATGAACATCGACGGCAAGCCCTGGCGCACGATCTGGCTGGAGCCCGATGGCGGCCCAGGGGGCGACGCGGTGGGCGTGATCGATCAGACGCTGCTGCCTCACCAGTTCACGACCCGCACCCTGCGTCGCTGCGATGAGGCCGCTGAGGCGATTCGCACGATGGTGGTGCGTGGGGCGCCCTTGATCGGCGTGACCGGGGCCTATGGGTTGATGCTGGCGTTGCAGGCGGATCCGAGCGATGCCTCCCTGGCGGCCGCGTTTGAGCAGCTCAATGCCACCCGGCCCACGGCGATCAACCTGCGCTGGGCGCTGGAGCGGGTGCGGGCCAAGGTGCAGTCGCTGCCGCCCGCCGAGCGCGCCGAGGCGGCCAAGGCCGAGGCCGCTGCCATCGCTGAGGAAGACGTGGCGATGTGCGAGGCCATCGGCGAGCACGGCCTGGCGATCTTCCAGCAGTTGGCGGCCCGCAAGCCCGGTGCCACGCTCCAGGTGCTCACCCACTGCAATGCCGGCTGGCTGGCGACGGTGGACTGGGGCACGGCCCTGGCGCCGATCTACAAGGCCCACCGCTCCGGGCTCAACATCCACGTGTGGGTCGATGAGACCCGCCCCCGCAACCAGGGCGCCAGCCTCACCGCCTTTGAGCTGGGCAAGGAGGGCGTGCCCCACACGGTGATCGTCGACAACGCTGGCGGTCACCTGATGCAGCACGGCCAGGTGGATGCGGTGATCGTGGGCACCGACCGCACCACCCGCCGCGGCGACGTGTGCAACAAGATCGGCACCTACCTCAAGGCCCTCGCAGCCCACGACAACAACGTGCCCTTCTATGTGGCCCTGCCCGCCTCCACCATCGACTGGACGATCGACGACGGCGTGGCCGAGATCCCGATTGAGGCCCGCAGCGCCGAGGAGGTGACCCTGATCCAGGGCCGACTCGCCACTGGCTCCGCGGCTGGAGAGCTCGCCACGGTGCAGCTCAGCCCCGATGGCAGCCCTGGCTTCAACCCCGCCTTCGATGTGACCCCGGCTCGGTTGGTGTCAGGCCTGATCACCGAGCGCGGCGTGGCGGCCGCCAGCGAGGCTGGGCTGCGGGAGCTCTACGGCCGTGGCTGAGTGGACCACCGAAGGGCAGGTGCGCCAGGAGCTGCTGGCGTCCACGCGGCGCCTGAGTGCCGCTGGGCTCAATTCCGGCACCTCCGGCAATCTCTCGGTGCGGATCGAGGGCGGCCTGTTGATCACCCCCAGCTCCGTTCCCCCGGAGCAGATGGGACCTGAAGACCTGGTGGCGATCGATCACCAAGGTCAGCCCCTGGCTGGCCGGGTGATGGTGCCGGGCCGCAGCCCCTCGTCCGAGTGGCGCCTGCATGCCGATCTGCTACGCCAGCGGCCGGAGATCCAGGCCGTGGTGCACTGCCACTCGATCCACGCCACGGCGCTGGCCTGCCACGGCCGCGGCATCCCGCCCTTCCACTACATGGTGGTGCAGGCCGGCGGCCCCGACATCCGCTGCGGCGGCTACGCCACCTTCGGCAGTCAGGCGCTCTCGGATCTGGCGGTGGCGGCCCTGGCGGATCGCCAGGCGTGCCTGCTGGCCCACCATGGTCAGGTGACCCTCGGCGCCACGCTGGCGCAGGCCCTGGCCCTGGCGATCGAGCTGGAAACCCTGGCGCAGATGTATGTGGCGGCGCTGCAGCTGGGCGAGCCGCCGCTGCTCAGCGAAGCCGAAATGGGGCGGGTGGCCGAGCAGATGCGGCTGCGCCACTACGGGGTGATGGGGGCCTGAACGGCGAGTTTTCAGTCGATTCATGCATAGGGCAGCCCCCAAACCACCCGCCGGCGCACACCACCGCGCGCGATCCCTGCGGCAGGCGAGGGGCGTGCTATCCAGTACTGGTGTACTAAGTGCTGAGCGGCGAGGGCTCGGTGTGGGTAGGGTTTTGGTCTACGACATCCAGGGCTGGATCACCCTCCTTGTCGGCGCGCTGCTTGCCCTGATCACGCTGTTTACCTACTGCGGCCATGTCGACATCCCAGGCGCTGGACCCATCCCCCTCAATCAGCAAGCAGGAGTACTACTCCTCGCTGCCCTGGTTCCGGCGTTGCTTGGCGTAGATGCAGTCTTCTCCGAAGGAGTTGCTGAATTGGCGACCTCGAATCGCATCAGAATCGATCCATCAACCCAAGCCCCGCTCATGACCGCTCCAACTTCTCCTCTGATCAGCTGCACGCCAGGCGTGCGCAGCGGCAAGCCATGCCTGGCTGGCACGCGGATCACGGTGTCTGATGTGCTCGAGTATCTCGCCAGCGGCATGAGTCAGGAGGAGATCCTTGCGGATTTTCCTGATTTGAAGGCTGCACACATTCAAGCGGTGTTGCGTTATGCCGCTGAACGTGAAAAGCGTCTCAGCGAGCTCACGATTGCTTGATCCGGGCAATGCCGGCTCCTTTGCTATTGGATGAAAATCTGAGTCCACGGTTGGTCAACTCGCTTGCCAGCCAGTTTCCAGGAAGCATTCATGTGCGTGATGCTGGTCTCAAGGGACAGAGCGATGAGAAGATCTGGTCTTTTGCGGCCAACAAGGGATTGATTATCACCACCAAGGACGACGACTTTCGAAGCTTGAGTCTGCTGCTTGGGGCTCCACCGAAAGTGATCTGGCTGGTGGTTGGCAATACCAGCACTGCAGAAATTCTGTGCATCCTGTTGGCCAACGCTACGGCCATCACTGCCTTCATCGCCGAGCCCACCACGGCCCTGCTCACACTTCGCAGGCCCTAACGAAACAAGGAATCCAGCACTCGAGAAAGGCAGGGCCCGCACCCCTGAGCGGCTGCCAAGGCAGTCCCGGTTATGACGTGTCGCTGCATCGCGTCATCGCCTGTTGACCCGTTGATGGGCTGGTCATCAAGACGGACGCCGGCGCGGCCAGGCCCCCGATCACCCCCGCCGCACCGCCAGCCCGAAGCCAAGGGCCGCCAGGGTAAGCAGCGCTGCCAGGGCGGTCCAGAGCGGCAGGCCCAGGCTCACCAGGGCGATCGGCGCGAAGGCCGTCACCAGGCCGCCGCCCAGGAAGGGCTCAAACACCAGCTGCTTGAACGAAAACGCCTCCAGCACGCCGCTGCGGCCGTAGGGATCGGCCATGCGCAGCAGCAGCAGGCCGGTGGCGGTCACGCCCGTGCCCTGGCCGAAATCGGCGATCGCCCGCTCAAACCAGGCATCGCCAAACAGCCGCGGCGCCAGCCACCAGAACACCGCCAGGTTCCAGGTCAGCCCTAGCAGCGCCAGCGCCGTAAACGGCAGCCAGGCTTCCTCCAGCAGTGGCAGGTTGAGGCTGGCCATCGCTGCGGTGATCAGCACGTCCATCGCCAGGGCACCCAGGCTGTGCTGCAGGGGCGCGTTGGCCAGTTGGGGTTTGCCGGCCCGCTGCAGCAGCAGCTGCACCACCAGTCCGCCCACCATCGCCAGCGGAAACAGCGGCACCGCCTTCAGCAGCGGCCAGCTGGCCACCAGCGCCTCCTTGAGCAGTACCCCCAGCCCCACCGCCGCGCCGATCAGGGCCAGGTTGATGGTGAGTGCATCGATCGTGGGCGAGGGGCCGGCCGGCAGGAGCGGCCGGCGGGCGGGTTCGTCCCCCAGCGCCTGGGCACTACTGCTCCCAGGCGCGCCGCTGCTCACCAGCCAGCGGCGGCGCCGGCCGATCACCACCAGGCTGCTGCCGATCAGCACGGCCGCCAGCACGCCCACCGTGGCCATCGCCAGCCCTAGGGCCTCGCCGCTGGCCAGGCCCAGCTCCGCGAAGCTCGGGCCCATGCCGGCGGCCGTGCCGTGGCCGCCCTCGAAGCCCACCTCGATCAGGCAGGCCATCAGCGGGTTGGTGCCCAGCAGCGGCTGCAACACCAGCAGCAGCGCCAGCCCGCCGACCAGGTATTGGCCGAAGCCCAGCACCATGCCGAAGGCCACCTGGCTGGCGGCCCGTTGCCACAGCTGCCGCGGGCTGGGCAGTGCCTGGCCCAGAAACAACGTGGCAAACACCACCGTGATCAGCACCCCGGGCGTCTGGCTCCAGACCGCATAGACGCGCGCGGGAAACAGCTGCAGCGGGCTGAAGGGGCCGATCGCCAGCCCCAGCAGCCCGGCGATCAGCGCCTCGGGCAGCCCCAGCCGCTGCAGGATCTTCAGCCGCTGGCGCAGGGCCGTGGCCAGCAGCAGCAGCAGGCTCAGGGCCGCAAAGGCCAGCAGCACATCGAAGAGTTTCATGCCCGCCCCGCCCCCAGGGCCAGGGCCAGACCGCTCCAGAGCAACGTGAGCGCCAGGCAGGCGCTGCCCCACAGCGGCAAGCCCCAGCTGTGCAGCGCCAGGGGTGCCGCCACCGTGACCATCCCGCCGGCCAGCACGGGTTGCAGCAGCAGCTGCTTGATTGAAAAAGCTGGGATTGCTTCACTGCGGCCATCGGGGTCGGCCATGCCCAGCAGCAGCAGGCCGCTGGCGGCTACGCCGGTGGCCTGGCCAAATTCAATCACCGCCCGTTCAAACCAGCCCGACGGCAGGACCCGTGGTGCCAGCACCAGGATCACCAGCAGGTTCCAGGCCAGGCCAAAGCCGCTCAGCACCAGCAGCGGCAGCCAGTTGGCCTGCAGCAGCGGCAGGTTGAGCCCGGCGGTGGCCGCCGCGATCAGCAGGTCGGTGGCCAGGGCGCCCAGGCCGCTCTGCAGGGCCGGCACGGCCAGCTGGGCTCTGCCGCTGCGCTCCAGCGCCAGGCGCACCAGCAGCGAGCCTCCGAGGGCCAAGGGGTACACCGGCAACGCATCGATCACGGTGCGGAGCACGCCACCGGCAGGTTCGGCCAGCCGCTCCAGCCCAGCCAGCAACACCACGCCGATGCCCACGGCGATGCCCACCAGGGCCAGGTTGGCCGCCAGCTGCCGCAGCCTCTCACCCCAGGCGGGGGCCGCCAGCGCCGGCGTCGCAGCGGACTCGGGCAGCACACACAGCGGTGCCCCGGCCTCGGCGGCCAGCAGCCAGCCCTGCCCCTGGGCCAGCACCACCAGCAAGCCACCCACCACGGTGGAGCTCAGCAGCCCCACGGTGGCCATGGCCAGACCCAGGTCGGTGCCGCCGGCAAAGCCCAGATCGGCGTAGATCGGCCCCATCACCGCGGCGCTGCCGTGGCCGCCCTCGAACCCCACCTCGATCAAGCAGGCCATCAGCGGATCGGCCCCCAGCCAGGGGCCCAGCACCAGCAGCACCGCCATGGCGCCCACCACGTATTGGCCAAAGCCCAGCGTCAGGCCCAGCAGGGTCTGGGCGGCCGCCGGCTTCCACAGCTTGGCCAGATCCGGCAGGGGCCGGCCCAGCATCAAGGTGCCAAATACAAAGGTGAGCAACACCATCGGCAAGCGCGCCCACAGCATTTCCACCGGCGCCGGCAGCACCGGCCAGGGGCCATAGGGGCCCAGCAGCAGCCCCAGCACCCCGGCCACCAGCGCCGCCGGCAGACCGATGCGCTGCAGCCCCAGCGCCGGACCGATCGCCCGCCCCAGGGCCACCAGCCCCCCCAGCACCGCCATCGCCAGGGCCAGCAGCAGGGGGCCGTGCAGGCTGCTCACAGCTGGAAGTGGCGCCGGAAGAACGCCTCCGTGGCCTCCAGCACCTGGATCCGCACGCTGCCGCTGCGGAAGCCGTGGCCTTCGCCGGCAAAGCGTTGCACCTCCACCGCCAGGTCATTGGCCTCCAGCGCCGCCGCCATGCGCTCGGTCTGCTCGGGCGGCACCACCAGGTCGTCGAGGCCCTGGAAAAAGATCACCGGGCAGGAGATTTGATCGGCGTGGGCCAGGGGTGAGCGGGCCTCGTAGGTGGCTTGGGCCTCGGGCCAGGGGCCGATCAGGCCATCGAGATAGCGGGCTTCAAAGCGATGGCTCTCACGCGCCAACGCGCTGGGGTCGGTGACGCCGTAGCGGCTCGCGCCGGCGCGAAAAACGTCTGTGAAGCAGAGGGCGGCCAGGGCAGTGAAGCCACCGGCACTGCCGCCTTCGATGGCGATGCGTTTACCGCTGGCTTTTCCCGTTGCCACCAGGGCATGCGCGGCGGCGGCGCAGTCGGCCACATCCACCACGCCCCACTGGCCATCGAGCCGCTCGCGGTAGGCCCGCCCGAAGCCGGTGGAGCCGCCGTAGTTCACATCCACCACGCCCCAGCCCCGCGAGGTCCAGAACTGAATGGCCAGGCTCAGACCTCGCCGCGCCATGGCGGTGGGGCCGCTGTGGCCCTTCACCAGCAGGGGCGCTTCGGGGTGGGCACCGCCCACCGGGGGGTAAAACCAGGCGTGCGTGCGGGCTCCGCCGTGGCCGGCAAACCAGAGCGGCTCGGGTGCGCTGATCGCCTCCGGGGGCAGTGGGCAGGCGGCCACCGGCGTGTGATGCCAAACGCCCGTGTCGAGGTCCAGTTCCAGCAGTCCCTCCGGGCTGCTGGGGTTGCTGGCGATCGCCACCAGCGTCCCGGCGTCGGCGCTCAGCCCGGCCAGATCATCGAAGGGTTGCTCCAGGGGCTCCCAGGCCCTCGGCGTACCCACCCGGTCTGGCGTCAGATGCACCCGCCCCAGCTGCCAGGCCCCCTCCCGGCAGGCCGCGGCGATCAGTTGCTGGCCGTCCCAGGCGGTGGTGCGCATGCCATACACCCACTGGGGCATGGCGAATTCGGCCTCCAGCGGCAGCAGGGCCTGCCAGGTGCCGGTGGCGGTGTCGAGTCGCTGCAGGTTCCACCAGCCTGAGGCGTCGCTGGCCACCACCAACTCGGTGGGACTGATCCAGAGGGGCTGAAACACCGAGACCGCCGCGGTCTCGTCGGTGCTGGCTGCGCCTGGCCCGGAGCCTGCCACCGGCCGCGCCCCCTCCAGTTCCCCGTCTGCTGTCACGGTCGCGAGCCACAGCTGGCTGCGCTGCCAGGGCATGAAGGGCTGCTGCCATTCCACCCAGGCCAGCTGGCCGCCATCGGGGCTGAGGGCGGCGTAGCCGCAGAAGTCGGCTGGCTGATGCAACCGTTGCGGTTCGCCGCCGGCCAGGGGCACCGCCACCAGTTGGTCGCGGCCCTCGGCCTCCATCACGCCCAGCCAGCGCCGCCGGGGACCATCGATCAGTCCATCGGCGAACCCCCGTGGCCCTGGGGTGGTGAGCCGCCGCGGGGCGCCGGGCAGATTCAGGTGCCAGAGGCAGCGGTCGCCGTCGTCGACGAACACCAGATCGCTGCCTGAGGCCGCATAGACGCCGCCGCCGTATTCGTGCACGCGGCTGCGCAGGTTGCAGGGGTTTGGGGTGAGCTCAACCCCGGCGCCGCCCCCGGCCGGCTGCAGCATCAAGGTGGTGCGGCCCTGCTCCTGGGGGCGCTGTTCCAGCCACAGCAGTCGCCCATCGCGCAGCAACGGTTCCTTGAGGCTGGGGGTGCGTCCCTCCACCAGCGCCGCGGCCAGGGGTTCGGCCGGCCTCCTTCTGGTTGCGGCGGTGCTCAACGGGGTGCTCGGGGTTGGGTTCAACGGGGTGTTTGACGGAGCGTTGCACAAGGCGTTGCACAAGCTGTTTCACAAGGTGCTTCAAAGGGCTGGCCAGCCAGGCCCCCCAGCCGCCCGCTTTATGATGGTGTGCAACGTTTTAAGTATCCCGTTGGCGCGCAGTTCCGCCGGTAGCTTTGCCCAGATGGCGCGCTCCGCCGTGCAGGCCACCCGCGGCGTCCAGGTGCCCAAGGTGGCCCTGGATGAGCCCCCCCTCACCATCCACACCCTGGGCGATGCGGTGCTGCGCACCCCCGCCAAACGCATCAGCAAGGTGGATGAGAGTGTGCGGGATCTGGCCCGCGACATGCTGCGCAGCATGTACAGCGCCCACGGCATTGGCCTGGCCGCCCCCCAGGTGGGGGTGCACAAGCAGCTGCTCGTGATCGATCTGGATCCCGAAAATGCCGCCACGCCGCCGATGGTGCTGATCAACCCGGAAATCGGCTCCTTCGGGGCCGCCATCGAGACCTATGAGGAGGGCTGCCTGAGCATCCCCGGTGTCTATCTGAACGTGGTGCGTCCCGCTGCCGTGGAGGTCACCTACCGCGATGAGATGGGCCGGCCCCAACGGGTCAAGGCCGATGGCCTGCTGGCCCGCTGCATCCAGCACGAGATGGATCACCTCAATGGGGTGCTGTTTGTCGATCGGGTCACCGATGAGCTCAGCCTCAACGAGGGCCTTCAGGAGAAGGGCTTCCAGCGCGCCGACGTCCACTCCATTCGCTGAGCACGATCCATGCCGATGAAACCGCTGGCTGGGGTGTTTCTGGCCCTTGCCTGTTTGCTGGGAATTGCTTCTACGGGGTCGGTGTTTGAGCTGGCCTATGGCGATCCCGACCTGGGGGTGTCCACCACCCGTTGGATTCTGGGCCTGAGCCTGCCGGGCACCGTGGTGGCGCTGGTGCTGGCCATTCGCATCAACAAGCCGGCTTAGCTCGGGCCGGCCGCCATGCATACGATTGCGTTCACCGATTCCCCGGATGCCGTGATGCGATTGCCAGCTCTGCGCGCCCGTTCGCTCCCCTTGGCGGCCTGTGCGGCTGTCCTGAGTGCCGGCAGCGTCAGCCCGGCGATGGCCAGCGCCTTGTTCCAGGCGGTCGACCTGAGCCAGGAGCGCTTCGTTCTGGTGGCGGCGCCGATCGGGGATGGCACCCGCGCCCAGCTCAACATCTACGAGCAGCTCAAACCCACCCGCCCCTGTTTTGCGGTTGCGCCCGGGGCGCCGGCTGCCGTCGAACCCCTGCTGGCCACGTTTGATTTCAGCGGGATCTGCAGCCGATTCATCGACGCCAATGGCTACTCGGTGCGGGTTGGGGGCGACGATCTGGCCGCCAGCTATCGGCTCACAGTGGTGCGCCAGAGCGGCGACAACGTTCTGCTGGCTGTCCCCACCAAGGCCGGCGCGGGGCCGGAAATGGTGGTTGCCCGCACCCTGGGTCCAGGCACCGGTTTCCTGCAACTGGTGTTTGAACCCGGTTGGCAGCTCAAACGCCGGGCCTACGGCGGCCGTGCCCTCGGCCACGTGTACCTCTACCGCGAAGCCTGGCCGGCTTCTGCGGCTGCCGCTGGCGACTGAGTCTGGCCTGTGCCCGAGCGGGCCCAGGGACAAGCGGTTGCTACATTGGCTAACTCCGTGAGCACTGCAGCGCTTCATGACTCAGGTCACTGTCGGCGAAAACGAAGGGATTGAATCGGCCCTCCGCCGTTTCAAGCGCCAGGTGTCCAAGGCGGGCATCTTTGCCGACCTCAAGCGTCTGCGGCACCACGAGACCCCCGTCGAGAAGTACAAGCGCAAGGCTCAGCAGCGCCGCCGCCGCCGCTGATTTGCGCCAGCCGGTTCAGCGACCCTGGTCAAACGAGCGGTAGGTGAGGGCTTCGGCAATGGCCTCCGCGCCAATCCGCTCTTGGTCGGCCAGGTCGCTGATCGTTAGGGCGACGCGCAACAGGCGTGCTCCGGCGCGTGCGCTTAGCTGCCGCTGCTGAAGAGCGGCTTCCCAGAGGTTTAAGGCCTCACTGTCGAGCTGCACCACCTGCTCCAATTGCCCTCCGGGAATGCGGCTGTTGGTGCAGCCCGAGGGATTGCGTCTGGACATCTGCAACCGGGCGCGTTGCACCCGTTGCCGCACGACGGCTGTGGATTCGGCCTTGGCCTCGGCCGTCTTGCCGGCTGCCGGGTTTCCAGTGCTCCTCTGGCTGCGGAAGGGGGCCGTTAGGGCTTCGCTCGACGGCCGGCGCATCACCACCTGCAGGTCAATGCGATCCAGCAGCGGCCCGGACAGCCGGCCCCAGTAGCGCCGCCGCTGCCCTTCGCCGCAATTGCAGCTGCGTTCTGGATCCCCAAACCAGCCGCAGGGGCAGGGGTTGGCGGCGGCCACCAGGGTGATTCGGCAGGGGAAGCGGGTTCGCTGGCGGGCGCGGTGGATCCACACCTCTCCGTCTTCGAGGGGCTGGCGCAGTTGGTCGAGCACGGCCCGGCGAAATTCGGCCAGTTCATCGAGAAACAGCACCCCATGGTGAGCAAGGGCCAGTTCACCAGGCCGGGGCTGGGCTCCGCCGCCGATCAGCCCAGGGGCGGAGCAGCTGTGATGGGGGCTTCGAAAGGGGCGGGTTTGCAGCAGGCCCTGGCTGCTGTCGAGCAATCCGGCCACCGAGTGGATCGCCGTCAGCTCCAGGGCTTCGGCGGGATCGAGGGGCGGTAGCAGCTGGGCGAGGCGCTGGGCCAGCATCGTTTTGCCGCTGCCAGGCGGGCCGCACAGCAGCAGGTGGTGCCCTCCGGCAGCAGCGATCTCCAGGGCGCGGCGCCCATGGGCCTGTCCCTTGACGTCGGCCAGATCCTCGGCTGGCCGCTCGGGCGGGGCCGGTTGGGGCGTGGAGAATCCTTTGCGGGCTTGATGGGGGGCTTTGGGGTGCTGCAGCCGCCAGAGCACCTGGCCCAGATCGCTCGCTCCCCACACCGGCAGACCCTCCACCAGGGCGGCTTCCCAGGCATTGGCCTCGGGCACCACCAGGGCCCTGGCGCCATGCAGGCGGGCCGCGATGGCGATGGCGAGAACACCCCGGATTGGCCGCAGCGCACCGTCGAGGCCCAGCTCTGCGGCACTCCACACCCCATCGCAGCAGGTCTCGCCCAGCTGGCCACTGGCCAGCAGCAGTCCCAGGGCAATGGGTAGGTCGAAGCCTGGACCCTCCTTGCGTAGGTCGGCTGGGGCCAGGTTCACCACCACCCGCGTCAGGGGAACTTTCAAGCCGCTGTGGCGCAGGGCCGAGCGCACCCGCTCCCGGGCTTCCTGCACCGCCGCGTCGGCCAGGCCCACCAGCTGCAGGCCCGGCAATCCCGGGGCGAGATCCACCTCCACCAGCACGGGGCTGGCGTCCAGCCCCCGTAGAGCCGCGGTCTTGCACCGTGCCAACATCACGCCTTCGGCCACTACAGCGTTAGTGCCCGAGCTGTCTCACCCCGACTCCACCTCGACGCCCCTTGCTGCGATGGCCAGCTCCGCCGATCCGGCCCCGACTGACACGATCTTTGCGCGCATCCTCCGCGGCGAGATCCCTTGCGATCAGGTGTATGCCGACGAGCACTGTCTGGCCTTTCGCGATGTGGCACCCCAGGCTCCCGTGCATGTGCTGGTGATCCCCCGCGAGCCCATCACCCAGCTGTCCGAGGCTTCAGAGGAGCATCAGCTGGTGTTGGGCCATCTGTTGCTGGTGGCCGCGCGGGTGGCGCGCCAGGAGGGGCTGGAGTCGTTCCGCACCGTGATCAACAGTGGCGCCGAGGCGGGCCAAACCGTGTTTCACCTGCACGTGCACGTGATGGGTGGGCGTCCCCTGGCCTGGCCGCCGGGCTAAGGGCCAGCCCAGCCACAATGCCCTGACCTGAGCCACTCCATGAATCCCCTCAAGGCCCTTCGCGTTCAGCTGGCCAAGCTGCAGCGCCTGGCCCAGCCCTACTTCCTGCCGGTAGACGACGGCCAGGGCTGGCAGTTTTTGCTGCTTGTGGTCGCCTTGCTCGCCGTGGTGGTTGGCAGCACTCTGCTGCTGCTCACTGGCGTGTTGGCCCTCAGCGGAGCGCTGATTCCCGAGCTGCGCAGCCGTTTTCTGCCGGGGGTGCCCGAGCAGGTGGCCGCGATCTGGCGCAGCCCGATCGGCCCGCTGGTGATGGTGTTTCTGGCCGGGGGCCTGGGCTGTTTCGTGGCCCTGCGCAGCAAATTGCGCCAGGGGCGCTGGCTGCCGTGGCTGCTGATGGGGGTGATCACCTTGCTGATCCTGGTGATCAATGGAATCAATGTGGGGATCAGCTATATCGCACGCAACATTGAAAATGCTCTGGTGGCCTACAAGGCCGATGAGTTTTGGAAGATCGTTGCGATTTACGCCTTCTGCCTGGTGTTGGCCTTGCCGATTCGCGCGATCCAGAGCTATCTGATTCCGAAGCTCGGTCTGCTCTGGCGAGAATGGTTAAGTGGGCGCCTGCTGGGCCGCTATCTCTCCAACCGTGCCTACTACGTTCTCAATCCGAATGATGAGTCGCTGGAGGAAATCGACAACCCAGATCAGCGGATTTCCCAGGACGCGGCGAGCTTCACTGGCACGAGTCTGAGTGTCACCGTCGAGATCATCTCGGCCCTGCTCACCTTTGTGAGCTTCATCATTGTGCTCTGGACCATCAGCGACCAACTGGCGTTGGTGCTGTTGGCCTATTCGGTGGGTGGTACGGCCCTGATTGTGTTCGCAAGCCGCAAGCTGGTGAATCTGAACTATCAGCAGCTCAAGCTCGAGGCGGATTTCCGCTACGGGCTTGTTCACATTCGTGACAACGCCGAATCGATTGCGTTCTATCGCGGTGAGCAGCAGGAAGCCCGGGAGGCGGAGCGCCGGCTGGGCGGGGCGATTCGCAACTACGACCGACTGATTGTTTGGGAGGCGCTGATCAGTGTGATCCAGCGCTCCTACGACTACTTCTCCCGCTTTCTGCCGTGGTTGGTGATCGCGCCGATCTACTTCGCCAAGGAGGTGGATTTCGGTGTGTTCGGTCAGGCCAGCATCGCCTTCAGTCAGGTGCTGTTTTCGGTCAGCTACATCGTGAACAACATCGACCGCCTGGCCGCTTTCTCCGCTTCGATCAGCCGGCTGGAGGGGTTCCAGGGCAAGGTGGAGGCGATCGGCACCGAGGCCGCCGCGCTGCAGGCCCAGCTCGCCGCCACCAGCCGCGGTCGCGACGATGGCACGATCCTGGTGAGCCACGTGGATCTGGTGCCACCTCGCACCAACCGCACCCTGATCCGTGATCTCAGCCTCGAAGTGGATCGGCACCAACGCCTGTTGGTGGTTGGCCCCTCGGGCTGCGGCAAAACCTCGTTCCTGCGCATGGTGAGCGGGCTGTGGCCGCCGGCGGCCGGCCGGGTGGAGCGGCCGAGCGAAGGGGAGCTGCTGTTCATCCCTCAGAAGCCCTACATGCTGCTGGGCAGCCTGCGGGAGCAGCTCTGTTATCCCCTTCAGCCCGATCGGTTCAGTGACGACCAGCTGCGCCATGTGCTCGAGCAGGTGCGGCTGCCCGACCTGGTGCAGCGCTACCCCGACCTCGACATCATTCAGGACTGGCCTCGGCTGCTCTCTTTGGGCGAGCAGCAGCGCCTGGCCTTTGCCCGGCTGCTGCTGAATTCCCCCCGGTTCGTGGTGCTTGATGAGGCCACCAGTGCCCTGGATGTGGCCACCGAGCGGCACCTCTACGCTCTGCTCACCGAGCGTGACATGGCCTTTGTGAGCGTGGGACACCGCCCCACCCTCACCGCCTTCCACGACACCGTGCTGGAGCTGGATGGCTGTGGCCATTGGCGACTGTTGCCCGCGGCCGGCTATGACGTTGGCCGCCACGCCTGATCGTTTGTCTGATTCCGTGCCTGATCCGATGCCTGATCCGACCCCGGCCACCAGTGCCACCACCACGAGTGCTCCCAGCTCTAGTGCCACCACCCAAGATGTGCCGGCCTTCGGCTGGAGCGGCTACGCCGAGCGGGTCAATGGCCGCTTCGCCATGGTGGGTTTTGCGGCCGTGCTGCTGATCGAAGCTCTCAGCGGCGACACCTTCCTGCGCTGGGCGGGCTTGGTGCCCTGAGCACTGTGCTTGAGCCCGGCGCCCTGATCAGGGAATCTGCACCAGGTCCACCTGCCAGAGGCCGCCCCGGCTCACCTGCACCGCGAGTTGGCGGCCATCGGCCTGAAGCTGCACCTGGCGGGGAACGCCGCTCGGCACCATGGCGATGGGCTGCAGGCTTTGCAGTGAGCGCCGGTAGAGCACCAACTCGGTGCGTCCTTCCAGCTGCCGCACCAGGGCGATCCGCTCGCCGGCCGCATCGACGCTGACGCTCACCGGCTGGGCATCGGCGCGGTTGAGTCCCGGCACCGGCACGGGCTGCTGGCGGTCCAGATCCAGCAGCAGCACCTGTTCGCGTCCGCCCCGGCCGCTGATCAGGGCCAGCCAGCGCCCCGACAGGGCTGGATCCCGGTTGGCGCCCAGAGCCTCGATCCGGCCGTTGAGCGGTCCGATCGGCATGGGCACCGGGCCCAGGCAGCCTGTCAGCAGCAGCCCCAAAACGCAGGCGGGCACAAGCAATCTCATGGCGCGGTGCCCAGCCCGCCGCCCTGGAGGGCGATGCCGCCGGGCAGGTCGGGCTCCAGCAGGTTGCTCAGGTCAAACAGCTGCACCCGCCACTGGCCTCCTTGGGCCACCTGCACGGCCAGCCGGCGCCCCTCCGGCGCCAGGCTGAGCCGCACGGCGGTGCGATCGGCTGGCAAGGGCAGACGATGCAGGGCTCCGGTGGCCCTGTCTTCGATCAGCGGCAGCCGCTGGTTGCCTTGCTGCACCAGGGCGGCGACGTAGCGCCCGTTCCAACTCAGCGAGGGGGAGCTGTGGGGCTGGTGATTTTGGAAGTGGCGCAACCGCACAACCCGCCCGCTGGGCTGCTCCTGCAGCAGCAGCGTGGCGCGACCGCCGCGCTCCACCACGGAGGCCAGCCAGCGTCCCTGGCCGCTGAGAGCAGGCTCCTGGCGGCTGGTGGCGCTGAGCACCCCGGCGGGTCCGGCGTTGCGCCGCGGCAACCAAGCCCCGGCGTCACAGCCTGCCAGCAGACACACCAGGCCAGCCGCCAGCCGGCGGTTTGCAGCGGAGCGGGTCAGTCGTCGAAGCGGGAGCTGTTGTCCCGCGGGCGGGGCTCGGGACTGATGGGGGGCTTCACCGGGGTGAAGTCGGCGTCGCTGATGGCGTCAGCCTTGCTGATCGGCGAGCCCTGGGGCACACCGGCAGGCCCGCGGGATGGAGGGGCCATGGAGGGGCCAGCGCCTTCGGGGCTGGTGGGGCGTCGGGTTGAGCGGGGCATGGCCTCGCTGGCGGCCACCGGTCGGCTGCCGCGACGCGGCTCAACGGCACCGTCGCGCTCGCGCCGGCGCGCACCAAAATCAGCGGCAGGGCGCGTGGTGCTGCCGGCGGCGCTGTAACGGCTGCGGCCAGGGCGATCTGTGCCTTCGCCGGCCTGGGCCTGGGGCGCCCAATCATCCTGAGGTGGGCGACGGCTTGCGGCTCGTTCGGGGATGGCGGCCCGGCTGGGGCGGCGGGCCCGGTAGAAGTCGTCGTCGTCCGACTCCTCCTCGCGGGAGGGAATGCGCCGGCGCAGGGGTTGGGGCTCGTCGAAGCGATCCACCTCGCTCTCGCCCCAGGTGCGTCCACCCATGCGGGGGCGATAGGGGCCAGGCGCCGGCACCGGCTCGTCGTCGTCGAAGTAGGACGAGCGCCTCGCCTGCTCGGTGGTCACCCCCCGCAGCCGCACACTCTCGTAGGCGAAGAAGACGGTGGTGCCGGCGAGCAGAAACTGGCCAAACTGCAGGATCGGATCAAGGCGCCAACCCTGGAAGAACAGGATGCCGCCGCACAGCAGACCCACCGCGGCGAAGAAGACGTCGTAGTCGCGGGCCAGGGCGGGCTTGAAGCTGCGCATGAAGTAGAGCAGCGCACCGCCCACCGCCAGCACGATGCCCACGATGCTGGCCCAATTCAGGCTGGCATTAACCACGGTGTTTCACCCGTCGGACCGTTACGCCACTGTAGGCAGCCAGGCCAGGGGGATCAGAGCTTGCGGTCGAGGCGGTCGTTCTGGCTGATCAGCACCAGGGCGATGGTGATCGGCACCACCACGATCACGGCACCAGCAACGAGGCTGCTCAGGAAGTTGGCGAGGGAAGGCGTCATGGCGGGGCCAGCTCTCAGGCATCAAGCGTCGGGGAATCCTAGGCAGTGGCGGCGGCTTCCTACGCTGCAGGCCCAGCTGCTTAGAGCTTTGTGACGGCCCTGCCCCCCACGTTCTCGTCCTGGTTGCCGGTGCTCTCTGGGCTGCACCTGGCTCTGGGGTTGGGGCTGGCGCTCTGGACGCTGTTGTTTCTGTTTCGGATCGTGCTCACCTGGTATCCCCAGGTGGACCTGAGTCGGGGCGCGATGCGTCTGATCGGGGCCCCGACCGAGCCCCTGCTGGCCGTTACGCGGCGCCTGATCCAGCCGATTGGCGGGGTGGATGTCACTCCGGTGGTCTGGGTGGGTCTGCTCAGCCTGGTACGCGAGCTGTTGGTGGGCCAGCAGGGATTGGTCAGCCAGGTGCTGATGCGGGCCCAGGCCGGTTTGGTGGGCTGAGTTCAGGCCGGGGGCAGCATTTCCTGCTCAACAAATTTGGTGTGCACATCGCCAGAGAGGAATTCCGGCCGGTCCAGCAGCTGCAGGTGGAAGTCGATCGTGGTGGGGATGCCCGTGACCGCACATTCGGAGAGGGCCCGCCGCAGCCGCTTGAGGGCATGCTCACGATCGGTGCCCCACACGATCACCTTGCCGATCAGGGAGTCGTAGAAGGGCGGAATCTCGTAGCCCGTGTACACGTGGCTATCGACCCGCACGCCAGGGCCGCCGGGGGGTAGCCAGCCGGTGATTTTGCCGGGGGCAGGGCGGAAGTTCTGGCGGGGGTCTTCAGCGTTGATGCGCACCTCGATGGCATGGCCGCAGAGCTTGATCTGGTCCTGGGTCACAGAGATCGGTTCGCCGCCGGCGATGCGCAGTTGCTCGGCGATCAGGTCGACCCCGGTGACCATTTCGGTGACCGGGTGCTCCACCTGGATGCGGGTGTTCATCTCCATGAAGTAGAAGGCGCCGCTGCGGTCGACCAGGAATTCCACGGTGCCGGCGCCCTCGTAGCCGATGGTGCGGGCGGCGGCCACGGCGGCCTCGCCCATCTGGCGGCGCAGGTCGGCATTGATGGCCACGCTGGGGGCCTCTTCCAGCAACTTCTGGTGGCGGCGCTGGATCGAGCAGTCGCGCTCGCCGAGGTGCACCACGTTGCCGTGGCGATCGGCCAGCACCTGCACTTCCACGTGCCGGGGCCGGTCGATGAACTTCTCCATGTAGAGCCCCGGGTTGCCGAAGGCTGCTTCGGCCTCGCCCTGGGCGGCTTTGAACAGGCTCTCGAGCTGGTCGGGCCCGGGCACCAGGCGCATGCCCCGGCCGCCGCCGCCGGCGGTGGCCTTGATCATCACCGGATAGCCCATCTCCGCCGCCAGCCGGCGGGCCTCGTCCACGCTCTGCAACAGCCCTTCGCTGCCAGGGATGGTGGGCACGCCCACCTGCTGCATGGTGGCCTTGGCCGTGGACTTGTCGCCCATCGAGCGGATCGCCTCCGGCGACGGGCCCACAAAGGTGAGTCCGTGGTCGGCGCAGATCTCGGCGAAGCGGTCGTTTTCCGCCAGAAAGCCGTAGCCGGGGTGGATGGCGTCGGCGCCCCGGGAGGTGGCCGCCGCCAGGATGTTGGGAATGTTGAGATAGCTCTTGCTGCTGGGCGCCTCGCCCACGCACACCGCTTCATCAGCGAGCTGCACGTGCAGCGCGTTCTTGTCCACCGTGCTGTAAACCGCCACGGTGGGGATCCCCAGCTCCCGGCAGGTGCGCAGGATCCGTAAGGCAATTTCGCCACGGTTGGCGATCAGCAACTTGCCGATGGACATCCGCGGCGACTCAGCAGAACCAGGCCAGTGCGGACTGTATCAGTGCTGCTACAGCCCGCTTTCCAGGGGGTTCCGGGAGGGGCAATGGGTATATTGCTCGCACCGGAGCGCGTCCAGCGTCCCGTACCACATGCGGATGTGGTGGAATTGGTAGACACGCACGTTTGAGGGGCGTGTGGCTTCGGCCTTACGAGTTCAAGTCTCGTCATCCGCATTTCTTTTTTCCTGCTCCCATCAGGCCGTGTCTGAGCTGATCCGGCCCCGGGTTGCGATCCTCTCCGGCTCTCTCCGCTGATGCTTCCAGCGCCGCGGATGGAGCCGGCACCGGTGTCGATCGTGCTGGTGAGCAACGGGCCCGGTGAGCTCTCCACCTGGGTGCGACCCCTGGCCCTGCGCCTGCAGCGCTTGATGCCGCTGCGGCCGGCCGTGGCTGGAGCCGCCTGCAGCTTGCAGCTCGTGCTGGTGCCCTGTCCGAATGGCACCGGCCGGGAACATCACGCCGCCGGCAGTTGGGGGCTGTTCGAGCGCATCGTGCCGGCTCGGCAGTTTTGGGGGCTGTTGCTGCGGCCACGGCGCTTCGGCCCCTGGAGCCGCCAGGGGGTGGTGGTCTTTCTGGGGGGTGATCAGTTCTGGACGGTGCTGCTCTCGGCGCGCCTGGGCTACCGGCACCTCACCTATGCCGAATGGGTGGCCCGCTGGCCCCGCTGGAACGACCGGATTGCGGCGATGGGCCCTCTGGCGGCCGGTCGGCTGGCGCCCCGCTGGGCCGAGCGCTGCACGGTGGTCGGTGATCTGATGGCCGATCTGTCGGAGTCGGCCCGCAGCGATGCGCCGCTTCCAGAGGGCGAGTGGGTCGCCCTGCTGCCGGGCTCCAAGCGGGCCAAGTTGCGTGTGGGTGTGCCGTTCCTGCTGGAGACGGCCGATCGCCTGGCGGCGCTGCGACCGGGCTGCCGTTTCCTGTTGCCCCTGGCCCCCACCACCAGCGTGGAGGATCTGCTCGCCCAGGCCGGTGCGGCCAATCCGATCGCCCGGGCCTACCGATCCGGGGTGCCCCGGCTGCTGGGTCCCGACCTACTGGAGACGCCGGCCGGCACCCGCTTGCAGCTGGTGCTTGAAAATCCAGCCCACAGTGCCCTGAGCCAATGCGCCCTGGCCCTCACCACCGTGGGGGCCAACACGGCGGAGCTGGCGGCGCTGGGCGTGCCGATGGTGGTGCTGGTGCCCACCCAGCACCTGCACGTGATGCAGGCCTGGGATGGACTGGCTGGCTTGGTGGGGCGCCTGCCGCTGCTGCGTTGGCTGTTTGGGGTGCTGCTCACGGCCTGGCGACTGCGTCACCGGGGTTTCCTGGCCTCCCCCAACATCGCCGCCGGCCGCCTGCTGGTGCCCGAGCGGGTGGGGGCGATCACGCCGGAGAGCATTGCCGCTGAGGCCGCCGACTGGCTGGCGGCACCCGAACGCCTGGAGGGCATGCGGGCCGATCTGCGCAGCCTGCGCGGCCAGCCCGGGGCGGTGGCCAGCCTGGCAACGCTGGTGCAGGAGCTGCTTCCCCCTGAGCTCGTGGCCCCTGATGCGAGGGGCACCGGCCCAGGTGCCTAGGCTTGGCGCCAGCGTTCTGATCGTTCCCATGGCTGATGCCGCCAGCACCCCCGAGCCCTCGGCTTGCGGCCTCGACAGCGGCCTGGCCCGCGGGGCCAGCGAGGAGCAGTGGCGCCAGAAGCTCACGCCCGAGCAGTTTCGGATTGCGCGCCAGGGCGGCACCGAGCGGGCCTTCTCAGGCGCCTACTGGAACCACAAGGGCACTGGGATGTACCACTGCGTCTGCTGCGATGCCGAGCTCTACAGCAGTGCCACCAAGTTTGATTCGGGCACCGGCTGGCCCAGCTTTTGGGATGGGGTGAAGCCGGGTGCCATCAGCACCCACACCGACAGCTCCCACGGCATGGTGCGCACCGAGATCCGTTGCGCCAACTGTGACGCCCACCTGGGTCATGTGTTCAACGATGGGCCGGCCCCCACGGGCCAGCGCCACTGCGTCAACTCAGCCTCACTGGCCTTCCGGGAGCGCTGAACGCCCGCATTCACCAGGGGTCGCCGAGGTCCTCGGCGTCCACATCCAGCGGTTCGCGCAAAGGCGTCGGGGCTGGCCGACGCTCCGGTTGACGGGCCTCCAGGGGCCGCCTCTCAACGGGGCGAGGCTTGGAGGCGCGGATTTCCGGGGCGATGGGTTCGGGTTCGAGCGGGCGCCGGGGGCTCCCATACCGGGACTCGTCGTAACGAGGCTCGTCATACCGGGCTTGTTCGTACCGCGAGTCCTCCTCATCGAGGTAGCGGCGCTGGCGCAGCGGCTCCCGCTGACGCTGGGCCTCGAGTTCGACGTAATCGAGCTCCTCTTCGGGTTCCACGGCCCGGCTGGTGGCCGGCTGGATGCGGCGTTGTTCCTGCACTGCCGGTTGCCCCGGGGCAAGCTGGTTTTCCACCGGCACCATGCCGCTGCGGTAGCGCTCCCGCTCCTCCTGCTCCCAGCTGGGCCCACCAATGCCGAGCTTTTCGAGCAGGCCGGAGCCCAGTTGCTTGAGCTTGTCTCCGGCGCCCTCGTAAACAATGATTCGATCAGGGCCGCTGCTGACGATCTCCTCGACCGTGAGCTCCCAGGTGCTCAGCACGCCTTCGCCGAGCAGGGGCACCCCCAGGGCGCCAATCACCAGAGTGGCCAGCTCGCCGGTTTCGATGTCGAAGCTGAAGCCGAGCACCCGGCCCAACTGGTCGCCCGCCTCGGTAATCACCTGGCAGTTGATCACCTTGCCGTAGCGGTCGGGGTTGAAACCCTCCGCCAGCGAATCGGCGGAATCCACCAGGATCACGTCGCCCACCTGGCGAATCCGATCGAGGGGCATCCAGCGCGGCAGCCCCGGCAGGAAACGGGTCAGCGGGTTGTCGCGCAGACCCAGCGCCACCACTTCGCGCCGATCGAGGTCCACCACCACTTCGCCCACAACCCCCAGCCGCCGGCCGGTGTCGCGGGTGATCACCTGGGTGCCCATCAGCTCGGAGCGCAACCAGAGGCGATCGCTCGGGGCGGCTGCTCCGAGATCAGCAGAGGGGGGAATGGAGGAGGTCAAAGAAAGGGTCTTGCCCGTGGCCCAGTCGGCCCATTGTGGCCCACCTGGCTCGACGGGGAAGGGGGGTGGTTCAGGCGGCGGGCGGTAACCCGACCACCTGGGTGTGGGCGCCCCGGGCCTGGGTGACCCCGATGGTGCGGGTGGCGGCGGCAATCATTGGGCGCCGGTGACTCACCACCATGAACTGGGCCTGGTCGGCCTGGCTGGCGATCAGGGCGGCGAGCCGCTCCACATTGACGCCATCGAGGAAGCTGTCCACCTCGTCGAGGGCATAGAAGGGCGAGGGGCGGAAGCGCTGCAGGGCAAACAGGAAGCTCAGGGCGGTGAGGGATTTCTCGCCGCCGCTCATGGCATTGAGGCGCCGCACCGCCTTGCCCTTGGGGTGGGCCACCAGGGTGAGGCCCCCCTCCAGGGGAGCCTCAGGGTTTTCCAGCTGCAGGTGGCCTTCGCCGTCGGAGAGGCCCGCGAAAATCGTGCGGAAGTGGCCATCCACCGCCGTGAAGGCTTCCAGGAAGGCCTCTTGGCGCAGGGTGGCCACGGTTTCGATGCGCAGCAGCAGCTCCTCGCGTTCCTTGCTGAGCACCTCCAGCCGCTCCTCCAGCTCCGCCAACCGGCTTTCGAGTTGCTCCAGCTCCTCGAGGGCCAGCATGTTGACCGGCTCGAGGGCCTCCATCCGCGCCTGCAGGCTGCGCAACTCGGCCTGCAGGGCCTCCAGGCCGGCCTCCCTCACCTCCTCAGGGATCTCCGGCAGGGGATCGGGCAGCTCCCGCTCCAGTTGGGCGAGGCGCAGCTGATCGCCGCGCAGCTGCTCCGCCAGGGATTCCAGCTCTTCGCTCAGGCGCTGCACCTCCCACTGGCGCTGCTGCAGGGCCTGGCGCTGGGCGGCGAGCTGCGCTTCGGCGGCATCGCGGGCCCGCCTCCGCTCGCCGAAGCGGGTTTGAAGCTCCTGTTGCTGGGTTTCCAGGGCGCCGCGGCGCTGCTGGTCAACCTGGTGCTGTTCCTTCCAGCGGGCCCGCTCTGCCACCAGCGCGTTGACGGCGCCCACCAGCCGCTGCTCATCGGCCGAGAGGGCCTCGAGCTGGTTGCGCAGCCGCTCCCCCGCCAGGGCCCGTTCGCGCCGGGCGGCCAGGCGTTCATCGCGTTGGCGCCGGGCGGTAGCCAGGGCGGCGTCGGCCGCTTCCAGTTCGCTCTGCAGCCCCTGCCAGCGGGCGGCATCGCCGGAGGCCTGCACCGCAGCTTCGGCCTGCTCGAGGGCGGCGCGTTGCTGCTCCAGGGGATTGAGGATCGCCTCTAGCTCCTGCTGGCGTTGCAGATCCGCCTGCAGGGTGGTTTGGAGCTGGCTGAGGCGGCTGCTGAGTTGCTGCTGACGTTGCAGCTGGGGGGCCAGGGTGCGCTGGGCGGCGCTGCGCTCGGCCTCCAGGGCCGCCTGACGCTGCTGGTGCTGCAGCAGCTGGGGGCGCAGGGCCTCGAGCCGCTGGCCCAGCTCGGCCTCCTTGCGGCGGCAGGCCAGCAGGCTCTCGCCCAGCTCCAGCAACCGCTGGCGCAGGGGCGCGGCCTCGTCGCCCTCCTGGGCGCGGCCGAAACTGAGCTGGCCGCCGCGTTGCTGCAGGCTGCCGCCGGTCATGGCGCCGCTCTTTTCCAGCAATTCGCCTTCGAGCGTCACCGCCCGACAGCGCCCCAGTTCGCGCCTGGCGTTGGCCAGGCTGTCGAACACCAGGGTGTCGCCGAAGACGTAGCGGAAGACCTCGGCGTAGATGGGCTCGTGGCGCACCAGATCCACCGCTTTGCCGATCAGTCCGGAGCCGCTGGTGCCAGCCCCGCCGCGCTGCAGGGCCGCTCCTGAGCTGGCGCCGCCGCCGGAACCTCCCCGGATCTTGTTGAGCGGCAGGAAGGTGAGCCGGCCGGCCCGGCGGGTTTTGAGCAACTCGATCGCCCGGGCGGCGATGCGGTCGTCATCGACCACCACCTGGCCGAGTCGACCACCGGCGGCCACTTCCAGCGCCAGGCGGACCCGCTCCTCCACCTCGCCTAGCTGGGCCACGGGCCCGTGGATGCCGTCGAGGCCGGCCTCCAGCAACACCCGCAGGGCGCCGGTGCCGCGGCTTTCCTGCAGGGTTTCGCGGCGGCTGTCCAGCCGGGCAATCTCCCGCTCCAGCTGGGCTTGCTCCTGCTCCAGGCGGCTGCGGGTGCGCTGCTGCAGGGCTAGGGCTTCGGCCAGCTCCTGCACCTGCTGCTGTTCCTGGCGGGTGGCTTCCAGCACCTGCTGCCAGGCGCTCTCGGTGGCCTCCAGCTGCTGTTGGCCGCTGCGATGACTGAGGCCCTCCTGCTGCTCCTCGTTCTGCAGTTCTGCCAGCCGCTCCTGGTGCTGCCGCAGCCGTTCCTGCAGCTGCTGGCGCTCCGCTTCCAGGGGGCCCAGCTGGTCGGCCAGTTGCTGGCGGGCCAGGCTGCGCTGCTGCTGCTCCTCCATCCAGCTGCCGGAGCGGCCCGCCACCTCGCCCAGGCGGCGGCGGGAGAGTTCCACGGCGGCTTCGGCGCTGCGGCAGGCCGCCTCGGCGGCATCGAGTTCGGCCTGGTCGACACTGTCGTCGAGGGCCCGTTGCTGTTGGCGCAGGTCGCCCTGAGCGTGGGCCAGCTCCTGGCGTTGGCGCTGCAGGGCTTCGGCATCGAGTTGGTGCTTCTCGGCCTGGCGGGCCAGTTCACGGCCGCTGGCCTCCAGGCCCGCCAACTCGGCCTGCACGGCCAGGAGCTGGTCTTCGCCGAGGGCCTTCACCTCGGCCTGGAGCTGCTCGAGGTTCGTGGCGGCGGCCTTGAGGGCTTCTTCGCCGCTGGCAATGGCCTCGCGCTCACTTGCTTGCTGGGCGGTGAGGGTTTCGCGGCGGTGCAGCAGGGCCGCCAGGCCCGCCTGGGCGGCCTCGAAGGCCAGCACCTGCTCCTGCAGCCGGCCGTTGTGGTGACGCTGGCGCAGATCCTGATAGGTGCGGGCCTTGGCGCAGTCGCGCTCCAGTTTCTGGCGTGAGCTGAGCAGCTCCTGTTGCACGATCGCGCAGCGCTCCTGGCGCTCCTGCACCGCATCGAGCTTGCTGCGGCTTTGCTCGATGCGGCTGTCGAACAGGGCCACGCCGGCCAGCTCGTCGATGATGCCGCGCCGGTCGCGGGCACTCATCGAGACGATGCGGGTGACGTCGCCCTGCATGACGACGTTGCTGCCTTCCGGATCCACCCGCAGCCGCCGCAGCTGGCTCTGCAGTTGCTGCAGGTTGCAGGGCACGCCGTCGGCGCTGAAGCTGCTGGCGTAGGTGCCGCCGGGCGCCACCCGCAGGCGACGGCTCACGGTCCAGCTGGTTTGGCCCGGCTTGATCCAGGGACCCTCCTCCGGCGCCTCCAGGCCCGCTTCAGCCTCATCGGGCTGCCATTCGGTGAGGTCGAAGCGCACGCTCACCGACGTTTCGGCGGCCTTGCCCGCCCGCAACATGGCGCTGTTGATCAGGTCGGGCAGGCGGTCGGCGCGCATGCCGCGGCTGCTGGCCAGGCCCAGGCAGAACAGCACCGCATCCAAAATGTTGCTCTTGCCGGAGCCGTTCGGTCCGGTCACCACCGTGAAGCCTTCTTCCAGCGGGATCGTCATCGACCCGCCAAAGGACTTGAAATGGGTGAGCTCGACCTGATTGATGTGAACCAACAGGCCCGTGCGCCGAGCAGCAGAAATGTAGCGGAGGGTTTCGAAAGCTCAACCCCCTCCTTAGCTTGAGGGCTGCGTTGCGTAGTCGCCTCTCCCCCCATGACCGCCGAGACGCCTCCCCGCGTTGCCAGCCCCGAGGGCTTCCGCGACCGTTTTGAGACCCTGATTCCCACCATTCAGCGGGAGTGGCCCGCCGTGGCCCGTCAGACCCTCGAGGCCACCCGGGGCAGCTTTGATGAGGTGGTGGAGGTGATCGCGAGCCAAAGCGGCCGCACCGCCACGGTGGTGAAGGACCAGCTGCTGGAGCTGCTGGAGGTGGCCGGCGATCAAACCAGCCGCCTGGCCGACAACCTGGCGCCGATGGAAGCCCAGCTCGAGAGCCTGCTCGATGAGCTGAATGCCTCGCTCCGGCCCCGCATTGAGAAGCCCGTACGGGAGCGTCCGCTGATGGCGATCGGCATCGCCACCGGCGTGGGTGTGGTGCTGGGTCTGCTGCTGGCTTCGGGCCGGCGCTCGGCATGACCGATCGGAATGAGCCGGAGGCGAGTAGCGGCGTGGCCCGGGTGGCGGCCGGTCGGGTCGGCGCCCTGATGACCTCGGTGATGGACCTGCATGTGCGTATCGCCCTGCAGGAGGTGGACCGGGAGAAGCGGCGGCTGATCAGCGGCGCCCTGCTGATCAGCGGCGGATTGGCCCTGCTGCTGCTGGCCCTGATCGGTGCCGAGTTGGCCCTGCTGCTGTGGCTGCACGAGGCCCAGGGGCTCAGCTGGATCCACGCCGCGCTGGTCGTGGCGGCGCTGGATCTGGTGCTGGCCGGTGTGTTTGTGCGGGTGGGTGGTCAACTGGTCAAGGGCCCCTATCTGCCCCAGACCACCGCCGGCCTCAGCAAAACCACGCGCGCGATCCTGGGCCGCTGAGCTGGGTGGGTGAGCTGGGTCGTTGCTTGGGTGGGTGGCTTGAATCGCTGTTTTGCAGGTGTTGTACAACTTGTTCAACAACCGCCAAAACCCGTTTGGGCCAAGGGTCCCATCCCCTCTGTGGAGCTGATTCAGAAGCTCTGAGTCAGCGAATCTCGTAGTGCAGCCAGCGGCAGTCGATGCCGCCGTTGCTGATCGGGATGCGGCGGCTGGCCTTCATCTTCAGGGCGCCGGTGAGATCGGGGTTGCCGCTCAGCAGCCACAGGCTCCAGCCGCTGCAGCGCTCCTTCACCATGCGGCCCAGATCGGCGTAGAGCGGTTCGAGGGCGTCCCGTTCGCCGATGCGCTCGCCGTAGGGCGGGTTGCACACCAGGATGCCGGGGCCCGCGGGTGGCTGAAAATCGCGGCAGTCGCCCAGGCACAGATCGAGTGCTTGGGCTACGCCGGCGGCCTGGGCATTGCTGCGGGCTTGCTCCAGCACGGCGGGATCCTGCTCCATTCCCACGATGGGCGCCAGGCGGTTGCCGCTGGCCAGGGTGCCTTTGGCCAGTGCCGTGGCGGCCTGCCGCTCCTGCTGCCAGAGCTCGGTGTCGAAGTCGGGCCAGCGCTCCAGGGCGAAGTGCCGGCCCAGCCCCGGCGCCAGCCCCAGGGCCAGCCGTGCCGCTTCGATCAGCAGGGTGCCGGAGCCGCAGAGGGGATCGGCCAGGGGCGCGGTGCCATCCCAACCGGTGAGGGCGATTAGGCCGGCGGCGAGGTTTTCCTTGAGCGGGGCCAGGCCCATGGCGGCCCGGTAGCCGCGGCGGTGCAGGCTGCCGCCGCTGCCATCAAGGCTGAGGCTCGCCTCGCCCCCACCCAGGTGCAGGTGCAGGGCCAGGTCGGGATTGTCGAGGTCGACGGAGGAGCGGGCGCCCCACTGCTGGCGCTGCAGATCCACCAGGGCGTTTTTGACCTGCAGGGCGCTGTAGTGGCTGTGGTTGAGGCCGGGAGCGGTGCCGGTGGCATCCACGCGGAAGGTGGTGCCAGGGGGCAGCCAGCGGCTCCAGTCGACGGCGCGCTGCACGCCGTCATAGAGCTCGTCTTTGCTGCGGCAGGGAAAGTGGGCCAGCTGGCGCAGCAGCCGGAAGGGCAGGCGGGCCTGCAGGTGCAGCCGGTAGAAGCCGGCCAGGTCGCTCTGGAAGCGCACGGCCCGGAGTAGGGGTG